>JAOACZ010000207.1 GCA_026417575.1 bacterium | reverse complement strand
GCTTGGCACAGCGGTAATGAATTTTGCAGAAGTAGGGACCATCGGGGATGGAAAGGAGGCGTTCACCGTCACCGGTAAAGATCTCGAGGAGAAGGGAAGGGGACGGGGTGTTATTGAGGTGTTGAGGTGGCGCAGGGTAGCGCGGGATGACGGCGGCTGGGCGGACAAGTATGGGGATACGGGGAAGCGGTGCAAGGAGAGGAAAGAAGCGGGGACCTGTAAAGGCGCGGAGTGGCGACTCGAGGCAATGCCAGGTACCGGAGGGCACGTAGACGTAGCGAGAACGAGCTCCTTCAATAAGGACGGGCGCGACGAGGAGATCTGAGCCGAGGAGGTACTGGTCATCGATGGTTTCAACGTTAGGTTCGTGGGGGAACTCGAGGACGAGGTGACGCATCATAGGGAGGCCGGAGGAAGTGGACTCGTACGCAGCGGCCAAGAGGTAGGGGATGAGGCGGTAGCGCAGTTGAGCATAATGGCGGACAATGGCGAGGGCTTGGGGGCCGAATTCCCAAGGTTCGCGTGGAGAGGTGCCGTGGAAGCGGGAGACTCCGGAAAGGAGGCCCCACTGAGCCCAACGGATGTAGAGTTCTGGGGAGGGCGGAGGGCCGGAGAAGCCGCCGATGTCGCTAGTCCAGAATGCTTCGCCAGTAAGGCCTGCGGAGAGGCCGCCACGTAAGCACGAGCGCATGGCTTCCCAGCTGACTTGGGTGTCGCCGGCCCAGGTGGCCGGGTAACGCTGAGACCCGATGTAGCCAGCGCGGCGCCAGATGACGGCCTGGCCATAGACTTCTTGAACGGCTTCGAAGACGGTTTGGACGTAGAGATGGAGGTAGAGATTGTGCATTTCACGACCGGTGCGGCCGTTGAAGAAGAGAGCAGTTTCAGGGACACGGTCGCCGTAATCTGGCTTAAGTGTTGCTGCGCCGTTGCGGAGGAGACGGATGAGGTGGTCTTTCCACCATTGTTTGGCAGCAGGGTTGGTGAAATCGACGATACCGACTGGCTCACCGAATTCGAGGCGAGCGAAAGCGCCGTTAGCATCTTGGAGGAGAAAGCCGCGTGATCTAGCTTCTTCGTAGATTGGAGTATTTTCTGGGAGGTAGGGATTGATCCAAAGGGAGGTATGGAAGCCTTGTCGGAGAAAATCACGGAACATGCGAGGCTGGTTGGGGAAAGCGTCTTCGTTAGGGACGAAGTCGCAGGCGTCGACGCCGATTTTATAATAGTAGTGAGTATTCATCCAGAGGGGGTCGAGATGGATGACGTCGCAAGGAATGCGTTCCTTACGGAGGCGTGCGAGGACATTGTCGACCTGCTGACGTGAGGTGTATTGACAGCGGCTCATCCAGATACCGAGGGCCCAACGTGGGGGCATGGCGGGCCGGCCGGTTAAGGCAGGATAAAGTGCGATAAGCTGTTTGAAGGATGGAGCGAGAAAAATAAAGGCATCGAGTTTTGTGTCCTCAGTGAGGCAAGAGCCGGTGGTATAGGAGAAAGTGCCAATTTCCCAAAGGGAGCGGTAGGAGGTATGGAGCATGATGCCCCAACCACGTGAAGAGAAGAGGACGGGGACGGATTTATAGCTGAGGTCCGTTGTGTTACTTCCGCAGGTGTCTGAGGACCAGATGGTGGCGCGCGTGGAGGTACGTTCGACTTTGCAAAATTTTTCGCCTAGGCCGAAGAAGCGTTCGTCGTTACGGATGCGCCAGCTAAGGAAAGGCTGAGCGGACTGGGAGCGGCGGAATCCTAGGTGACCGCAGATGGGAGCGCCGGCTAGCTTTTCTGAGTCGAGAGACATCACAGGCGTGGTATCTTTACGGTGGATTGAGAGATGGAAGGGGTTTTTGGCGATTGTGATACGATAAGAGTTGAAGACGAGGGAGATCTCAGAGGCGTTGGTAAAAGAGCGGAAAGAAGTTTTGCGGAGACCAGTGGGAGCGAGCATGGGACTGGTTTCATCAAAGGCGGGTGTGCCTTCACAGAATTGAAAGCGGAGGATGCCTGGAGCGAATGGGATGAGGCGGAGTATGGCGGAAGCACCGGAGGAGAGCGAGAGGAGGAGCTCGCATTGACGGCGGGAGATGCGGTAATCTGTCACAGAAGAGACGTAGTCATAGTGGAAACTGGGCTGGTGAAAAATGCGCGCATCGGTTTGGTAAATGCTGCGTTGGGAGGGGGGTGAAGAAACATGATAGAGATCGTTGTGTGTTTTCGTATCCATAGTGGTTAAGAGCGAGAAGAGTGATTACGTGTGTTTGGGAGAACAGTTAGAAATATAACGAAAGCAACGGATGAGCGCAATAGCAGATACGGACAAAAAGATAGAGAAATCGGACAGAGTGGAGCAGGTAGCAGGGGGAGCCAGGAAGCGCGGGGTGACCATCGCAACTGACTAAAGTTATGGATAGGGCGAGCAAGCGGTAGCCAAGCGAAGCGGATCAGCGGAGAATGTGATAAAGAAATGAGAACGAAGGGCTGTGGAAGTGGTAGGGAGGAGGGGATGAGTAAAGTGGATGGGTGGTACGAAGACGCAGGCACTTGCATTCTGCGCCGATAGATAGTAGACTAAGAGGAAGCAGGAGCGCTAGCGAGAAAATCAAACCAAGGAGTAAAGATGAACACGTGCAAGCGGACAGTGGTGGTAGGAATCGCGATGCTGTTAATCGTAGGCTGTGGTCAGAAAGGAATAAGCACGACGCGACTGGAAAGAAGTTTCAAGGGTACGGAAGCGCAGATGCAAGCGAATGTGCGGGCGGTAGTGAAGGCTTTGGAAGCGAAGGATTATGCAGGTGCGGCGGCAGCGCTTGAGAGGCTGGGGGCACAGGCGAAATTGACTGAGGAACAGCGCGCGGCGGTAGAGGATCTACTTGAGCAGGTGCGGAAGCAGATTGCGGCTGCGGTGGAAGAGAAGGCAGAAGAGTTGCAAAAGATGCTGGGAAAATGAATGGAGAGAGTGCAAGGTTGTGAGTACTTGAGAGGAGAGCGGCTTAAGTGTGATGGGATGCATGTACGAGAAAGGGTTGAGGCTGCGCAGGACAAGGTGGCTGTAGCAGTTACTGGGACGGTTGTGGGTTGTGGGAAGGTTTTATAGGAGGCGGTTCAGATCCCCATAGTGCGGATGTAGCCGCGGCGGATTTGGGAGAACTTGGGGAGGTTTTACAAATTAGGTTTACGCTCACGCGGTGGAAGTATTGCGAATGGGAAGTGTTTTGACAATGGGGGTGGAAATGCGTATACTAATGAGCAAACGACCGATCGCGAAGGGAGAAGATGACAATAGAGATCAGCAGTATAGGGGAACTACAGAAAGCAATTAACGAGACCGCGGATGACCAAGTATTGCTGTTGGATTTCTGGTCGCCGCGGTGTGGGCCATGCAAGGTCCTGACGCCGATATTGGAAGAGTTAGTGAAGAAGTACGCGCCACAAGTGAGGCTGGCGAAGATCAACGTAGATGACCCACGATTGCAGCCGGTGGCGATTCAGTTACGGGTGCAGAGTGTACCGACAGTGAAGTTTGTGGTCGGTGGGCAGATAGTGCACGAATTTGTGGGGGCGTTGCCGGCGTCGGTAGTGGAAGGGTATTTAAAGGAGGTATTGCCGGAGCCGCGGGAGCAGGTTGATGCGATGAGTGCGGCGCGAGCGGCATTAGCTGCAGGGCAATGGCAGCGAGCGTTGAAGTTGTACGAGATGGTAGTGGCGAAGGACAAGGAGAACACGGAGGCGCAGTTGGGGTGTGTACGGTGTCATTTATTTTTGGGGAACGCGAGTGCGGCACGGGAGGCGTTGGCAAGGGTGAGGAACCACGCACGGGAGGACGAGAAGGCGCGGTTAGAGTTGGTGGCGGAGGTACTAGCTCGGAGGAAGGAGTACGGGGGGGCAGCAAAGCAAGCGGCGCGGGTGACGTCGTCGCCGGGGGATTATCATGCAGTATATGATTGGGCGTGTTCGTTGATTGGGGAAGGGGAATATGAGCAGGCATGTGAAGCATTGTTACGGATCATTGAACATGACAAAACATTTTTGGATGGACAACCAAAGAGATTACTTTTAGGGTTATTCGATCTACTAGGTGCGGAGCGGCCGCAGGTTCAGGAATACCGGAAGCGGCTAGCGAGCGCGCTTTTTATTTAACCATGTGGTGACTGGAGGGTATGACGACAGCGAAGATGACAGTATCACCTTTGACGAAGGAGCGTGCAAAATATCGACCGAAGCTGCCGCGGGTATTTGAGGAGCGAGGGATGTATGTGAAGGCGGTGATGGGGGCGGCGACGAAGGCGGCGGGGGACGCGGCGGAGATCAAGGGTTTATTTGCGAAGACGTATGGGGCGCCGGTGGTTACGTTTGTGGGCTCACGGACGGCGCAGTTGCGGAAGGTGCATGTGGGGGTGATACTATCTGGGGGGCAGGCGCCGGGGGGGCACAACGTAATTGCGGGGTTATTTGATGCGCTGAAGGCGGCGAACAAGGGGAACCGATTATATGGGTTTTTGGGTGGGCCGTCGGGGGTATTGAGTGGGTCGTATCGGGAGTTGACGGCGTCGGTTGTAAACGAGTATCGGAACACGGGGGGGTTTGACGTTATTGGGAGTGGGCGGACGAAATTGGAGACGGAGGAGCAATTTGAGAAGACACGGGAGACGTTGGAGCGATTGAACATAGGGGCGTTAGTGATAGTTGGTGGGGACGATTCGAATACGAACGCGGCGTTACTGGCGGAATACTTTGCAGCGAAGGGGGTGGGGATTCAAGTTATTGGTGTGCCGAAAACGATCGACGGGGATCTGAAGAACGAGCAGATAGAGGCATCGTTCGGGTTTGACACGGCGGTGAAGACGTACAGTGAGCTGATAGGGAACATATGTCGGGATGCGAATTCGGCGAAAAAGTACTGGCACGTGATAAAGTTGATGGGGCGAAGTGCGAGCCACATAGCGTTAGAAGCGGCGCTGCAGACGCATCCGAACATCTGCATAATATCGGAGGAAGTGGCGGCGAAGAAGAAGACGCTGGGACAGATTGTAAGGGAATTTGCGGATGTGGTTGCGGCGCGAGCAGGGCAGGGAAAGAACTTTGGGGTAGCGTTAGTGCCGGAGGGGCTGATTGAGTTCATACCGGAGATAGGGCAGTTGATTAGCGAGCTAAATGATCTTATGGCGAAGGAGGGGGAGTATTTTGGGACGCTTGAGACGAATGACGACCGACTACAATTTGTGAACCAGCGTTTGACGGCGGCGTCTTCACAAGTATTTTCATCGTTGCCGCGGGCGATTCAGATGCAATTGCTATTGGATCGAGATCCGCATGGGAATGTGCAGGTTTCGCGGATAGAGACGGAAAAGCTGTTGGTGGACATGGTGGCGGACGAGTTACGGAGGCGGAAGGCGGAGGGGACGTACCAAGGGAAATTCAGTCCGCAGTGCCACTTTTTTGGGTATGAGGGGCGGTGTGCGGCGCCGTCAAACTTTGATGCGGACTACTGTTATTCGTTGGGCTACACAGCGGGTGCGCTGATTCAGGCGGGGGTGACTGGGTACATGGCATGCATTAGGAATTTGGCACAGCCGGCGAAGAAGTGGGTAGCGGGTGGGGTGCCACTGACGATGATGATGAACATGGAGCGGCGGCACGGGAAGTCGAAGCCGGTGATCAAGAAAGCACTGGTGGACTTGAACGGAGCGCCGTTCAAAGCGTTTGCGGCGGTGCGCGAGAAGTGGGCGATGGAGGAGAACTATCTGAATCCGGGTCCGATTCAATACTTTGGTCCGGCGAGCGTATGTGATGCGGTGACGATCACATTAGAACTTGAGCGTGGGGGGAAAAGAAGATAGGGAGGGTGTGAAAGGGAGGTGGTACTCGATGAGGCAGCGGAGGAGGCAGCGATGAGAAGCATCTTTCGAGGATCGGTTGTTGCGTTAGTTACGCCGTTCAAGGAGGATGGGTCGGTGGACTATGACTCGCTGGAGGGGTTGGTGGAGTGGCAGATTGAGAGCGGGACGAACGGGATTTTACCGTGTGGGACGACGGGGGAAAGTCCGACGCTGACGCATGAGGAGCACGAGGAGGTAGTGGCGGCCGTGGTGAGGATGGTGCG
>JAOACZ010000140.1 GCA_026417575.1 bacterium | reverse complement strand
GTGTCTATGGGAAGCCAGGTGAAAATTAGGTTAGGTGTGCACGTCTTTCATCCGCGCAAGATTTCCTTTAGCTCTTCGACGGTAGGGACGCGGCCCATGCATTTGACAACGCCATCAACAACCAGGGCAGGTGTCATCATCACACCGAATTTCATGATGTCGTGGATGGAGGAGACTTTTTCGAGCTGATACTCGATGCCAAGTTCCCTGGCGGCAGCTTCTGTGTTTTCTGCGAGGTGTTGACATTTAGGACAACCGGTGCCGAGGATGAGCAGTTTTTTCATATGCGTTCGCGAGTGTGTTAACGGGACACGAGGGACAAATAGGACCTATTGCATGAGGATGCCGAAGGTGAGGCCAGCGAGGGCAGAAAGGACGACTGTGAGCAAACAGAAGGCGGCCGTCTTTCTGAAGCCGATGACAGAGTGAATGACAAGGATGCTTGGTAAAGAGAGTGCGGGGCCGGCCAGAAGGAGTGCCAAGGCGGGGCCTTTACCCATGCCGAGGCGCATGAGCATTTCGACGATGGGAATCTCGGTAAGGGTAGCAAAGTACCAAAGAGCACCAGCAACAGAGGCGACGAGGTTTGAGGAGATAGCATTGCCGCCAACGAAACGGGCGACGAGATGTTCTGGGACTAGCGCACCAACGAAGCCTGTGATGAACACGCCGGCGAAGAGGAGCGGGAGAATCGTCAGTGCAAAGTTCCAGGTGGCATGGAGCCACTGGATGATTTCTGCACGCGTGAACCAGCGCCAGAGCATGAGGGCCACTGCAACGAGCGTAATTGATGCCAGATACCACTTCACGCGGTGTACGGTCATGACGAAGCTGGGCACAGGTTCAATGGAGAGAATTTCCTGGCGTGCCAGGCGTGTGATTTCAGGGGAAAGCTTACCATTTGGTTGGTAGGTTTGCACGTCTAAGTTGTCACGTGTTGAGTAACGAACATTGGCGGTAAATTTGCGACCGTTGGTGGTCGTTATGGTGACGTCGTTGGTGTTATACCAATCGCTGAAAACAAGGACGAAAATAAGGGCAAGGAAAAAAAGTGCGGTTTGCCAGAGGCGGCGGGGTGATGGGGGCGGGGAAGGGAGTTGCATGATAACTGCTGTGCGCGCAGCTTCACTGCGGCGGAAGATGAGCGCCATGAGGATGCCGATCACGAAGGCGAAAGCAACTGCGCCGACGACACGCGCGAGGCCGAGATCGAAGCCGAGCACGCGCGCGGAGAGAAAGATGGCCATGACATTAATAGCTGGTCCTGAATAAAGGAAAGCACTTGCCGGGCCGAGCCCTGCGCCCATCGTGTAGATGCCAGCGAACATGGGCAGCACACTGCACGAACACACGGCGAGGATAATGCCGGAGACGGAAGCGACGGTATAGGCGATGATGCGGCTCGCATTCGGGCCGAGATAGCGTATGACCGAAGCGTGGGACAAAAACGTTGCGATAGCCCCAGCAATGAACATGGCGGGCACAACGCAGGCCAACGTGTGATGAATTGCGTACCACTGCAGGAGGCGGAATGCTTCGAGGATGGCGTTGGTGACTTTAGGATTTCCCAGTGGGAGGAAATAGGCAAAGAGAAAGATGCCCAACAGGCACAGAAATTTTTTGAGATCTTTACTCACGCGGGCTCCTTGGCAAACCAGTGAGAGGAGCTCACACAGATGCGGACAAGCCAAAGCATCACTGGGACCTCGATCAACACGCCGACGACAGTTGCGAGCGCTGCGCCGCTTGATAGGCCGAATAGCATGGTAGCGGTGGCTATAGCGACCTCAAAGTGATTAGAGGCGCCAATCATGGCAGACGGCGCGGCATCTGCATAGTTCAGGCGCAAGAGCTTTGCCAAACCATAGCCAATCAAAAAAATGAGCATCGTCTGCAGGAACAACGGAATGGCGATCCATAGAATGGTGAGTGGATTTGAGAGAATCACGTCGCCTTTGAACGAGAAGAGCAACACGAGGGTAATCAACAAAGCGACGATGGTGACCGGTGTAAGGATATGAAGGAATTTCTCGGAGAACCATGTGATGCCTTTGTGCGCGAGGATCCAGCGGCGGGAGAAATAGCCGGCGACCAGCGGCAGCGCGACGTAGATGGCGATGCTGAGCAAGAGCGCCTGCCAGGGGACGGGGAGGCGACCGACGCCTAGGAGGAAACCGCCCAGCGGACCATAGAGGAAGAGCATGGTGAGGGAGTTGATAGCAACCATAACGAGGGTATGGCCGTCATTTCCGCGTGCTAAGTAGCCCCAGACGAGCACCATAGCGGTGCAGGGCGCGATGCCGAGGAGGATACAGCCGGCAAGATAACTACGCCAGAGCGGCACTTGTAACATTTTGACGTCTTCATGCAGGACAACGGTGCCAGCGCCGTGTGAGGCGCCGACAGGGAGATCAAGGCCAAACGGCATTTTGACGAGGTCAGTTGCTTCCGGGCCGATCAAGCCACGGAAGAGCACGCCGAGAAAGAGTAGCGCAATGGCGTACATGGTGAAGGGTTTTACGGCCCAGTTGACAAAGAGCGTCAGAGCCACAGGCTTGAGGCTTTTGCCAGCTTTGAGCACTTCGGCGAAATCAATCTTCACCATGATTGGGTACATCATAAAGAAGAGACAGATGGCAATAGGAATTGAGATGACCGGCGAGCCGTTGACGGAGATGGTCAGGCTGTCGAGGAACTTAGCTACTTGCGGGGCGAGTTTACCGAGGATGATGCCTGCAGCGATGCAGAGGGTGACCCAGAGGGTGAGATATCGTTCGAAGCTGTTTGTGAGTTTGCGGTGGTTGTCAAAAGAGGGAAGAGTCATACAAGGCAATCAGTGTGAAGGGTGCCAACTCGGGAGGGAGTGTGGGAGTGATTCGACGAAGGCGCGGATTTGGTCACGGACACGGCGGTAGTGTTGGAGGGCTTCGCACTCAGATTTAGCGCCACGAGCGAGGGTTGGCGGATCATCAAAGGGCACGTGAACAACTTTGACTTTGCCAGGGAAGACGGGGCACGTTTCGTGAGCATGACCGCAAACGGTTATGACGTAGTCGAAGGGAATATGAAGAAGGTCTGTGACGAGCTTCGAGCGATGGTTGGAGATGTCCACGCCAGCCTCGGCCATGACGCGTACGGCAAGGGGATTCAGTCCGTGAGTTTCGATACCAGCGGAGTAGGGCTCGATGACGTCTGATTTAAGATAGCGCGTCCAGCCTTCGGCCATTTGACTGCGGCATGAGTTGCCAGTACAGAGGAAGAGGACACGGAGTTTTTGAGCAGTTTTCATGAATGTTTGCGGTAGCACTGAGCGAGTTTGCGTGTGTCGAGGTGGCGAATCCGGGCGAGATGTTTAAGATCGTGTATGACGGCAGGATCGGAGCGCAGCGGCAGGCTAATCGCGCGCAGGATGGAGCGGAGATGGGCGGGGGCATTCGAGCCGGCCAAGCGGTAGTGCACCCAGCGGCCGGATTTGCGCGAGGAAACGAGTCCGGTGTCTTCGAGGAGTTGCATGTGTTTGGAGACGGTAGAGGGGGCGAGGCGGAGGAGGGAGATAAGGGCGCAGAGGCAGAGTTCGCCGGAGCGGAGGGCCATAAGGGCGCGGAGACGATGGGGGTCACCGAGCGCTTTAGCGAGGCGGGCTAGCGCGTGTAGGGGTGTAGCAGTGGTTAAAGGGCTCATACTTGCATACTTCGTCAAGTGACGAAATATTATAGCACACAGCCAGTTGGTACGTCAAGAGGGTTGTAGAAGGAGGTGCTTTGGTCTCGCCCCATGATGCACCTGCGCTACGCCAACTCGTCACTTTGATAATTTCGTCTACGCTGCGTGAGACAGTAACTTTTGCACCATGCAAGGGTATCATCGGGAGTACACGGATTTTTATCTGCGTAGAGCGGGTGCGCGAGGGTACGAGAGGCTTTATTACTTGTATATGTCCTCGCTAGTGGAATAGAGGCAGGGTAAACGCTGAGGAAAGTTGGGGCGCGATGTGAGAACGGGGATGATCGGCGGGGTGGAGGATAGAGATGAGCAGGGAGACAGGTCAGATGGGTCGGACGGCGAGGACAGGCGGGACTGTGGGCCACAGGGGTTTCGAGGGGGAAAGTGGCGCGTGACGATGTGGGGAGGTTTTAGAAGGGACAGTGTGGTTCACTGCCTGGCAGCGCGCTGTCGAAGGCTGTGAAGAAAGAGCAGCATGATTAGGAAGTTTGCCGGCTCTGGGACGAGAGTGCCGGAGGCGATAAGATAGGTAAAGCGCGCCACCTCGCCGTCGTCGGCGGCGGGATTGAGGCCGTTAGCAAGCTCGTAGGAATCTGGGATACCGTCGTTATCTTTACTCGCGGCGAGGGAGACGGTGAAGTTGTTATTACCCTGAACTTCGACTTGTTCGGTGAGCGGTTGGACGCGGTTGAGGTAGCCAGCATTGGCAGGAGTGGGATTACGCGAAGCGTTGGTGCCGAGCTTGACGTACACGCGCCCGCCATTGGTGTTAATCAAGCCGTAATAGGAGGATGAGGAATCAACCTGGAGGAGATCATGACCGTAGTGGAGGAGCTGCAGGTTGTTGGGGGCGAGGCCAAAGCGTACCCATGTGGTACCACTGGCAGTGTAAGATGCGTCGAGGGAGTCACGGCCGGGCTGGAGGGTGATGGTTTTGGACTTGCCACTGTAAGTGAAGGTGAAACCGTTCGCAACAGGTGTGACCGTGTAGACTTGATCTACTTGACCTTCGTCGCGGAAGGCGGAGCAGCGATTAAAATAGGGCTGGTTATTTTCGAGTTCTGCTTCGGTTGGGTCACTGGGGTTGCTGATAGGGGAGCCAATGATTTCGCGGGCGTCGTAAAGGCCGATTTCGGGGCACCAATCGATGGCGAAGGCATTGACGAGGCGACCGCCGTACTTTTCAAAGACAGCGAAGATGAGGTTGTTTGCGATGACGTATTCGAGCTCGCCATCGAAGTCGAGATCTGCGGCATATCTCACGGTGTTGGTACCGAAGCCGGAGTTAAGAACGTTGGTGGCCCAATGGGCGGCGGCGGCGATGATACCGACTTTGCGAGTATGATTTTGGAGGCGGAGGGCCCAGCCGCTGATGGCGTCGTATGTAGAGTCGTCAGAGGGCCAGGGAGGTTTGTACCCGACGCCTTGGTAACTGGTCTGGTCTTCGTCATGCCAGGCGGTTTCGTAGATCATCGAGGCGTAGGTAAACTCGGCGAGGGTTTTCAGGCGGCTAGGGGGCATGGACTGGAGGGCGGCCCAGGAGAGGGCCATGAGGGAGTTGGAGGTGTTAAGGTCGCCGTGTTTAAGGCCGCTGGGGATGGGGGTAGAACCGATAAGTTTCGGAACATGGTCGTAGAAGCTTTCTTCGCCGCCGTTGAAGGAGGTACCGTAATACCAGTTATCGTAACTCTGCTTGGGATTATTGAGGTGGTCTTTGCAAGCGTGGCGGAGCCATTCATAGGTAGAGGGCTCTTTGTTAAAAACAAAGCCGTGGTCGATAATCCAGGCGGAGGGGTTGGCGAGGGCGAGAGCGAGGGCATCTTTGAGTGTTATAACGTGGACCCAGGGGTGCATGGCGAGCCAGCGGGCGGTTTTGTGCCAGAGGAGGTAGTTGTTATTGCCTTGGGGGTCGGTAAAGGAGCGGCCGGCGTAGGCCTCCCAGTCATCGAAGACAACAGTGATTTGGGCTTGGTCTATGTGACGCGCTTTTTCGAGCAGAGTATAGCGTGTGTCAATACGGAGGCCATCATCTTGGACCCAGAATTTGGAGTTGTCCTCACGGTCGTTAATCATAAAGCAGTAGACGCCGTTAATTTTATGGAGCTTGTGATGATAGGGTTGTTCGCCGATAGTGAAGTCGATGCCTGACTCACCTGGTTTAAAGCCGGCCCAAGGGGATTCGGTAGGATAGAACCAGAAGTGGAGGTGGTTCACTTCGTCGAGGTAGGTGGCGGTGTAGTCGCTGGCGGCGATGTCAGCGAAGGTGCGGCCGGTGAGGGGTGAATAACCGGTGGTAGTACTGCGGATGACGCGTTCCGGGACGTGCATGACCTGGACATCAGCGGGCGAGAGGTTGAAGTAAGATTGCATGAGGTCAGTGAAACGGTCGATGGTCATGCGATTGCAAGGACCTTCGAAGTAGGGCATGATATGTTCGGCGAAGACGCCGCCGACGAGGGCGCCTGGGCGGCCATCGTTTTGGTCGGCATTGACGAAGTCTTTAAGGAAGGCGAGGAAGGTGGGGCCGTCTTGGAGGAGTTTTTCGCTGGTGGATTTGTCAGTGATGGCCCAACGGATTGCGGCGAGGAGGGTACCACTGAGGTGGTAATTAGCTGGGAAGTTGAACATTTGGTGGGTTTCGAGGGCGCGGCGGAAGCCGACGTCGAGGGAGCCGCCGCCGTAATTTTCATCATGGATGTGGCTGCCGATGCCGTCAGCTTTGTTGAGGGACTGGTTGGCGTGAAAGATGGCGGAGTATTTGGCGCGGCCGGTGGAGTTAGTGCTGGAAAGGGCGCCGGTGGAGTCACCGCGCTGGGCGACGAAATCTTTGGCAGTAAGAATTTCCAAACGCACGGGGGCTGAGCCATCCCAGCCGAGGGAGGTGAGCGCAGCTTGTTTAATGCCACACTCCATGGCGTCGAGATCGGAGCGGAAGTACTGGCCGAGGAAGTTGTTGGTGCCGAGATCGGAGCCGGCAGCGTTTTTGAGAGTTGAGTGGCCTTGGGCGTTATAGACGCACACGGCGAGGTCCCACTGGACGGCGGGTGAGCCGGGGATGCCATCGGGGTAGGTGGAGGCGCCACCGGGGGCGCAGTCGATAAGGAAGTAGGTGTCAAGGTAGGTATTTTCTGCACCGAAGCCGAGTTCGAAGTAATCGGCGCGGAGGTAGAAATTATTTGATTCGAAGCGGGAGTAGGCTGCAATGAGATCGCGCGACCAGTAGTAGCCGTCGCCGTCGTGGCCGGATATGTTGTAATCGCCTTGAGGATCGAGGCCGCGGAGATCTGAGGCGTCCCAGTCGAGGAGCTCTTCGTAGTAGTATTGGCCATCCCACCATGGATCGGGGCTGAGGAGGGGGCCGCGGCCGATGGTGATAGGACGGCGGTGTGTACTGGAGGGCGGCTGATTGGTGTTAAGGACGGTTATGTAGTTGAGCTTAAGGTTAGTGGAGGAAGCGCCAGCGGAGTCAGTGACGATGAGGCGGACGTGATAGGAGCCGGTGAGAGAGTACTGGTGGGAAGGATTTTGTACAGAGCTGGTGTTTCCATCGCCAAAGGACCAAGCGCGGGAGGTAATGGGATAGAGGCCGGTGGTGGAGGTGTCGGTGAAATTGACGGTGAGAGGGACAGGACCAGATTGGGGGTTTGCAGAGAAATTGGCGGTGAGGGTGGCAACGGGCGGAGCGCCGGTGATGATCCAAGTGTACTGGGCGCTGAGTGTGGTTTGGTTGGTTTGGCCGTGGACGTTCCAGCCGTAGTAGTAGGTGGAACCTTGGAGCCAACGGGAGGCGTAGTAGTAGGTGCCTGGGGAAGTGATAGCAAAGGAGTTAGAAACTTCCTTACCGAGGCCAGTCTCAGCATTCCACCATGCACCAATCCATGTCCAGGCAGATGGATCAGTTGGGTTCGTGCCATAGCCGATCCAGACGTTATTCCAAGAAGCTTGATCTGTTTGGGCGTAGAAAGTGGTGGCGATGCCGGGGGCGGAGGTGATGGCGGGACGAGGCCATTGCATGTTGTAGATGCCGGCGAGAGCGGCGGCGGAAAGGAGAGAGACGAAGATGAGCAAACGGAGTGAGTGCATGGGGAGCCTCCTTGAGGAATGGGACAAATAGCACGTATAGGACATATTGCTATGAAGAGGGCAGAAGGGAGCGGCAGAGAAGGGCGAGTGGGGCAAGGAGGAGTGCTACGGGTTCGGGGATGATGTCGTAGGTGTAGGAAAAATATTGGACGCCGGTGATTTGGGAATAATCGGCGAGGGAGATGCCGCTACCACCGCCGCTAGTAACTGTCCAGGTGTACTGGGCGTTGAGGACGGTTTGGTTGGTTTGGCCATGGACATTCCAACCGTAGTAGTAATTGGAGCCTTGGAGCCAGCGGGAAGCGTAGTAGTAGGTGCCGGGGGAAACAATGGCAAAGGAATTGGAGACTTCCTTGCCAAGTTCGCCGGGGATGCCATCGCGGTGCCAGTATGCGCCGATCCAGGTCCACACAGATGGGTTTGTGGGGTTAAGACCATAGCCGATCCAGACATCACTCCAGGAGGGTTGATCTGTTTGAGCATAAAAGGTTACGGCGACGCCGGGGGCGGAGGTAATGGCGGGACGTGGCCATTGCATGTTGTAGATACCGGCGAAGGTGCCAGTGGAGAAAAGAAAAACGAGGATGAGAAAGCGGAGCGGATGCATGGGGAACTTCCTTGAAGAAAGAGACAAATGGCACAAATGGCACATATTGCTGTCAGTTGTTGATGATGCCTTGGATACGGTTATCATTTTGGACGCCGGGGAGTGATTGGTTAGTGAGTCGGCGGGTTGCGGCGTTACCAGAGCCTTCCCACATTTGACCAGCGAGGATGGCTTGGAGCTTAAGAGTACCTTGGGCTGGAGGAACGATATCAAGGAGTTCCCACGGTAGATCGATTTCCCAGCCGGTTGAGACGTTGGCGGCGTTGAGGACGGAGGTCGCGGTAATGCCACCAACGTTGCTGTTATTAAAGCCGAGCTTGAAGCCGGTATTGGGGTGAGAAAGTTGAGCCGAGGAAAATATGTTGCCGGTGGCGTTGCCGAGGTAGCCGTCTTTAGAGGTGCCGAGGAGTTCTTCGAAGTCCACGTAACACTGGGCAGCGTAGGAATTGATAACGATGGCGAAGTCGGGATTGAAACCCGCCTCGAGTTTGACGCCGGCCATACTGCGGAGACGTTCACAGGCGTAGGCGTGTGAGTTACTGAACTGGTTGATGCCGCCGGGTTTGGAGTCTATGAGGATGATAAGACACTCGCCGTTAGTGGCGATATTTCCGGAGATAGCGATTTTGAGAGCGGTGACAGTATTAGTGACGAACAGGGCATTGAGTTCGGAGCCAGCAGCGGGCGTGAGAGCATCGCCAGCGCCGGTGGGGGTATCTTGAAGGAGGCGAGGAGCGTTGGCGAAATCGGTGAGGATGTTCGTGCCGTCGGTGTAAGAGATGTAGTCGAGCGAGATGTGGATGTAGCCAGGTTTGCGATTGGTGCTGACACCAGAAGGACCGGAGGCGACGAGTTGTACATCGAAGAGGCCGGGGGAGTTGTACTGATGGAGGGGGTGCTGAGCGGTACTGGTGGCGCCGTCACCGAAGGACCAAAGGCGACCCGTGACGGTGCCGCCAGATTGATCGGAAAACTGGACGAGGGTACCGGGGGGGCCGTAGAGTGGCGACGCGGAGAAGTTTGCTTGTGGGGCGCCGGGGGCAGAGACAGTGATGTAGTTGGGCTGGGAGTTGGTGGAGGTACCGAAGGCGTTTGAAACGATGAGGGTAACGGTATACGAGCCTGGAGCAACGTAAACATTACTGGGGTTTTGAGCTGAGCTGGTATTGCCATCGCCGAAGGACCAGGAGCGGTAGGTGATGGAGCCAGCGGAGGTGTCGGTGAAGAAGACCGTGAGGGGGGCATCGCCGGAGCGAGGGGTAGCGGAGAAGGAGGCGGAGGGTGGTTGATCGCCTGCGACAGTGGCGATGTGCCAGTCTTGGCCGTTGTTGTTATCCCAGGTACCGGCACCGTTATTGAAGACGCAGTCGATTTGAGTCCAGGAGGAGCTAATGAAGAAGGTGCGGGCCCAGACGGCGCCAACAGTGCCTGTCATAGGGTAGGTACCGAGGGCGCCGCCGCTCCAGTTATTGTAACCGAAGTGGATATACACTTGGGAAGCGGAGGCGAGGTTTCGGCCTGCGGAATTGTAGGCGATGGTGCAAAGCGCTCCGCGGACGGGGGGATTTGGCGAGGTAGAGACGACAGTGTCGGTGCCCCCGCCACCGCTTGTGGTAGCGCCAACGTAAACGTGAAAGATATCACTAGTGGTGGCCAGGCCGTTGTTATCTACGGCAACGATCGCATAATCATAGAGCGTATTTGTTTGAGTGATGACTTTTGTCCAATAGTAACGTGCGATGACGATCGGCAGTTCGTAATTGATATTTTCGAGGCCATCGAAGCCGGCCATTGTTTTGGGGAATTCGCCGCGGTCGGTCATAGTTTGTTCTTGCCAAGGATTGACATCTGAACCGCCGGCGAAAATTTCGTTGTGGTTGTTGACCATGGAGTTGACGCCATCCTTATCGGTGCGGAAGAGGAGCTTGATGGAGGCGATGCCACTACGGTCGAAGGCGAAGGTCCAGACATAGAAATCCTTGCCCATGTCGACGGGGCCCCAGGTACCGTATTGGCCGTAGTTCTGCGGGCCGAAGGATTTGCCACCGGGGTTCCAGGGGTAGCGTTGAGGGATCCAGATGGTGGGGCCGACGCGATCAGGGTTTGAGCCAAGGGCGGTAGTTGCCCAGCGGTAGGCTTCGTTGCAGGCGATAGAGACGCGGATTTCATTATCGCCTGGGTTACCGTAGTATTGGAATCCGCTATCAAGAGAGCCAAGATAGAAGTGCCAAGCTTTTTCGGCAGCGGAGGCGCCGGAGGAGTAAGGCTCGGCGACGCGGGCGGGGCTGATATTGGCGGGGCCGACGTTGGCTTCGGCGTCGAGGACGTAATTGAGTGTAGCCATACGAATAGCGTAATCGCGCAGTTTATAGTGCCAGCCTTGCTCGATGTCGACGCGGTTATTTTTCCAGAGGAACCAGGTCCAATTGAGCATGAAGGGGGAACCAAAGTCGGAGTCGGCATTGACCCAGCCGCCGTCTTCGACGTGGACGACATCGTTGGGGTCGACAGGGTGATCGAGGAGGTATTGTTCAACAGTAGTGGGGCGGACGGAGGTATCGGAGGTGAAGGAGGGAACGGATTCGTGGTAATAGGAGTAGCCGCCGCCCCAGGCATTGTCCCCATCGTGGCAGAGCATGACGAGGCATGGTTTGGAGGGATCGTTGTAGGGAGCGATTCGAGAATTGATAAGAGTTGTACCCATCATGGAGTAGCCATCTTTCCAAGAGAGGGCCATTTCGGCGGGGATGACGATGATTTTAAACTCTTGGCCGGAGTGGGGGTCGTAGTGGCGCGCGTAGTGTGGCTGAACGGAGAAAGGGATCGCGTTGCAGGGGGAACACCCGCGGTCGATGTGTTCGCGGAACCAGTTTGCGCCGGGAGGGTTAAGCTGGTCGGCCTTGTTAGGGGGATCGCAAAGCTCGCCACCGGTACCGGGGACGTAGGGGAAATTTGGGCAAGCACGCGAGAGGTGGTTGTTGGCGATGGCGACCCAGGTGAAGCCTTCCCGGACGAGGGTGGGGATGAGGCGTGGGGAAAAGCACAGTTCTGGGGGGAAGAACCCTTTTGTGTATGGTTCAGAAGAGCCGTAATGAGCTTGAATGAGGTATTTGTGAACCCGAATTTCGAGTTCCAAAGTGCGGGGATCGCAGAAGGGAGCGATGGGGTGGTGGGCGGGGATGCAGATGAAATCAAGGCGGGGTTTATTGCCTGGAGTTTTCCAGGTACGCGCCTGGGCGTTGGCAGTCCAGGCAGCGGAGTAGCCATTCCAGTTGTAGTCGGCGAGCTGTTTGACGTTTTGTAGGAGCGAGCCGGACATGGTGCATTGAGCGCCAGATTCAGGTTGTTGACCCATGGCGCCGACGGAATCTTTGAGGCGGTACTGATAACCGGCTTTTCGGTCGTCTACGCCGAATATATCGGCGAGGTTTTCGGACGGGTGGCCGCCGCGTGCTTCGCGGTTGTCCATAGTATCTTTGGCTTTTTCGTAGCCGTTACCGAATCCGGAAGTACTTTTAGGCCAATAGATGGGCTGATGCATGTGCCAGAGATACGTGGTGTGGACTTTGGAAGGATCACTGGCGGAGAGGTGCGAAGCGAGGAGGAGGAAGAAGAGTACAGAAGACGAGCGGTGTGGTGCCATGGTGGTCCGTGGAGCTAAGAAGTTGAGGGATGCGGAAGGGGTTGAGTTGATGCGTTGACGACGAGTTGAGGTTTGAGGAGGATACGTTTACAGGGTCGGTCGGGATAAGCAGCGCGGTCGAGGAGGAGGCTGACAGCAGCACGACCCATACCTTCGAGGTCCTGACGCATGGTGGTGAGGGGAGGGTCAAGCCACTGGCCTTCATGGAGACCGCCAAATCCGACGATGGAGACGTCACGCGGGATGATCCGGCCAGCGCTGCGGAGTGCGAGGTAAGCCCAAATGGCCAGAAGGTCGCTCATGGCGAAGATAGCGGTACAGGAGGAGGTACCGGAGCAAGTGAGGACGAGGTCATCGCCGGGAGCGGTAAGCTTCCAAGGAGCGTTAATGAGCCAGGAAGGCGAAGGGGAAACCTTGACTTGAGCCAAAGCGTCACGGTAGCCACGCAGACGTTCTTGACGAACAGCGGAGTCATCGCCGAAGGCGACACAAGCAATCCGGCGGTGGCCGAGGTGGGTGAGGTAGCGGACCGCGGTAAGGGCACCATGGTAGTCATCGGTACCGACGAAATCAGTTGCGAAATTTGGGAGAGGGGCGTCGACGCAGACAAGCGGAATGCGCGAACGGCGGAGGCGATGAAAGACGTCGCGGCTTTGCCGGCGATAAGCGATAGGAAACATGATAATGCCGTAGACACGGTGTTCACGTAGGAGGGAGATACGGCGAGCTTCGTCTTCTTCGCGATAATGAGTCTGACAAAGAAGTACTTGGCAGCCGGCTTCATCTGCAGCAGATTCAATACCCCTGATTATGTCGGGGAAGTAGGAGTAGGAGAGGTCGGGGACGAGGACGCCGATGACGCGAGAGCCATGACCTTTGAGGGCGCGAGCAGCGTGGTGAGGGTGGTAATCCAATTTTTCAGCGGCGCGGAGGACGCGGGCGCGTGTTTCTGCGCTGTAGCGAGGGTCATTACTGGAGAGAATGTTTGAGACGGTACTAAGCGAGAGCCCAGTAGCGGCGGCAATATCGCGGAGGGTAACGGGCATATGAATGTTTGCGTGAGCAGCTTGTTTCGTATCGTTACGAAGAGTATAACATGGTTGGGATGGGAAGTCAAGTCTTCGAGATAGGTCATAAGTAATCCAAACGAACGGGAGTGGGTAGGTCAGAATTGAACCAACCGAAAAGAGAAGGTCGGTGGGTGAAGAAGCGACAGGCACACGGAAAGAAAGATAATCCGGCAAGATGATCCAGACAAAGGCAGTGAAGCGGATGAATTGGTTGTATGCACGGAGCATAAGTCAGAAGGACAAGACGCTTGTGCTGAACATGTCTGGTTAGTTATGTGCTAGCTGCAAAAATGTGGCAGTATAGATGCGCGGACTCGTGAAGGCACGCAAATACGGGCAAGGCGCGCACTTGCGCATGAGTTCCCCCGCAGCGCCAGACCATGCCACTGATATATTTGTGACAAACGTCACGGGTCAGAACTGCGGCAGGAGTGGTAGCTGTAAAATGTGCGCCGCTCCGCATGGCGGACTTTGTCACCGGCGGGTGCGGCAAGGTCACCGTGATAGGGAAGGACTGCGAAGGGTTGTGATAGAGTTAACAGGAGCTGTGGTGAAACCTGCCGTGCGCCACAGCGTATTGTGAGGTGCGGAACGACGGCGGATTAATCAGTTGGGTGTGATGGTATGGATGGGTAATAGAAGGATGAAGCGGACCTGCGAGAGC
>JAOACZ010000035.1 GCA_026417575.1 bacterium | reverse complement strand
AGATGTGTATAAGAGACAGGTTGTTGGGGAGGTATGGGTGCAGCGGCGGGCGGGACGATGAGGAGAGTTTGGCCGACTTTAATGACGGAGGCGGTGGTGAGGTGGTTGTAAGCGAGCAAGTGGTGGAGGGGTATTTGGTGGGCGCGGGCGATGCTGAAGAGGGTATCGCCTTGTTTGACGGTGTAGGAGCGGACGACGGGGTGGGGGGTAGGTGTGGGGGAAGGGGGTGGGGAGGGAGGCTGAGGAGCAAGTGAGGCAGCGGTGGGTAGCTGGGGTTGGGAGGCAGGCTGGGGCGCGGGTTTGGGAGAGGGCAGGTTTGTGGGTGGCGCGGTAGCTGAGGGGGACGGGGCGGTGGTTAGCGTGGCGCCAGCGAGGGCTACACTTCCGCTGAGATCGAGCGCGGGCTGAGCTGCGGCCGCGGTGGGCCGTGCTGACGTGGGTGAGTCGTCGACAATGATCACGCGGTCTTCTTCTCCTTGTGTGGGTGGAGGAGGTAGGGGCGGGCTGCTCGTATTATCGCTAACAACTTCAATGTCAGTCTGCGGAGGGACGGTTGAGGTTCCGCGGGTTTTGTAGTAGTAGGCTACAGCGGCAATGAGAGCTGCAACGACGATTAAGCCTGTGACGACGTTGACAAACAAGGCAGTTTTCATACGCGCAAGCAGTGAGGGTGAACGAAGTGACTCGCGGAGGTCGAGGAGAGCGCGACGCATATCTTCGAAATCGTGAAAACGGTTTTCGGGGGCGAAGGCGAGGGCGCGTTGGATGAAAGCATCCCAGGCAGGGGAGGCATCGGAGCGGATGTGCGAGGGGGGAACGAGGGGAGCGGGTGGGGCGATGCCAATGGCGAGCAAATAGGCAAGGGCGCCGAGGGCGTAGATATCGGACACTTGGGTGGCGGGACGACCCTGTAACTGTTCGGAGCTGAGGTAAGCATCTGCGGGCGCTCGGCGATGAGGGGGCTGGGGCAAGCCGAAGCTAATGAAACGCAAGTGTGGGCGGCCTGCCGGAGTGAGTTGCACGAGGACCTGCTCGGGGCGGACTGAGCCGTACGGAATGTCGGTACCTGGAGCGCGGAAGCCGTGGGCATAGATGAGGGCGTCGAGCAACTGCTGGAGCATATCGATAACGAGCGAGAGGGGCAAGAGGGTGGGTTGCTCTTGCACGTATTCTGCGAGATGTTTGGAGAACAAATTGGTGGCATCGAATGTGGGAGAGGCATGCGAAGGCGGACGGAAGGGAACGAACTCGTAAACGAGATAGAAATGTTGCTCAACCTGACCGGAGGTGAGCAAGCGTGCGATGTGGGGGTGGTCGAGGGCTGAGAGAGTGGGAGCGACTGCGGCGACGGCGTCAGCATAGGGGCCTGGGGGGATGACTTTGATAGCGACGGGGGCATGGGTGAGCAGATCCTGGCCGACGAAGACGACACTGGAGTGGCCGCGCTCGCATTCAAGGAGGATGCGGTAGCCGGCGAGTGTGCGCCCCACCCAATGCTGTGCGAGGATGTCGGTCATGAGCCAGTGACTGAGACGATAGCTTCGGCGGCGATAGCGCCAAGTTCTTCGAGCTGGGCAGGGGTGATGGTGAGGGGCGGGAGAAAGTAGATGACATCGCCAAGTGGGCGGAGGAGAGCACCGCGGCGGAGGGCTTCGCGATAGACATGCCAGCCGATTCGAGCGGCGGGTGGGTAAGGTTGGCGAGAGGGACGATCGGCGACTAATTCGATGGCGCCGATCATGCCGCACTGACGGGTCTCTCCGACGTGGGGGAGGGTGGCGAGGTGAGCGAGCACACGGCTCATGGCGGTGATGGGTGTTTGTAAGTTCGGAAGGATTTCGTGGTGTAGAGTGTTGAGAACTTCGAGTGCGAGGCGGCATGCCATGGGGTTGCCGGTGTAGGAGTGGCTGTGGTAGAAGGCCTTGAACTCGACGTATTCGCCGTAGAAGGCGTCGAAAACGGATTGGTCGCGGATCAACACTACAGCGCCTGGCATGTAGCCGCCGGTGAGGCCTTTGGAGAGGCACATGAAGTCGGGGCGCACGTTAACGTGTTCGCAAGCGAAGAGGCGGCCGGTGCGACCGAAGCCGACAGCGATTTCATCGGCGATGAGGTGGACATGGAAGGCGTGGCAGGCTTGGGCGAGTTTGGTGAGATAGTGAGGGCTGTACATGTTCATGCCATTTGCGCATTGGACGAGCGGCTCGATGCAGACGGCAGCGAGTTGGTCGGCGTGTTGTTGCAGGGCGCGTTGCATGTGTTCGAAGCATTCGGCGCTACAGGTGTTGCGGGAGAGGCCGTAGGGGCAGCGGAAGCAGGTGGGGCCCTGGACGACCAAGGTGTCGAGCAAGAGGGGTTTGAAGATGTCACGATAAAGAGGGATGGCGCCGGCGGAAAGGGCGCCGATGGTTTCACCGTGATACGCGCCAGTGATGGTAGCGAAGCGTGTTTTGCGTGGGTGACCGGTTTGTTGCCAGAACTGGAAAGACATTTTCAAGGCAACTTCGACGGCGGCGGAACCACAATCAGCGAAGAAGCACTTAGCAGCCCCGCCAGGGAAGGCGCGACAGAGAGCGGCAGCGAGCCGGGCGCCGGGGGCGTGTGTGAAGCCAGCAAAGATGACGTGTTCGAGGGTTGCTGCTTGGTCGGAGAGGGCGGCAGTGAGACGCGGATGAGTGTGCCCGAGCAAGTTGACCCACCAAGAGGAGATGGCATCAATTAAGCGACGGCCATCGGCTGTGTAGAGATAGACACCTTCTGCGCGCACGATTTCGAGAGGTGGGAGAACCTCATGATCTTTCATTTGTGTGCATGGGTGCCACACAAATGTGCGATCGAGGGTGGCAATATTTTCGTCACTTGTGTACATTCGGAAGACTTCTGAGAAATTATAGCAAAAGGCTGAGGAGGCAGCAAAGGATTGGGGGCAAGACGGTGTGTGAGGAAGTGTGCGAGGCGCGTTTTGCGGGAGTGAATATGATTGGACGAGCGTGTGGCTGGTGTGGTATACGGTAAGGGCTGGGCGGCGAGTGTTTGAAAAGATGGGCGCGCCGTTCGGCTGTTGAAGTTGGTGGGCATCAATCAACATTTTTTGTTGAACGCGACCAGCGTTTTACGGTGGGTGAAGTTTTCCGAGGTGAGTTGTTCTTGATGTTTGGGTTGTTTTGGCGGACTGTGGTCCGATGGGCGGCCATCTTAATCATGAAAGATGTGTGGTGTGGTTATGTGTGATACCCTAAAATCGTAGTCGTAGAGGAGGACGCGGCGACGATCGCAAGGGCGTGCGCCGGAAAAGCTCTTTTTGTGTCGGAAAGAGATTGGTTGTGGTGTGGTACGAGAAAGTTAGTGGAAGGTTTCGTTGAGCGGCGACGCTTTACAGGCGGAGAGGGGGTTGGTATACTGAGAATCTGTTTTAATGAGGAGGTGTAAGATGGAGTTGGCTGGAACGATCTACTTGCGGCCACAGCGTGCGAAGCCATTTTGGTGTGGGCATCCTTTGGTGTATTCAGGTGCGGTGGGACGTCTGGAGGGGAGAGCGGAAGCTGGAGATTTTGTGCGTGTGTGTGATCATGAGGGGCGAGAAATAGGTGTTGGGGCATTCAATCCTTATTCGGACTATCGCGTACGACTGCTGCGGTGGTCGAGTGAGGGTGGGGGAGAGGAAGATGTGGAGGCACTGGTGGCTCGGCGTGTGCGTGAGGCGCGGACGCTGCGTGCGGCGTTGGGTCTACCGTCAGGAGAGTGCAGCGTGTATCGCTTGCTGAACAGCGAAGGGGATCGGTGCAGCGGGTTGACGGTGGACTGGTATGGGAGTGTGGAGGAAGTGGAGAAGAGCGTAGCGGTGGTTGTTTCGTCGGCGTTTTGGGTGGAACGCTATCGTGCAGTAATTAGCGGGGTATTGGAGCGGGAGCTGCAGCCGGCGCGGATCTGTTGGCGACAAAGTCGAGGGCCATTGGAGCAAGATGGCTGGAAAGAGTGTCGGGAGGGGGAGGGAGGCGGGGAGCGCATAGTGGTGAGTGAGCATGGTGTGCGCTACGTGGTAGAAGCGGGGGGTGGGCAGAAAACGGGTTTTTATTGTGATCAGCGGGAGAATCGGTTGATTGTGCGGCGCCTGGCGCGGGGGCGGCGGGTGTTAGATGGATATTGCTACACGGGCGCATTTGCGTTGAACGCGGCGATTGGGGGTGCGGCGAGCGTGGTTGGGATTGACACGTCGGAGACGGCTGTAACGATAGCGCGGGCAAATGCGGCTTTGAACGGGTTGAGTGCTGTCAGGTTTGAGCGTGCTGATGTGCGACGGTATCTGATGCAGGAAGGGACATATGACATGATTATTTTGGATCCGCCGAAATTGGCGGCGAAGGAAGAGCAGGTAGCGAAGGCGCTGCGTGTGTATCGGGAGCTTTGTGCAGGGGCTTTGCGGCGGCTGAGCCGCGGTGGGTGGTTAGTGGTGTGTTCGTGTGCGGCAGCGATAGGCAGAGAGGAATTGCGACGTGCGTTGCGGGAGGCGAGCGTAGAAGAAAAGCGGTGGGTATGTGTGGTAATGGAGACACACGCAGCGCCAGATCATCCGGTCTTGCCAGCGTTTCCGGAAGGCGAGTACTTAACATGCTTGGTGTGTGCGGTAATGTAGCTTGGGTGGTAATCTAGGTAAAGGTGGTTGGTGAGGGTTGGTGAACGTTTACGGGCGTAACTAATTGCAGGAAGAGGCGGAAACGCGTATACTAGGGGCAGATGAGAGCACGAAGGACAAAAAAGCGCATAAGCATCGGGTTGGTGCTTCTGGCGAGCATGGGTGCGACAGGGAGTTGGGGGCGGCCGTGGTACACGACAAACACAACGGAATGGCCGAACGCGATCAGTTGTGCGAATTCGGATGAGTGGCTGGTGCGTCATCATGATGAGATTCGGGTGATGAGGCCGCGGGTGCTAGTCATCAATTTTGCCAATGCAAATCCAGCGAAGCGGATGCGCGAGCAGACGGAGCAGCTGATTCGCGCGTTAGCGGAGAGTAGTCGTTATCACGGGTACAAGAATGCAGGGGCGCCGGCGTTCTTGCAGTATGAGGTATTCAAGTATGTGGATTTGCGCGATGGGAAGAGTGGGAATAGCGCGTTAACGCCGGTCAAACGGCATGCCGGGCCAGGGGCGATGAATTTTGACAACGGGGCTTTATTTAGCGAACGTTATGCGGTGTACTGGGGAGTACGCGATCCGCGAGATGCGAAACGGTATTTACGGTTAGACGAGCTGATCGAGCAAGGGTATGTGCATGAGGTGTGGTATTTCATTGACCCGGATGGAAAGGTGCGGTGTTTTGAATGTGTAGAGATGAAGCCGCGCTATGATGAGGAGTTTCGGCGGGTCAGCAATGAGTGGGTGCAGGCAGGGAATGGTGGAGATGAAGATCAGCCATGGATTGGAAGGAGTGTGAGGATTAATTGCTTAAACTGGACGCGGGGAATTGGGTGTGGGTTTGAGAATTTGGGTCACGCGCTGGAAGGGATGGCACATTCGGGGGCGATACCGTATTTTACGAAATACTTTTACGAGTATGCGATGTTTGATTTGGACAAGCGGTACGGGTTACCGTTTACGTCGTTGTATGCGGTGAAGATGGAGCCGCGGCAGATACGCTATCCGGCGCGGGGTGTGATGGAGGTGATTGTGGGAGGTCGGACGTACACGGTAAGCAACTATGTTGCGGCGGGGGGGAACGTACATTTTCCGCCGAATGCGACTGGGCACTATGATCAGAACAACACGGTAATGGTGCTGAGTACGATTGAGGACTGGCGCATAGGGAGTGGGGCGGATGGGAAGGATTTAGCGAAGCCGTGGAATAGTGGGGTATTGCGGCGATACGAGCGGCTTGCGCCGGATTGTATGGGGAAGTGGCTGGTGTATTGGCGGCAGAACATGCCTGGGTTGGAGAATCGGCAGAGGGACGAGAAGGGGCAGCGGATGAAGAACTGGTGGGGGTTTTTATTTTATTGAGCGGTGGGGGGGAGGGGTGGAGGGGATAGGAGAGCCATTGGTGCGGTATGGGGTGGTTACGGGAGGTGAGGAAGAGCGGCGGTGGGAGAGGGTGGTACGCAGGTTAGAGCGGGCGTGGCTGGGGAGGGTGGATCGGATGCGAGTGCGAGCGGTGCGGGTGTGTAGGGCAGTGGCGGCGGAGGTGCAGTCAGCGCAGCTGAGGGCGCAGCTCACGCAGTGGGTATTGGAGTGGCTGGTGATTGTAGGGGAAGCGGAGCAACGGGATGTGGGGGAGTGGCCGCCGGATGATCGGTTGCGGGCGCGGCAGCTGTTGGTGTGCATGAATGCGGGCTTTACGCCGCCATGGGAGGCATGGGGATGGCTGGCGGGGGCGAGTAAAGTTTTGGGAGGTCGGAAGCCACCAGGTGCAGGGAGCGCCGCGTGGGAGGGGGTGTGGAGAGAATTTTGCGCTTTGGCACGAGATGAGTGCGCGGGGGCGGAACTTGGAGTGTTGCGTGAACAGCCGCTATGTTGGCTGGCAGGGACTCCGCTGGCAGAAATTCGGCGAGGCATTTTAGTGAATTGGAATCACGCGGCGGTACGTGCATATTTTCGAGCGGCGTGGGAGAGGGCACGAACTGTCTCTTATACACATCTGACGCTGCCGACGAGC
>JAOACZ010000010.1 GCA_026417575.1 bacterium | reverse complement strand
TCCCATTCAAACTCAATACCGCCCCCTCGGCAAATTCCTGCCCGTCCACATGCAGCTTCTTCCCCCCCACATCAATGTGCAGCGCTCCACACCCCACTATGCAGCACTTCCCCCACCCGCGCGCCACCAACGCCGCATGCGACGTCATCCCTCCCCGCGCCGTCAATATCCCCTTCGCCGCCCGCATCCCCTCCACATCCTCCGGATTCGTCTCCTCACGTACCAATATCACCGGCTTCCCCTGCTTCGCCCACTCCACTGCATCCGCCGCCATAAACACGATGTACCCCACCGCACCCCCAGGCCCCGCTGGCAGCCCCTTCGCTATCACCTTCGCCCGCTCCTCCGCCGCCGGATCCAGTATCGGATGCAATAGCTCGTCAAGTTGCACCGGCGCCACCCGCATCACTGCCGTCTTCTCATCGATCAACTTCTCATGCAGCATGTCCATCGCCATCGTCAGCGCCGCCACTCCCGTCCGCTTCCCTACCCGACATTGCAACATCCACAAACGCCCCTCCTGGATCGTAAACTCGATGTCCTGCATGTCTTTGTAATGCTTCTCCAGCTTCCTCTGGATCGCATCCAGTTCCTTGTACACACGCGGCATCACTTTCTCTAGCGACGGCAAATGCTTGTTCTGCTCGTTTTTCGTCTCCTCGTTCAATGGATTCGGCGTCCGGATCCCAGCCACAACATCCTCCCCCTGCGCGTTCGGCAGCCACTCCCCATAAAAATGATGGTCCCCCGTCGCCGGATTCCGCGTAAACGCTACCCCAGTCGCTGACGTGTCCCCCATGTTCCCAAACACCATCGCCTGTACGTTCACTGCCGTCCCCCAGTCATCCGGTATCCCCTCTATCCGCCGATACGCCACCGCCCGCTTCCCGTTCCACGACTTAAATACCGCACCAATACCTCCCCATAACTGCTCGCGCGGATCGTCCGGAAACTCCTTCCCCAATACCTCCTTCACCCGCTGCTTAAACGCCGTACACAACCCTTGCAGATCCTCCACCGTCAACTCCGTATCACTCTTGTACCCCTTCTCCTTCTTCAAGTTATCTAACATGTCGTCCAGCTGCTTCCGTATCCCTTTCCCCTCCGCCGGCTCGATTCCCTCCGCCTTCTCCATCACCACATCCGCGTACATCATTATCAGACGCCGATACGCGTCATACACAAATCGCGGATTGTTCGTCTTCTTGATCAGCCCCGGAATCGTCTTCGAACACAACCCAATGTTCAATACCGTCTCCATCATCCCAGGCATCGATCGCCGCGCCCCCGACCGACATGACACCAATAACGGATTCTCCGCATCCCCAAATTTCATCCCCATCACCTTCTCTACCCGCGCTAATGCCCCCTCAACCTGCTCCGCTAGCCCCTTCGGATACTTCCCCCCATGCCTAAAATACTCAACGCAACACTCCGTCGTAATCGTAAAACCCGCCGGCACCGGTAGCCCAATCCGACACATCTCCGCTAAGTTCGCTCCCTTCCCCCCTAACAAATTCTTGTCCTCCGCTCGCCCCTCCGCCTTCCCCGCTCCAAACCAATATACGTATTTAATCGCTTTCTCCCCACCCTTTTTCACGCCCGTCTTGCTTACCTTCTTCGCCACTTTCTTTACCTCGCTCTTGCCAATCCGCTTCGTTGCCATACGTCGTCCTTCGTGGTTACAATGTTACACACTCCGTCACACCAAAATTTGAAAAATTATAACAGGCTGGGCCCCCCTTGTCAACCCTCGTTTAACCACCTCGCGTGTGCTCCGGTGCACCTCACCTAACCACCAAAGCCCCGTTGCCCTCATCAGGTTTCGTCACCCTCGCAGAGCAGCGTTCCTCGTCCTCAACAACAAAATCCTCCTAAATCACCTGGCCCATCACCCCTGGCACAACCTTCAAATTCCACTTCCCCTAAGTGCCCTGCGCTGCCTCAAGTACGCTTCCCATCGTCACCGCTCATTAACGATTCGAATTATCGCCCTCTCCGTCGCGTGTCGCTATGGGCTATCCACCCGCAGCCGGGCCGTCAGCCGCCTTACCTACCCCATCGGCGCAGCAACCACATTGCGATGACCAAAATTGCGCTGCCTGGCTCCGGAATAACTCCCGTACCGTACACGTTGTCAATCCACAACTCACCACTCGTGTTCCCCGCACCATATGCCACCAGCCGAACTCCCGCGTTGGGCTGATTGTAGAAATTAACCCCCACAAACGTGTTCGAGAACGAGTACCATGTTCCCGCGCTCGGCAGTGCGAAAGTTCCGTTATCGTACCACGTCACACCGTCCGGGGAATAGCGCACGAGCACGCTTTGCGGCCCATTCGCGTCGCGCCGCAAATCCATGAATACCGTCACCTGCGTCATGTTCGTGTGAAACGCGAACTGGACATATTTGTCGTTCTCCTGCGTGCTTGGCCAGCCCGACGAGCCGAGGCACTCCAGAAACGAATCATACGTATCCACGTACGGACCACGCCCAGGACTGCCGTAGTCCGGACCCCAACTGGCCCCGCCATGATTCCCAGGATTCGGCATCGCATTCGTGGCGTGCGCCGGCGTAGCCGCCCACGCGCTCGCCACATCATTTGACGCCTGCGTCGGGTTGGCTACAGTCAAATACATGCTTTGCCCCGAGAAAAACGCTGGCCACCCCGTCGTGTAGGTGAACTCATCCACAATCACATTCTGAACCGTGTTCGATAAGTAAACACGATCCCCACCGCTGTCATTGTTAAAATTAGGCCAGTTCATGCCCACTTCGTACACTTTCACGCCCACTAGCGCCCATGCCGTCGTCATCCCGTGCGCACGCCCCGGTGGGCAAATGATGACAAACTCTCCAACATCTATTTCAAGCCCCCCGATAATATTCGTCAGTCCGCCATATGAGGTGTTCCGATCACCAATCGCAAAATTCAGCAAGTTAACAGGTACAGGACCCGTGTTGTACAGTTCCACCCATTCCGTCGTGTTGGAGTTGCCCACTTCTGTCCCCGCGGGATTCACCATGATCTCCGTAAAGATCAGACCGTGCCCGCCATAACTTCCCCCGCCAAACGGCCAGTTCGTCGTGACCGGCGAGACTCCGTGACTAATCGTTCCCGCACCCCAGTCCGGTAGCCCGCTCGGCGTCTTGAACGTCCACGCAACAAACGATTCCGGCAGCACCGGCGAATACATAACCGTCACCGTGTCAAATGCCACGCTGCCAACACTGTTGGTGACAATGACACGAATTTGATTTAGTCCGTTCACAAGAAGAACAGACTGGCTCCATGCATAGGGCGGCCCCGGCACACCAAATGCCCACGCCGCACCTGTCGTAACATTCGACACAATCATCCCGCCCACGGCATGCATGTTGTTTGTCCCTTGCAGCAGCACGCTGCTTGAGTGAACAGTCGAGTTGGTCGGAGGCGTGGTAATGTCGACAAACGGTAATGGTGTCGATGCGGTTTTTACAGTGATCACATTGGAGTATTCACTCGTGACGCCTCCAACTATCGCTCGCACGCGATAATAATACCACGTACTGGCCGTCAAGCCCGTCACGCTCGCGTTGATCCCGCTCACGAACAAATTGGAATACCCGGGCACATACACCGTCGGGCCGCTCCCCATCATCGTGTGCGCGCCAAGATAGGTGAAAGTGTCCTGTGGATACACGTGCCATTCGTTGGAGCCGCTCGCCCACGAGGTATTCCCCGCCGTAATCATGCTCTTGCGTACCAGGGTATTGTTCGCCGTGCTCCCGCTTCCGACGGGCCAGCCTCCCGCTCCTGGATCCTCACCCTGCACGCCAATGATGTCGATCGGCGTAGCGCCCTTAAACAGTCCTACAGCGTCGTTGCCGTTGAAATTTATGCTGCCTGAGTACGCATTCGCGTAATTCGAAATGGCCGCCGAACACTGATTGTGCGCAATCACAAAAACCATGCCGTTGGACAACACACCACTCCCGAGCGATACAGGAGTCGCCCAGGCGTTGCTCCCGTTGAAACAAATTCGGATCGTGTAGCTGGCCAACGCTACGTCCGTTCCCGTGCCATTGTAAATCTCCACATACTTGTTGTTACTGCTGCCTTCGCAGTACTCGGAGATAAACAGATCTGCTGCGGGCCCACCAAAGTAATTCGTTGCCACATCAAGCAAGTAACCCGACGCGCCCGCCACCGGGGTCCAGTTGGCCGTGAACGACGCCTGATCAACGCTGGTCGCCGCCGTGGCCACGGGCGGCAGGACGTTCGAGGTCGTCGCGCTGGCCGTGATACCCGCCGAATATACCGTACCGTCCACCGACCACAACTTATAATAATACGTCGTTCCCGGAGCTAGCCCGCTATCATCAAATGCCGTGGCGTCGCCAACGTACACCACCGTGCCTCCACCGGGGAAGAAATTTCCCACTGTGTATGTCCCGCTAGGCGTGCCACTGATCGGCGCTGTGTGACGCACCAAGAGTACATCGTTGTTCTGCGGGTTCTTCTCCCACGCTGCGCTGATTTCCGTCGCGTTAAGCGCCGTGACCGTCAGGTTGCTCGGCGGCAGCACGGAGCGAATAATCAGCGCCGTGGCCGTCGCCCGCGTCCCAGCCGTGTTCGTGCCCGTCACCACGATCACGTTCGAACCCATGTTCAGCGACGCCACGTTGTAACTCCAGGCGTTGCCCGAGGGGGCAAGCGAATCCGTCAGTTGCACCGTGTTGTTCGACACGATCAGCGTGCCCGCGATGTTCGCGTTCGTCCCGTACAAGGTGTAACTGGACACTGACGACGGCACGTTCAGCACCGCCGTGGCCGGATTCGTAATCGTCACGTTCGGCGCCAGCGCGTCACCGCTGTTGGCACTGATGCTCACGTCATCCAGGCCTAGTCCCTGCGCGTTGGACGTCGTCGTGCCCGTTCTCACAGAATAGTTCCACGCCAAATAAAGGGTGTTGCCAGGTGCCAAGGAAACATTCAGCGTTTTGTTCACTACCTGCTTCGTATCGCCGGGCGCAGAGGTAAAGCCATTATTGTCGGCATCTGCATTCCACTCGCACACAAAATCCGTTCCTGCACTTGTCCACGTCGTTCCATCCGTGGAGTAGTACATCTGCATGCGAAATCCTGCCGGGTTGCTCCCATTGCGGTATTTTTCCACATTGAATGATATGGTAAAGTTGTTGATCATACTGCTCCCATTATTAGTCAACCTCGTGTATACATTTACGCTCTGAGATCCACTTCCTGAAGAAAGGCCACCGACCGCGCGATCCGCGGCAGTATCTGCCGGCCCAGCGCCATAATTATAAATACCGTTGGCTGCAGTGCTTGACATGTTGTTCCCCGCACGCAGCTCAGTAGCAGTGCCCGCTGCGGAATATGAGCCCACCGTGCGCACAGATGTGTTCTTGTCGGCCTTCCAATCTGTCGGCAGCGTGGCTGTCGCGCTAGTACCAATCGAAAAACTCTCAGTGACAGTCTGACCCGGCGCTATATTTATCGCAGATGCCATATCTGCCACTATCAACAGGAATGTTATTAACGTAGACAGTCTGTGTTTCATACCAGACTCCATCGTGGTTCCACCGTGAATGTACACCACGATTGTTAATTTTGAATAAAGGAGGAATGCAGCCTAGCTAATACGCGCCAGATCGCGCAAAATGGCGATTCCGCGCTCGATCGTCTCGTCGCTGGCCGCGTACGAAATGCGGAAATGCGTGTCGCGCTCAGAAAATACATTGCCCGGTATGATCAGCAGCCCCCGCTCGACCGCCCGCGCCACAAACGCGCTGCCACTCGCCCCCGGCGCCCGCACAAACGCGTAAAACGCCCCGCCCGGCTTCGGCAGCTCGTAATGCTCGCGCAGCCCCTCGTACACCAGGTCACGCTTGCGCCGGTAGGCCGCCACCGTCGCCCTCATGTCCACCCCCAGCGCCGCTAATGCCCCATACTGCGCCATGCTCGGCGCACATACAAACGAATATTGCTGAAGTTTGATCATTTCCTGTATCACCTCACGAGGCCCTACCGCGTACCCTATACGCCAGCCCGTCATCGCGTGCGATTTTGAAAAACCGTCCACCAAAATTCCGCGCTCCACGAGCGGAAAGATGCTCCTGTACGGCGTGTCGTAGCAAAAAATGCTGTAAACTTCATCACTTAAAACCCAAATCCCATGCCGATTGCATATCTCGCCTATAGCTCGTAACTCGTCACCTGGAATCACTGCCCCAGTCGGGTTAGCCGGACTGTTCACAATTAGCATTTTCGTCCGAGGCGAAAGCGCCGCTTCCACGCGCGCCGCAGTCAGCTGAAAATCAGGATACGTGTCGATATACACTGCGGCGCCGCCGATAAAGTTGACGAACTGCTTGTACATGACAAAGTACGGATCGGGGATGAGCACTTCGTCCCCCGGATTGATCAAAACCATGAGCGCCTCGAGCAAGCCGCCCGATGTGCCACTTGTGATCATGATTTCGTCATCGCCGCCAGCCCGTAATCGCCCTTGGCGAGAAAGCTGCTCCATAATCCCGCTCCGTAATGCAGAAATGCCTTGTGTCTGCGTGTACTTGTTGTGCCCCGCCCGGATCGCGTTGATAGCAGCCTCCTTGACCGCTTCCGGTACGTCAAAATCCGGCTGTCCAATGCTCAAATTCACCGGGTCCTTCATCTCTGCCGCAAGATCAAATACCTTGCGGATCCCCGACGCATCAATCCTCCCCATCCGCTCCGCAATCATAAGAGCGTCTCCTGGCCCGGAACCTCTTTGAGCAGGTCAGGTTCTCCAGCAAGTGGGGCGCTGGGGGCGGCCGGGCTAGTCCCTTTCTCCTTCAGACCACGCTTGTAAAAACAACGCTCTAAGCCGTACACCCGTTTGGTAAAGTCACCCGGCTCTTCTTGCTCATCCTCCACGGCCGCGCGCGCCTGAAAAAGATGCGCATCAAGGACGTCTAAGTAATGCAAGGTCAGGGCCTCCAAGGTGGCCGGAAGCACCGCAGCTCCAAACTCGTATTCACCGTGGTGGCTTAAAATCATGTGCTGAATCTGCCACTTCAAAATGTCTGGAAAGTCAGGTATCTTGTCCACCGCTTTCGCAATCATCTCGCAGCCAATGTTCAGATGACCAACAAGTTGCCCATACGTAGTGTAGTCTGTAACAATCTCGCCCGCCATCTCGGCCAGCTTCCCCACGTCATGAAGGAGGGCGCCCGTCAGGAGCACGTCACGATTGAGAAACGAATAATGCTCGCAAATGCGCAGACAAGCATGAGCGACACTGACCGTATGCTCCAGAAGACCCCCGCGGTACGCATGGTGCATGCGCTTCGCCGCGGGATGTTCTTTGAAACGCGCAGCAAACTCAGGATCGGTAAAAAAAGCGTCAAGCAAGGCGCGCAGATGCCGGTCAAGCACCAGGTCGCGACAGGCAAGAAGTTGACGGTAGAGATGCTCCACATCGTGCGGTGTCTTAGGAACAAAGTCGCTGGGGTCAAGCCGGTCAGAAGGCTTCACTGACCGCGCATCCGTGATTTTAATTTGCAGACCCCCTTTGTAGCTTCCCACCGCGCCTTCGATGCGGACTATTGTCCCAGGCTGGAGTATTGACGCCAAGCGATCAATGTTATCCCACGCAACGGCAGGCGCACGCCCGGTCCCATCGCTCAACACCAAGGAAAGATACGCTTTGTTCGCACCCGTGGTCTTCCGTTCACACTCAGCTACCACAAAAAAGTCGCCGATTGTCTCGCCATCGCGCAACTGCTCGATAAACTGCTTCTTCATAGTCTCCTGCGTCTTAATGCATCCGCTGTCATCGATGGTGCTGGATTATACCAAATCTTCTTCACCAAGTGCCTAACCCCACCAAAAGGCTTTTACTTTGGTGCACACAGGTGTACCTCCAAGACAAGCCCAACTCCAGTGTTACATACTCGCACTCTGGTTTTCCCCTTCAGCCCTGATCATCGCTCACGTAAATACAGCCCTTGCTCGCCCTGCAAGAGCCGCGGCTTGCCGCCCTCTTGACTTTTGCATGGTTTTATGCTACACTATATGCAGCGGTGTGTGAAGATTAATGCGCGGGTTGGACGGTTTGTAACAAACTTTCTCCTAAAATGCCTACAGCTACTCTGCTCATCCATGCGTCCTTGACTGCCCCCGCGAGTTTTCGTCCAGCTTGTATGGCTCTACTTTCCTCTCGCTCTCTTCACCCCCACCCCGGAGTAACCACATGAAAACGCTCACTCACTCCCTTCTCCTACTTGCGTGCCTTCTCGGGCTGGCCGCCCTCCCAGTTCGCGCGGGTTACGTGTACTGGGAAACTTTTAACTATTACTCTAATGGCTACGGCGTCGTGAATCAAAGCGCCGGCAAATGGATGCCGTGGAGAGGCCCCGCCACGAGCGACGACGCCATGGTCTCCAATGCCCCACCTCTCTACGCTGGTAACCTCCGCCTCTCCCAAGCTGAAGCCATTGGAACGGCTGGCTTCCAAGAAGTCGTCTCCTTTTTCCCTAATGCGCTCGCCTATGCCTCACGTGCCCGCATACGCATGTCCATCAACTATATCGGCGGCCCAAAAAATAGTGACTTTTATCTCTGGGTCTGCTCCGGTGATGCTACCGCGCTCGATACAGCATATGCCGATTCTGGGCCCGGCGCCCTCATCGTCAACTGGGCCGGCCCCAGTAGCGGCGGCCTGATCCCACTCCATCTCTGGAACACCTTTGGTATCTGGAAAATCGCCGACGTCACCTCCGGCGAGTGGCACGAGATCCAGTACGATATCGTCAAGAGTCAAGTTGGCATTACCGGCGGCACCGTCGGCATCACGATTGATGGCACGTACCTGGGCGCTGTCCCGTTCCCCTTGCAACTGCAAGATTCGGTTATCTCGAACGTTGTGAACGCATTCGACTTCTACGCCATTGACAATGACCTCCTCCTCGTCGATAATATCGTCATCGAGGACATCCCCGTTGATATCACCGCCACCAACTTCTACGTCTCCGTCACTGGCAGTGATGCCAACGATGGCACGACGCCCGCTACGGCCTGGCGCACGCTCGGCTACGCCCTCGGCCAGCTTGACAGCATCGGTCTCGTGCTCAATCCCAACGCCTTTGTCACCATCACACAAGCTCAGCCACTTCCCACCCAGCGCTGGGTCGTCATCAACCTCAGCACCGGCAGCTTCGAGGGCGAAAAGAACATCCCTGCCGACATTTTTGACATCTACCGTCTCGGCTACATTAACACTAACGTGTTCATCCGCGATGAGCGCCTCCACAACTTCCTCATCATCCGCGGCGCCGGCATCGGTAAGACGTTCATAGTCGACGTCGCTTGCTCAAACGATGCCAAGTTCAAAATCTATTCCCGCTGGGTCCGTCTGGAAGACTTCACCTTGTATGGCAAGGGCATGGGCGGGGGCGAAAGCTTCTTCACCGATCCCATCCATTTCCGCCCGGTTGACGGCCTCGCCATGGACTATCGCGTCGAACGCGTGCAGGTCTGCCCTGCTCCAGGCGCGCCCCCAGAACTGCTTGGCAACCGCGCCGGCATCAGCTTCCTCGCCAACTGGCGTGACTGCCGCAACAAACTTGTCCGCGGCTGCCTCCTCAACAACCTCGGCATCGGCGTCAAAAATTACAACAACCTCAGCCAGTATCCCATTCTCGTGGAGTATTGTACCTTTGCTGATCTTGTTGGCGCGCCCTTCAGCGGCCGCGGCATCGGCGTCCTTTGCGAAGGCGCCGGCGGCTGGGTCAGAAACTGCCTCTTTGTCAACATCACAACTAACGCTCCTGACCTCACACGCGGTATCGGGGTAAACACATGGGGCATTGCCGCGGCTAATCTCAAAACCGCCTTCTCCCAGGTCTTCCTCGTTGACAACAATATGTTTAACATCGGTCAAAACGGTATAAACTACACCTCCCAGCAAGCCAACGCTTCCTTCATCTTCTCCAAAGACATCTATCAGCAACCTATTCTCGAAACCGTAGGGGGCCTCCCTTATCGCTGTGGCGCTGGAAACATTGGCTACATGTCCGGTCTCGCCCCCGTTTACGTCAGCCCAACAGCACCTTCCGATGTCACCCTCGGGCTCACCCCCGCCACGGCGTTCAAAACCATCCCGCCTACCCTCACCCGCCACTCCGGAGGCGTCGGCCCCACCCAAATGGCCACTTTGCGCCTCCTTAATGGCGTCCATTCTAACCCAGTTAATTACGTATGGAGTGGTTTTCACATGCTCCGCGTTTTCCCACCGTATCTCGATATTCGCGGTCAGTCTGTTAGCGACACGGTCATCTTCTACACCAATACAACTGTCGCTCGTTCAGGCATCAACCTCAGCGGCCGAGGCGTTATGCTGCGCGACCTCACCGTCCAGCGCGGTGACTTGATCACTTCCTGGTCTTGGTTCGCAGGCCTTGTCGAGTCCTGGTTCGGTGAGGATGTGGTCATCTCCAACGTACAGGTCTTACAGCCCGGTGCAGGCGCTTCCGCCCAACCATGCATTCACTTCTACGGCGGCAACAATCGCCGCGTGTATCACACTCTCTGTGTCGGTGGCACCGTCGGCGCTGCCGCCAACGTGGCGAACGTCACCTCCTACTTCCGTAATTGCACCTTCGTCAACAACAACGGTAGTGGCGACGCGAGCGGGCGCGCAGCGATCACTATGCTCGATGCTGGTCAATACGCGTTCGCCGAGAAATGCATCATCCACGGCACCACCAATGTTGCTCGGCCGGGCACTGCCGGCGCCACGATCGTCGTCCATGACTCGGTCACCAATCAAAACACCTTCTTCCAGGCACCCGGGACCCCAGGAACCGCTATCGCCAGCGCGCTTTTCGCTGCCGACCCGCAGTTCCAAACTTACCAGGGACGCCAGTATGCCTCGAAAGTCCAAGGCTACGGCTGGTTCAACTTGCCCGAAGAACCATACCCAAGCTCCTGGCCCATGGCCGGCCGCAATAAGCAGCGCCAAGGCTGGTTCACCAACGGCGCCCCGCTCACTGTGGCGGCAATCCTCTGGACTAACGCAAGTGCCTATGGCTCGTCTGGCTCAACCCTCTGGGGTTGTGGCTTGACGCTGGGTAGCACTGCCACAGATGGAAACCGTGTCTTCGCCGCTGTCAATCCTGTCCCCGCAAACGCCAATGCCGCACTTATCGCCCTTGATGCCGCCACCGGCACCACGGTCTGGCAAGCGGTCCTCGGCGGCCCCGGCGTCTTCCTCAATGGCACACCTGCCGTTGGTGACTCACTCGTCTACATCGGCGAAACCTTAGACAGCGGCTATCGTGGCGTCTACGGCGTCAATCGCCTCACTGGCCAGATCGTCTGGAGTAACAAAGTCGACAACATGAATGCCGCCGCCTTCCTGGTCCACAATGGCAAGGTCTATTGGGACACCGACTGGCAAGTCGCAGGTATCTGGTGTGCTGATGCCCTCACTGGCCAAATTCTCTGGTCCAACCGCTTCGCGGCAGGTAACTGGGGCACCAGTGGCATGCCCGTCAGCCCCGATGGCTCCGCTATTTACAACCATGGCGATGATGGCAAACTCCACGCCGTAGATGCCAACAATGGCGCTACGCTGTGGGAAGCTGGGCCTTACGAAGGTGGCCAGGGCAATAACGAGCCCGTGGTTGACAACGCCGGCAACATCTACTGCATGTTCCCCGGCATCTCCAATGGCCATCCGTACGCCGTGCTCTTCAAGTATTCTTCCACAGGCAGCAACCTCTGGATGTACGAATTCCCGTATGAAACTGATGATGGCGGTATGGCCTTAAGCCCCGATGGCTCTGTCCTGTATGCTACCATCGCCGCTACCACTACCAACAGCGGCCTCTACGCCCTTGATCCCGCCACGGGTACGCTCAAGTGGCGTATGGACATCGGCCGTTGCGGCGGCAGCCCTGTCGTCGGTGCCCCTGGTAACATCATCATCGGTGTCTACGAGCTGGCCGGCCAAATTGTCGCCCGCGCAGTGCAAGACAACGGTTCGTCCGCGACCCTCCTCTGGACCATCCCGCTCGGGCCAGTCCATGGCGGCTGGATTAACAAGTCCGCCTTCGTGCGTCCGTGCATCTTGCCTAATGGTGATGTCATCGTGCAGAACCCCGCTGGCCTCATCGCCTGCCTCACTGTCCCCGAGCCGGCGCTTGGCACTCTCGCGCTAGCGCTCTTCTTGCTTGCGCGCCGCCAGCGCTGATCTCGGCGAAACATGTACGCACACGGCGGGGCACTGCCCCGCCGTGGGCCGTTCTGCAGCCCGACGGTCAGCACCATGTCTCCCGTTCTTTCGCTCCTACTGCTCCACAACAACTCAGGACATGTCTCGCTCGACAATTTCTGTCCCTTATGATAAAATCAATCAACACCTCCTCTTTTAACCACTTTCTGAGCGCACCATGAAC
>JAOACZ010000009.1 GCA_026417575.1 bacterium | reverse complement strand
CGCTCGTCGGCAGCGTCAGATGTGTATAAGAGACAGCACAATCCACATCGCCGGCTGCGCTCCATACCGCGCCACTAAGTACCGACAGTATCGCGCATACTCCTCCGGCACAGCATGTGTTCCCAACACCCGCTGCCCCTTCCATCCAAACCCTTGAAACACCGGCTGAAATACGGGCACTATCCCGTGCCGTAGGAGCACCTCGACTAGACGATCTAGGTATTGGAAGTACTCCACCCGCAACTTGTTTAAATGCCCCTCCGCCAAGTCCTCAAACCCCACATCAAATCCACCTACTTCACTCCGACTCCGCGGCCCGCGCGCGTCCCGATCCGGCTGCACACTCATCAGCAATGCCGCGTTAAAACCCTTCGCCTCCCGATCACACGCATATTCCTCCGCCCCCTCGACCGTCGCTCGCCACGGTAACGCCCATGGCGTGTCCCCTACCATGAAAAACGGCGTACCGTCGTGGTGGATCACATTCCGCTTCCCTGCGCTCATCCGCAATAACCCGTGTCGAACCAACTTGTTCTCACCCTTGTACGGCACCGCCTCGAGTACCCCGCTCCGCCCATGCAACCCACCATCATTGCGCTCCGACGCCACACTCTCCCAGCGCCACTGTCCGCTTCTCGTCGGCGACGCAAAGCGCACCTTCCACGTTCGCCCACCATCCCAAAACGCCGGCCGTACCAGCTCCTGCCCACCAGGCCCAGTAAATTTCATAAACACCTCCACGTCCGTGTACGGTGCCCCATACTCCCGCTCCGCGTTCAGCGTCAGCTCTACACTTTCCCATTGCGGCGCTCTTGTACTCTCACTTGTCATCGTTTCTCTCCCTCTTATCTTTTCTCAGTTATTATGCCTGATTACCCGTCTCGTACCCTCTTCTGCAACTTCCTGCCATCTCTGGCGTGTCTGAGCTGGCTCCTCTCGTCTCTGCCGCACGCCAGCTCTCACTTTCTGTTCCTCCCCATCCCCCCAGCTCACCAGGCCATGTAGATAAACGTTTATAATCCTACTAACTCGTTACTTCACTGTCAAGTCTACGTCCCCGCCTATAATTTCTTCCCTGTCCTTAATCTCCTGATGCTTGCTAATGTCTGCTTCTCTTGGTCGCCCACTCCTCCTCCACTAACCTCCCCCTGACGCTACCGCTACATCGCTGCTGCCCCTACCACCCGTGTCACCCACGCCTACTATTCATCCACAATTTTCGCGCCTTTACTTGTCGCGTTTCCATTACGTCACACACCAGTGTACTTCCCACCCCCACCCTCGCCCATTTACTCGCTTATCGGCTCTCGCCCCTTCTCTTGCCCTTTTTCAGGATACCCCCACTCACTTAGCTAATTCCCCTACTATCTCCGTAACTTCTTCGCCGCCGCAATCCCGCCGCACCCAAGGCTCGCGTGTCACCCCTTTGATTACACGGTATACCTGCGCCCCGTCAGTCCTCGCTTGTCAACAAACTCCTTCACTACTCGCTCCTAAAACACCACAACTCCCTTCACCCAAGCAGGTACCGTACAACAACCCTGCCACTCCCCCTGCTCCAACTCTCTCTTCTTGATAACCTACCCGCCCACCCCTTCAGTTTTCACGCCCTCCTCGAGACAATTGAACGCATTCTACATCCTCACAACACCCCTCTCCTTTTTCATACGCTCTTGGCTCTCATCTTCTTGCAAACCGACTAATTCCCCAAAGGAAGCCATACCATCCTCACATTACCTCACTCTGCAAGCTTATGTTCGCCCCCCGCACCTCTCTCCTAATACACTTCCACCCATCACCTACTCACAGGCTCAGCACCCCTCCCTCCTCGCGCTAACATCTAGCTACCCCTAAAATGAGTAACGCTGTAAATACCAGCTCACCAGATCCCAACGCTCCACGAAAAAACCCTTGCTGTCACTCCGTCTCATAACAAATCTATCATAGCTAAGAGCCGCTGTGTCCAAATGCATCTCTACTGGCGTAGTTATCGTTGTGGCAACCCCCTTCTTGTCAACCGACACCGCAACATACTGCATTCCTGTAGAGTGAACATACACAAGCCCTTTTTTCTCACACGCTAACAAAACAGGCCAATTTGAGAGAGTTGCTTGGTACCGCACCGTGCCCTTGTTATCGAACCAAATCACATCGAACGATGGCCCAGACCTTTCAACTACTACCGCACACCCTCCGCTTCCGTCCGCGATGAGTTGCATCACCAGACCGTTTCCCAAGTTCACACTCCACTCTAAGGACGCTGCATCACTCTGCAACGGCACCAGGCTGAATGCTAATACGATCGTCACAGACGTCTATATCAGGTTTTTCCTAGGCGCCTCACACCTCTAATTATCATATTCTGATACTTTTGCCATATTGTTCGACCACTTGTCAGTCTGCATCGCCTACTCTTGGCTCATTCCCTGTATGCTTCGTGCCTACCGCCGCACGCCACCTCACCAGTTCTCATCCAGTGTACCCGCCGCTGCGCGGAACTCGCCCCCAGCCCAATATGGATTTCCTTCTCTCAGCCACCGCTCTCACATGTCAACTCACATCGTCATCTCATCTCGCAACCTTCCCGCTTCGTCACTCTCCAAATTGCTAACCCATTCCTTTTTTGTTATAATCCTGCCAACCGTTGGAGCCTCTTATGACCGTTAACAGCCTTCTCACTCTCGCTATCAACGGTGTCGTTCCCCTCGACGGCGCCTGGGGCACCGAACTCGCCCGCCACGGCCTTCCTCCTGGGACACCCCCAGAACTCTGGAACCTCCAACACCCTGAGCAGGTCGCAGAAATACCTCGTGCCTATGCCGCCGCAGGCGCCCGCATCGTCCTCACCAACACCTTCGGTGGCAATCGCTGTAAACTCCAAAAAACTGGCCTCGCCCCCCAGGTTGCCCAGATCAACCGCGCTGGTGCTCAGATCTCGCGCACCGCAGTACCCCGCGAAGTCCTTGTCTGCGCTTCTATCGGCCCCACTGGCGAGTTCCTTGAACCCCTCGGCGAGCTCTCCCCGACCACTATGGAAGATATCTTCGCTGAACAAATTATCGCTCTCCTCGAAGGCGGGGCCGATATGCTCGTCATTGAGACTATGACGGACCTCGGCGAAACCCTCTGCGCCCTCCGTGCTGCAAAACGCCTCGCCCCAAACCACCCCGTCGTCGCCTCACTCACTTTTGACAAAGGCGCCCGCGGTTACGCAACCATGATGGGCGTCACTCCTGCTCTCGCTGCCCAGCAGCTCTCAGACCAAGGGGCTGATATCATCGGCACCAACTGCGGCCACGGTGTCGAACAAATCATTGAGATCGTCGCTGAGCTCCGCGCCCATACCGACAAACCCATCTGGGCTCGCCCAAATGCAGGCCTTCCCCAGCTCATCCACGGTACCACCGTTTTCCCCGACAGCCCCGCCACAATGGCCGAAAAAATCCCCGCCCTCGTCGCTGCCGGAGCCTCCTTTATCGGTGGCTGTTGCGGTACTACCCCCGACCACATCCGCGCGCTGGTCACCGCTCTCCACACTCTGTAACCCGCCCTACAGCCAGTTTCTCACTTTCGTCGTCACGTTGGCCCTTTCCCTGCCTTGCATTCCCATCCGCCGACTCATTTCTCCACAATCCTCTCCCTCTCGCCCGTTCAATCAACAAAAAACGTCGTCTGCAATCAACATTAATCGTCGTTTGCGACAACACCAGTTTCAATCAACAAAAACCGTCGTCTGCAATCAACACACACTGTCGTCTGCGCACACAACCTGCCCGCAGACACACACCACACTTGAAATCACCTGCTCGTCGCTTGCACCACAGTCCCGTTCCGCTCTAACCGTCCTTTCTTCTTCGTCCCGTCAGCCGGCTCCTCCCCCTTCCGTACCTCATGCCAACCTTACCACACCGCCTTGCCTTTTGTCACCTTGTTAGCCATGGTTACATACTGCAGCGGCATCAACTCTGTTGCCATCTCGTAGTCTCCGATGCGCACCCATATTGGGATCCTCACTGTCCCAGCACCACTTTTATTTTCAAGTCCAAACGCTGCAAAATCATAGTTCAAATTCACTCCTTTGACTGCAAAACTTGCTCGTACCACGCCTGGCGCATTTTTAATCGTGATACTCGTGCTCTTGAGCCCTTCTCTCTTCTTAAACACCAACTGCAAACCTGGTACATATTTGTAAGCGTTCGGTACCGTAATTTGCGTTAGCCCCAGTTGCGCAACCGCCGGCGATTTCTGACTGAAAGTAAATCCTGCCGGTGGGGTGAAGTAGAACTTTAGCACAATGCTGCCTTTGTGCTGGCTGCCCGGTACGCGATTGATCAGTAGCTTCCCTTTACACAGCCCTACCATGCGCTGCAACTGGTACTGTGGAGCCACAACGGGCAACGCCAGTTCCGCGTACGCCGTCCCGTTGCTCTGATCACGCACCACTGGCACCCACCCATGAACACCCGCCACCGTTGGCGTCCCCCAAACCATCCCGTTGCTTTCCATAGTCATCCCGATCTCACCTAAGACGTCCGACGCATCATACCACTGGTATGGAGCGAGCCCATTCGTCGCTACCAACGTCGCCAGGGACCGGTATGTTGTCCCACTTAAACATATCGGTAGTTGCTGGAACGGAATGTAGATCCCGTTTGTCGGCATGTCATTCAGAATCTCGAGTGTGTACACGTTCGTCGCCGCCGGCCCTTGCCGCGTATCCTGCGCCACCGCCCTAATGCTCACCGTCCCATGCCGCAACGGCACCCCCGAGATCACACCCGCGCGCGAAATCACAAGCCCATCCGGAAGTTTTACGTCACCAAACGTCCATGTCACCGGTCCCACCGCATGGTCCGCAATCAGTCGATAGGTGTACGGGTACAACCGATACCCACGCGGAAGCGCTTTCGTGAGAATGCTAACCGGAGGATCCTTCGCAACAACATCCACGATCATCGTTGTTTTCACCACGTTCTTCCCGTCACACGCGTAAAACGTGATCGCATGCGCAACACCCGCCTGCGCCGCCACAAAGCGCAGTTCGCGCAACTCCTGATCAAAAACGCCCCCTGCCGGAACTCCTTCCGCCCAATACGTAATAACACAGCTATCCGGGCTCGTCGCTACACACCGCACCCGCACCAGTTCGCCTACCCGCACCGTCCGATTCGGCATCGGCGCCATGCTCAACGGTCGCCGCGAGCCTTGCCCCACCCCTGCTCCCACGCACTTCACCAAGCGCGCATCAACGGACACGTTTCCTTGCTCATCATACGCATACACCGCCAACGCGTTCATCCCTCTATACAACCAGATCTGCCCCCGCCACTGCCCGTCTACTCCAGGCACTACCTGCACCCGTTGCGGGCTCGCTGCGTTCTGCACCACCACCGATACAATCTGCCCGTCATCCACTACTGTCCCTTCCAGCCAGACTTGCGCCTCGCTCGTCTCGTACGGCTCTACCGCCGGTGCCGTAATCCGCACTTCCGGCGGATTCGTCTGCGTCCCCGGCGCCGCCAACAGCCACGGAAAATAAACACTGCCTGCATTTGTCGTTACAGTCTCATTGCCGTACTTCCCAAACGGGTACGGCCCGTCCTTCGCATTCCACCAGCAAAACCGTGCGTCCACGCTGCTCTTTTCATCATTCTCTACAGACGCTATGTAAGGCGCGTTATTGCCGTAAAATAGACTCTGCCGCAAATACAACCTAGAGCCACTCAACACGCGTACCCCGCTATTCACCATCCCCTGAAAAACAACCCTCTCACCCACAAAACTAGCTCGCTCACTTAGCTCATAGCCCGTGTGCAGCCCCGTGAACACCACGTTCCGCGCTTCCACATGCCCATTTGATACGCAATGCTTCACCGCACAGCTAATTTGTACATGCGTCAAAATGCCCGTCGACCCAGGAAGCCAACGAATCCCCGGCCAGGGGTTCACTTTGTAGTAGTTCGACCACACCACCGGCGCATCAGCACTCCCTTCGCATCTTAATAAACTCCCCCCCTTCATCGTCACACATCCCGGCGCGAAATCATTCACCCCTACCCGTGTCCCCTCACGGATTACCCACCACGCATTGCTTACTCTTAGCTCCCCGATGTGCAAAATATCCCCATCCCTCAGCGATACATCTAACCCTGCACTGAATTCTCCTTCCACCCACACCCCTCCCCGCACACCTCCTGTCAATACATTCCCCGCTGAACGCCACACCGTCGCTTGCCGCCCACCACCGTACAATGCCGCGCCTGCGTAACAACCATACCCCGGCAACCGCGATGGCGACACATTCTCGACGAACACTACCTCTCCCCCCATAAATGCACACCCATCTCCGTGTGCCTCCTCTATCACCGTGTTCGATATTACAACGCTCGCCTCTCGCGCAAACACTACGGCGTTCGAATACGCCGGAGGCGGAAGCGCCGTCCCACCCCCACGCACAAGCCTCTGTCTCTTATACACATCT
>JAOACZ010000212.1 GCA_026417575.1 bacterium | reverse complement strand
ATCCGATGGAGAGGAAGATGGGTTTGTTCTCGGCGGCTGCGCGGGCCAGGGCTTCGTGGCACCATTCGTACCAGTTAATGGGATTTGTGGCGTGTTGGCGGAGGTAGGGGGAGCGGGCGTGGGCGAGGCGGTTCATACGGGTTCGGGATTAAACCATGGGGAGGAGAGGGCGATTTTGCCGATGACGCCGCCGCGTTCGAGGGTGGCGTGAGCCTCGGCGACTTCGAGGAAGGAGAAGACGCGGGGATGGATGAGGGGGCGGAGGCGGCCGGTATCGACCAGATCAGCGATTGAGCGCAGGATCGCGCCGTGATGGGGCCGGTTGATGCCGGTGAGCATGGGGAGGAGCATTAAGACGACGTGAAGGGATGCACCTTTTGCGTGAAGGGGAGAAAGATCCTGGGTAGAGCGGGCGGCGATGGTAACGACAGAGCCACCAGCTTTGACAGCGGAGAAGCTGGCTGTTAAGGCGGGGCCGCCTACGGTGTCGAAGACGAGATCGAAGCCGAGGTGATTAGTGTGTTCGGCCACATAGGCGTCGACCGGGGTGGTTTTGTAGTTGATGACGGTATTGGCACCGAGGGAGCGGGCGGCGGCGGCTTTTTCGTCGGAGGAGACCGTGGTGTAGAGAAAAGCGCCCTGAAGCTTGGCGAGTTGTAGGGCGATGTGGCCGACGCCACCGGTACCGCCGTGGATTAGGACGCGCTGAGCTGGTTTGATATGGACGCGGTCAATGAGGGCTTCCCAGGCAGTGAGTGAGACAAGGGGGAGAACGGCGGCGTGAGTCAAGGGGAGGGAGCGTGGGGCGTGGGCGACGAGGTTGGCATCGGCGAGCATGAATTCGGCGAGAGCGCCGCCGTGGCCGACGATACCGCCAGCGCAGGCGAAGACGCGATCGCCGGGGTGGAAGGTGGAGACGCCTGGGCCGCAGGCTTCAACTACTCCGGCGACATCGCCGTGGAGGACAGCAGGGAAGGGGGGTGCTAGCGACGGCAAGAGACCGGAACGGATCTTGTAATCGAGTGGGTTGACGCTTGAAGCGGCGACGCGGATAAGAATTTGACCGGGGCCAGGTGTGGGGGTAGGGACGTCTGCTTGAGCGAACACGTGAGGCGGACCGAACTCAGTGATGACTATTGCGCGCATGGAGGCACCGTAGAGGGTTAATTTCGGTACGAGTATACCAGAATTGCAATTTTTTGTCAACCTGGGGTGGATTGGGGGCTGATGAGAGAACGCGCCTTTACCGTGGTGTGGCAAAAGAGTATCGTAGGGAGCCAAGAGCTAGTTGTTTAGGAAGTTGTTTAGAAGTTGAGCGAGGGTTGGCAGTGTTGCAGTGGTGTCAAAGTTCGTGTGACAAGTTTCGGCATGAGAGTGAAAAAAGATAGCGTTGGTGGCCAATGCAGTTCAGCATGGGAGTGTGGGGGCGCGGGTTGGTGCGATGATTTTAAGAGCTACAGGCAATGATTAGCGAACTTCAAGAACGGCTTGAGGGGCAGCGAGTGGTTGTACGCATGGTGGGGGCGTAGGTGGCCGGGTGTTTCTTTCGAGAGGAGGTGGCGCGGGATGAAGTTTCCGTGGGTGACAAGTAGAGCTGTCGAACGAAGTGACGGGTCTTAGGAGTGTGATTTGAGGCGAAGGACGTGGTTACCGAAGTCGGTGGACCCTGCACAAAAATTTCGCGTCAATGGTGATGCGAGAGGTCTTGTGGAGGGAGCAGGCGCCCAGGTGATTGATCCTCGCAAAAGGACGTAGATGATGGATGGGTATGAGACTGTCTCTTATACACATC
>JAOACZ010000003.1 GCA_026417575.1 bacterium | reverse complement strand
TTTTAAGCTACCGACCACCCATATCTAGCGCAGCCATATCCCCACACAGTCATTATCAGCTCCTGTGCACCCATACTGTACGCTACCCGTCGTAGCCACGCTCCGCGTGCATGTGCTCAATAGCATATCTGTGTGTGACACCAAACACTACTCGGTGGGCGATCAACTACAGCGACATTTTTCGGCCCACCCTATTACATGCACCCGATCCGCTTTCGAACATTGCACGTGTTGTGTATTAGATCGCCGGTTTACTTGTGCTCACCATGACTTTCTTCCTCATAGCTGTTATGACGTGTTCACTAGCCGTTCGGTGGGATTTTAAATGACCTATCTCGAAAACTTGACACAGTCACAGTCGTTTGGTATAATGGGCCGCCTACATTGGCCTGTGTTTGGTGTAGCGTGACATGTTGGAAGCCGGTTCAGTAACCACGAAGAAGGAGGAAGATCGTTCTTTAGCGCATCGGGACTACCGTTGGTCGCCACTTCGACATGCGTGATTAAATGTGGCGATTCCTGTTTCAGTTCACCACAACCATAGGAGAGGGATATGAAAAATAGTCTACTAATTGTACTCGGTCTGACAGCGGCTATGCTGGCCCAGCCAGGTCTGTCCGCGCGCGAGGGTTACCGTTGCGGCGAAGGGGTAGTTGCGTTCGCTCACCGTGGTCCGACGAGTGTGGCCATGGGCGAGGAATTCGTTGCCGAAACGGTTGTCACGGCCTGTCGTGATGCGGCCAACGTGCGTGTCAGTCAGATGATTCTGGAGACGCTCGAGTACGTCAAGAGCGAGCCAGAAGCGCGTCGTGAAGGCAACATGTTGTATTGGACTGTGCCAGTCATGGACAAAGGTGAAACACGTACGTTCAAAGTCACGTACAAAGCAAAGGAAACAGGCCTGATGCGCCTGTGCGCAACGGTGGCTGCCGATCCGCGTGACTGCTTCGACGTGTGTGTCACCAAGGCTATCATCAACATCCAGAAAGACGGTCCAGCGCGCGCGGAGCTGAACCAGGCGGTCACTTACACAATTGTCGTTATGAACGAAGGAGACGCCACGGCGAAGAACGTGGTTGTGAGCGATATGGTACCGCCCGGATTGACACACGCGTCCGGCAAGAAGGAGCTCTCCTTTACGATTGGCGACATGCCACCCAAGTCGCGACAGACGCTTCAAGTAGTCTTCACTGCAGCGGAGCGCGGTGTACACACCAACAAAGCGTGTGTGAACACCTCCAACGCTGGCAGCGCCTGTGATGATGCCATCACAGAGGTTGTCCTGCGTGACCTCCAGATCGCGAAGACGGGCTTGAAAGAACAGTTCATCAACAAGATCGCACATTACGAGATTGTGGTGAAGAACACGGGCGACACAACCCTCCAAGCCGTACAAGTGACCGACCAAGCCCAGCCACCAATGCGCATCGTCGCCGCGCCTGATGCTCGTATGCAAGGTGGCCAGGCGGTCTGGAACATTCCTGAGCTGAAGCCTGGCGAAAGCAAGTCCTTCGTTGTCAAGACAACCAGCCCGGCCATCGGCACACTTCGTAACTGCGCGAATGTTAGCGCGGAAGGTCTCTCGCGCTCTGCTTGTGCGGAAACGCTCTGGAAAGGTCAAGCGGCGATCCTGATTGAAATGATCGATGTGGAGGATCCCGTCCAGATCAGTGAAGAAACCGAATTCATCATCCAAGTGACTAACCAGGGTACGGAGACCGATAAGAACGTGGCAATCAAAGTCGAGTTCCCGGCTGAGATTAGCCCGATCAGCGCGCGTGGCGTCACCGAAGGCAAAGTGGAAGCCAAGACCGTCACCTTTGCGCCATACCCGGCACTGGCGCCCAAGCAGATGATCGAATGGCGCGTCAGGGTCAAGGGTGAAGCCGCGGGTGATGCCCGCACGAAGGCGTACCTAACATCTGACCTCCTTAAAACGCCGGTGGTCGAGGAAGAAAGCACGCACGTCTATTAATCGTCGCGTGTTCTGGTCACACGAAAGGGCTGGCCGACAAGCCAGCCCTTTCTCTTTCCTACTCAAGGAGGGAGCGTGTCTTCTGCATCTGTGCGCACTTCACATACCCCGTCAGGCGGCATCTACATGTTGCTGATCCGCCTGCGCGACTCTTACCGCCTCACCCTAGCCCGCCATACTTGGTGCCTGCCGCCTGGCTGGTACCTCTACGTGGGTTCCGCCCAGCGCAGTCTTACTGTGCGCCTGCGTCGCCATTTTCGTACACAGAAACGCCGTCATTGGCACATTGATTACCTTCTTCGACGCGGGACCCTCGTCACTGCGCGTATCTACCCAGGTATGTCTCGGCCTGCTGAAGCACAGCTAGCCCAGGCGTGGTGCCGTGTACTTGGTGCGAATCCCATCCCAAGCTTCGGTGCCAGCGACTCGTCCGCGCCAACCCATTTAATTCACTTTGCCCGTCGCCGGAGCGTAGAAGAATCTCTACTGTGGCAGTGTGCGCTCCCGTGGCCTCTGCAAGGTGCACCCATTTAAATCTGGTTTTGACGTGTCATTCGTCCGGCTACTTTCTCCACTTTACACCGCACGGTACCTCCTGCGCGAACATATTCACTAACGCGTGCGCTCCCAGATTACACGGTGCGCTGCTTAAAGGGATAGTGCTTACTATGCGGCAAGAGTAGCAACCGCATGAGGAACACGTAGCAGTGGCAGTCAGTGTGTGTCACTAATCGCTGGAGCGATCTGACCACTCTACGTAGGACCCGTGAGTTATCCAGCTACCGATACTTGGCACAGGCGGTCTTCGCGTCAGGAGATGTATGGCATTTCCTTTCGCAGGTGGTCGCCTGCTTTCCCAGGCATATTATCAGCAATGCCATCTGCCGTAGGTCCCGCTACGCAACTTTGGCAGCTTACGCAGTGTACTTACGGCCAGTTACTGCAACTGTTATGCCGGTCCGGCACAGCGCCAGTTTCTGGCAAATTGTGCTTCGCAGACACTTGCAGCGTGTCCTCGCAAAAACTACGTTCAGACAGCATAACCAAGATGCTTCTTGCAACTGCAACGGTGGAGCCCCCAGCGGCTACCCGCTAGTTGCTAGCCCTAGTACGGATGCGGCTCTACAACTTGCACTGTTTGTCCTAGGCCCCCCGCTTTTCACGCGGATGCGTGATTTTATGCTCCGTTGGGCCTATCGGGCGCGCCTGTGACTCGGGCTGTACTGATACACACGCTGTGTTGTCCTGATGCTGCCGGGAAGAATGTACACCAAATGTTTCCTCATATTACCAAGCGAGGCATGCAGATTCCTCGATCGAATGTGTTACCGAAGCGTTGCTTTCTCGTGAAAAAGTGTGATACGTGCCTCGTACTTCACCTGTTTATTGCCGTACCAGGCAAGGTGATTTGCAATCATTGCGTAATTTGGATATACTAACTCTCTGAAAAAGTAGGGAAGGTCAATTGCCTGCCCCTTCATGAAGTGCTGCGTGCGTGCGTACGTGGTGATCTGGCAAGGGGGACGTTGTTTTGGGATACGTGCGGGGTGCTCCAGCCCCAGTTATAGACATAACTCATGACGGACCAACGACACGATATTCTTTCTATCGCTGACCTATCACCTGAGGTACTGCACACCATTGTGGAGGCAGGGTTGCGCCTTAAACGTACTCCGCGATCCTCGGTACTTGCGGGTCAAACGTTAGCGCTGATTTTTGAGAAGCCCAGCCTACGCACGCGCGTAAGCTTTGAACTTGCCATGCAAGAGCTCGGCGGCAGCTGTATCGTGCTACGGCCAGATGAAATCCAAATGGGTCGGCGCGAAGCTATCAAAGACATCGCTGCGTATTTGTCGCGCAACGTCACGCTCGCGGCGTTACGCGTATTCGCGCACGCGACGCTGGAAGAATTTGCTGCCGCGGCGAGCATCCCAGTCATTAACGCCCTTAGTGATCATGAACATCCGTGTCAAGCACTTGCTGACTTGATGACGGTACGTGAGTACAAGGGGCGACTCACAGGCGTACGCTTCGCCTACGTCGGTGACGGAAATAATGTGTGCCACAGTCTCTTATTAGCCGGAGCGAGTACAGGTATGCACATGACTGTAGCGTGCCCAGAAGGGTACGAACCAGATTGCAGTGTGGTAACGCACGCCGCGCAACTTGCGGCGAAACACGGTGGCGTCATACGCGTCGTGCATGATCCTTTGGCAGCCGTGCAGGGCGCCGAGGTACTGTATACGGACGTGTGGGCGAGCATGGGCCAGGAAGCGGAACAGGAAATTCGCCGGGCAGTGTTTGCGCCCTTTCAGCTAAACCGTCGTGTGCTCACTGCAGCCGCACCAGATGCCATTGTTCTCCATTGTCTCCCTGCTCATCGAGGTGAGGAGATTACGGATGACGTGCTTGACAGCCCACAGTCGGTTGTCTTCGAACAAGCCGAAAATCGCCGGCATGTACAAAAGGCGGCCATATTGTATGCTGTGGGCAGGCTCACAGCAGAATCCCTTTCGGTGGTCTCATGAACTTCCTGTGGCGATGGTGGGGCGTACCCACTTCTGCGTTCACTCCCCCGACCCCTTGGGTTGACTTCCATTGCCACGTCATCCCGCAAGTTGATGATGGTCCGCGCAGCATGCAAGACGCGGTGGCAATGGCAACGTATGCCGCCAAGATCAAGATCACCCACATCGTCTCCACCGTTCACTACAGTGACCGTTATGCCGTCCAGCACGACATAGTAACTTCTCAGTTGTCTGCTCTTCGTGCCCACCTTCAGGAAAACGCTACGAACGTGCAGGTCATTGCTGGACGTGAGGTCACACTTACCGATCAGCACGTTCGCGATCTGGTAGCTCATAACTCCTTGCGCATCGACGGCAGTGGCATCGCCCTGGTAGAATTTCCCGAGGGATTAAATCGTACAGCAATCGCTGAAGGTTGTGCGGCTTTGCTTGCTGCTGGCATCCGCCCGGTCATCGCCCATCCTGAGCGCAATTTTATGGTGCAGGAAGCGCCTGAACTGCTAGCCGACTTGCGCCTCCGGGGTGTGCTTGTCCAAGTCAATGCGTGCAGTGCCCTGGGTGCGTATGGGGCAGCAGCAAAACGCACTGTGTGGCACTTACTCGAACACCAATGGGTTGACCTGCTCAGTTCGGACGCGCACTCTCTTCATGATCTCGTGGCCTACGTGAAAGCATGCGCAACAATTATGCGCACATTTGGCGCCGCGTTCGTGTCCGAGTTGATCAGCACCACCCCCGCGCGCTTACTACAGGGTCTCGTAACATCCCAGCAATAATCCCAGGAAACCCCTATGCAGACCGACGTAACTCCACAAGGAACCTCGCACGACACTCACCCCGTACGCGACGTGCGCTCCTACGCTCGCATCCTTCTTAAGTACGCGCCTCTGATTATCGGTATCACTCTCGTGACGACCCTGGTGGCGGCGGTATATTCGTTCGTAGCTGATGAAGTGTATGAAGCGACGGTGACCGTGCGAATCCAGCGCGAGACGGCCAATCTTGTGCCGATGATTGATAGCGCCCTCTACGCCGGTGCCCGCGACATGGATTATTTTCAAACTGAAATGAAACTTTTCAAAAGCCGGCGTTTGGCCCGTGCCGTTGTCGCCCAGCTTGAACAAATGCGACGACCCTTTCAGCCCGAAGGTGTGGCCGATTTTGAACAGCGTGTGACGCTCTTCATGAAAAAAATCGACGTGCGAGCTGAGCCGCGCACCCAGCTCATTCACGTCACTGTTGAGGATAAGGATCGACTGAATGCGCGTGACTACGCCAATTTAGTCGCGGCGACGTTTATCCGTCAGCGAATAGAAGACCAGATGACCACGGCCAAACATTACCGAGACTACTTACAGGCCAGTATAACCAATCAGGAGCAGGTTATTAAACTGCGCGAAGATGAGTTGCGCGAATTCAAACGACGACATCACTACGACGAGCAGGAAGCAGAAGCGCTGCGAAAGAAACTCACTGAGCGCCAGGAAGATTTGGCTGCGTTGGAACGTAAGCTCTACGGTTCCCCCCAACTTACGGAAGCCGAACGCTATAATCTCAAAGAGCAAATAAGTGCAGTGACAGCAGCTATTGAGGACCTGCGTCGCCAAATCACGTCCAACGACAACATTCAAGTGGAAATCCGCTTGTTAGAACAGCAGGTGCAAACCGCACGCGCTCAATACCAAGGCTTGCTTCAAATGGCCGAGCGCGTCAATGTACTCACGAGCGAGTTTGATCCTCGCACAGTAAGCATCGTAGATGAAGCTGTGCTGCCGCTCAGACCGGCACGCCCGCGCAAGACGCTCAACATGCTCCTCGGCATGATGTTTGGTCTTATCTTAGGCGTGAGCATCGCCTTTTTTGCTGAGTATCTCGATGACACGGTCAAATCACCGCACGACGTGGAAACTATCTTGCGCCTCCCCTTCCTTGGCTTGATTCCTTCTGTCACCAAACACATGAGTGTCGCCCCCGTTGAAAACATCGTGGAGAGCGAGCCGAAAGGCACCGTCGCTGAGGCCTACCGCGCCATCCGTACGAACATTCTCTTCTCCTCTGATCGGCAGATCAAATGTATTGTCGTGACCAGCTCTGGCCCAGGCGAAGGCAAGACAACTACCGCGGTAAATATGGCCCACGTCATGGCACGTGCCGGTGACCGTACCCTTCTAATTGACGGCGACATGCGCCGCCCGCGCATCCATAAGATCTTCGGTATTGATGGCTCCGTGAAGGGATTGAGCAACTACTTGGTGGGAAATGCTGATGAGCGTGAAGCATGTTATCGCACCACGGTTCCCCTTCTCGATGTGATGGTCTCAGGGCCCATTCCACCTAACCCAGTCGAGTTGCTTAACAGCCCACGCCTGCTCTCCCTGATCACCTACGCGCGCGACCACTACGATCGCATCATCATTGATACCCCGCCCGCAATTGCCGTTACCGACCCTGCCATTCTTTCTCGCTTGGCTGATGCGGTGATCCTGACCGTCCATGGCGGGCGAGCTCACCGTGACGTGGTCAAGCGCGCCATCGAAGTCCTCCGGAACGTAGGTGGGCAGATTATTGGCGCGATCTTGAACAATGTCAACATCTTCCAGGCTAGTTACTACGATTACTACTACTATAGCTACTACCGCTACGCTTACGGTTACAAATATGGCTATGGCTCACGTGGTAGGAGCTCTACGCAAAAAAAACCTGCTACGGTCTCGTCAGACAGTAGCACTGACTTGTAGGAGTATATCACTCGTGATGTCACCATCGCCTGACCCTTATGGCTGAGCGTCGGTCTCAATCTTATGTGACGAGCCTCTTCATTGCCCTCGCGGCAGTGTCGCTGGCGTGGAGCACGCATCTCTTGCTGCTTGAATACCTGCGCTTTCTTATCTTCGGCATCGCTATTGCCCTGGTATTTATCGCCCTCAACGAGCGCTTTATGAAACATTATGCCAGCTTGTGCCTCTTGGCCGGGGGGTATGCATACATGATACTGGCGCTCGATCCGGCTGTAAACGCAACTACCCTGTTTCATACCCCCGCTCCACCATGGAACACCTACCGTCTGATCTCCCTCGGCTTGGTTGCCACTGCTGCATTGTCGTGGGTACGGCGAGATCGCCGCACAGCAGAGTCATGGGCGGAGTGGCTTGACGCATTTGCCCCACGTCATCGCTATGCCCTGGCTATTGTGTGCACCATAGGTGCTCTGCACCTGTTGCTAGAGCTACTTCGCGCCTTGGACGCTGACATGAGTATTCTCCAAGCGGTACTGCGCGGCACAAAGTGGGTCGATTGGGCATGTGTCTATCTCGCCATCGTCTGCGGGTGTGGGCCCAGCACCTCGCAGGTTCCAAAACACCCGAACCTGCTGATCTACACGTTTCTTACCTTCTGTGGAGCGGTGAGTTTGATTGGTGGCTTGCGTGCCACGCACGCTTACTACCAAGCCCGCCTACCTGAAAAAATTGACAGACTCCAAGGTTCACGTCGGATAGAATTGTTGCTTAATACTGTTACCCCACGCGAGCAATTACTTCGCGTGTTTTCTCTTAATTCGCACGAAGCACTTCTCGTTTTCGAAGCGGGCTACTACGCCGGCCTCGAAGACCGCGAGAAATATCGGGCGCGGTTCCGCCAACTGGCAAAATATCCCCGTCGAGCATTGCAGGAGATTGACGTGATGGAACAGCTTTCCGATGGGAATTACGCCGCAGCTGTCCGGGCACTCGAGCAATTTCCTCTTACGTACCAATTTTCTATCTTGAACCGTGAGCGCGCTCAACAAATCCTTGCTAATCTGGCGTGGGCAGAGCCGGGCAGTGTGGCCGACTACGTGCGCGGACTTTTGACGCTACGCTGTGGCGAGCCCGTCGCTGCTGCACGCGCTCTTGCCCAGTATGCCCTCCGCACAACGAATTATGTTAATCCGTCCTACTTTGCTCGTGCCACCGGCGGTTTGACTGACGCATTTCCCGAGGTCTCTGTCATGCCAGCAGCTGGCTGGTTGGCTTCACTCTCCCCCAGCAAGCCGCTGCAGGAACAACCAGACCATGTGACCTTGCTCTACAATATGTCGGCGTCGGGAATCGTCTGGCTACCCACCGGTGCCTATAGGGTCACCGTATGGGCGCGCGACGACGGTACCTCAGTTGACAAAGCACGCGCAAGTGGCTTTGACCCTGCATGCAAATTGCTAGTCACTGTCGGTGACAGTACCGCATTTTACACGGTCTTATCCACTAACCGCGCCTTTCTTCCATTCACCTGTGCAACACAGATTCACACCGAGCCCGCCCGTATCACAATCGAATTTGCCAATGATTACAGTGATCTTAGCCGTGGGTGGGACCGTAATTTGTCCATCTCTCACGTCGAGTTTCACCGACAAGCATCATTATGAGCAGTCAACTTTACTGGGCTCTTCTCCGTTATGCCCTAGTAGGGGGCGCCGCCGTGATGGCGTTTACGGCTCATTATCACTACAGCCGAGAACCGTGGCATTTTCAAGATGTGGCACGCGCAGCGTCAGTTGTACCCTATGCCATCGCGCAGCGGGTACCTCCACTCCTGCGCGCCGCCGCCTTGCGCGAGCATAACTATCTCGCTCAGCTTCTCGCAGGCCATGTGTACGGCACACGCGCTGTTCCTGTCACCGCGTTCCGTATCTGGAATGGGCTCGCTCTTGCAGTCGCTGTGGTGCTAGCCTACCGCGTCGCGACCATGTGCGGAAGCCGTGTGATCGGTGTCATCAGCGCCTTCTTTTTAGCTGCATTGCCCCCCGCGCTATCGGGACCTCATGCGTTCACCATGGCGTGTGCGCTGCTTAACTTCGAGTGTTTCTTAAATGCCTTGCGACGTGACACCGTAATCCGTTGGGTCATCTGGTCGCTTGCATCACTCCTACTGATGTCGTGCGGCATGTTCGCAGAGTTGTTCCTTCTGCAAACATGGTTTGGCGCACTGATCCTCCTCTGGGCCGGTTGGTACGCATTCACCCGCTGGCTTCTTGTAGATCCTCGTACGCCTGTTCCCTCGCGGCGTAGAGGACGCTCGTCCAGAACTCACCAGCTCCGCAGCGACGCTGGCCTTAGCCGCTTTGTAGTCATGATGCTCGGTATTGCGCTCCTTAGCCTCCTCTTGGTAACAATGGGTGTGATTTTTTTCACGCGTTTTTCCCTCACTCCCACTTTGGTTATTCAAATAGTGCTCTGGAGTGCCGGGTTGACTGCGGCCACCGGGATGGTTTTGCTGTTCCTCCCGCTCTATAGTCGTGAACGCAGCATTATTCTCGAGCGTGTTCTCAGTAGCCAGCTGACAGATTCCATCCCCAATCCTGATCTTGTGTTTGTCCCCTTGCGCGTCACCAGTTTCCCCAGTATGATGTTAGCCTACTCTGCTGCCATGGTTATGTTCTTACCCGTGGTGTATCAGGTCCACGATCAGTTAAATGTGTTCATCCGCACCTGGGATGGTGCGTTAATATGGCACACAATTCGTACTATTGGCCCACTACTCGCGCTCGCGTGGATCCTTTTGCCATTTATCGGCGCAGCAGGAGCAATTGGACTTTACACGATTGGTGCACTCTCGCGTGGTCGCTGCATGGGTATGCTTGCTATCACATTCATAAGCTCGATCTATCTCCTCCAGCAGCGCTATGCGCCCTTCGCGGCGCCCTTTTTTCTCATTGCTGTGGCCGGAGTGATTGTGACGGCAGGTAAAGCAAGCCTGTACATGTGGCAACGCTGGCGTGCGCCCAAAGCTGCGGCGCCGTCTGAGCCGTAGCCGATTGAGTCTACATGAGCACCACAGCGGACCCACTGCCCTCCTGGTGGCAACGACGAAGCGCCTACCTCGCCACGATTATGTTCTTCCTGGCGGTGTTCTATGCCGGCTGGCAGGCATGGCAGGTATCCCAGCGGCTCGGGGTGACATTTCCCGAGGCGCAAGCCCTTGACACTATTGCGAAGATTCCTTGCACGCTTGATTCGTTACCCCGGCGCCTGTGCCGTGGAACACCATTAACAGAGAGTCTGCTCCACCTCGCATCAGCCCGACTAGACACGCTATGGCACGCACGAGCATTGTTTTGTGGTGTCGCCGCACTCAGCCTCCTTCTCATAACATTGATTGCACGATCTGCCGATCCCTCGCATCTCACGATGTTGTGGGCCGTGACTCTATTCGGTACCAGCGCGCAATGGTGGGTGCGTACGCACCAGCTCGGCCCAATGATCATGACCATGTTTGGTGTCTTATTTGCTCAGTGGGCCTGGCACTACTTCTATGCGCATCCATCTTTCCAAGGCATGCTGGTATACCTGGGCGCAGCGCTCGTCGCAATGACAGCCACACCCCTCGTGGTGTTTCTGTTCATTATCCATGCAGGTTGCATCCTCGGCATCCTCGTGCGCTCCCGGCGCGTCGATGCTCCCAACAAAGTGCATATCCGTCCCCGCATCGCGGCTTCACTTTTCTACCTTCTTTTGCTGCTTTGCGCCCTACTGTTGACATTAAACGGCTCGTTCACCCCAAGGCTACCGAGGTGGTTGCTCACACAAGCATGGTGGCGTGACGCTAGTCTTTCATGGTGGACCTTGCTGACCGCTGCCGCAGGAAGCAGTTATTTGAGCATTCCTATCGTACCCTCTCGAGCCAGCTCACACATCACCCCACTCGCCTATGCCGTAACGTGGGTTGTCGGTGGATTAGCTCTCCTCGGCCTGCTACGGAGGCATAGCACAACGCCGGCTAACACTTCTTGGAAAGCAATCCCTGTTCTCCTACCATTCTTCTGGACTCTCTGTACCTCGCGTCCTCCCACTGCAGGAAGCAACGAGTACGTCGCAATAGGTTGGCCATTCGTCCTCTTGCTCACTGTCGAGACCTGGGCGTGGCTGATACGCGTAGTCCTGAGCAGACTGCACCGCTATCGGCATGTCACCACCTCCTTCATCATCACTATCCTCACAGTTGTTCTGGGCTTCGCGGCATGGTTAACGTGGACGTATTTTCAGCACGTCGCGTATCGTGTTGCACTGTCTGAGGTGGCCGATCAAGACCTCGCTGCCCCGGCGCATTTCCTCCGCCGGGCTGCCCAACCTGTTGATCAACTGTTTCTGGTATGCACCAACGATCCAAAGGCCGACCTCCGCATGCGCTGGTACGTCGCATCGCTCCTAAACGATCTGTCCGTAGGCTCGGCCATGACCACGACACCTCCCATGCTCATGGCGCGGGTAACCACATACCCTGCCCTCAGCAGTGTCACGTGGATCATTAATCACCCCCTCAATCCTGTGTTACTCACGCCATGGGCATTGACAAACTTTTCTTTGCCTTTTGCGGTCAATATTGAGATGATATGCCCCACAAGTCACATGACAGCGGCGAACGTCGGGCACCTCTACCGCCTTGCTCTTGCTGCTGCGCCGTTAAGCAGTACGCTCCAGCGTCAGCTCTTTCGCTGGTACGCGCGCACCGACATCGACACGCTGTGTGCGCTCATCAGTTCTGGCCAGGCAACCAAGGACCTTTCTGTTCGGCCCCCCATTTCCTTGCAGCCCTACCAGCGTGCCGCAGCGAACGCAGCCCTCTACGCCTGGGCATCACAATACCTGCGCGCCTATTCAACCAGCCTCTTTCCGCCATTCGACAATTTTGTGTCTTCCCTAGGCCCACCAATCCTTGACCGTGAACGCGTTGTCTACCTCTACCGGCTGCACGTTGAATACGCGTTGGCGCAGACAAATCTCGCCCTCGCTCGCGCAGCCCTCCGTGCGGCCCGTCAGTGGGATCGTACCAATCCCTACCTCGATCGTCTTACCGCTCAACTTGCTCTCCTCGAAGATCCCACGCATTACGCTCGTGCACAGCGCCTCAACGCACGCGCTGCACGCTCGTACGAACGTCGCTATCACCGCCCATTTGTAGAAGCTCTCTTTGCTAACATGTTGCTCGACAAGCAACAACAACGCATCCCCCGGGCGATTCAGAGCTGTGCTGCCATCCTCAGACTCCTTCAGCAAGATTCTTTCATCCCTCTCTTTGTGCGCACGAACACGTCTCCCAACGCCACCCGTTTGCGCGCGGACTGGCAGCGCGAGCGCCTCTTTTGGGAAGCACAATGTCATTCTTATCTCGCTCTCCTCCTCCTTAGCACCGGTGATTATCAAAATGCCGTGAGTTGGCTAAGCCGCAATCTCGACCCGCGCTTTGACGAGGTGCGCCGCCTCGCTTCCTACGAACAGCTTGCTCGTCTCTACAGTGAAAGCGGCGATGTGGCCCGCGCACTGCGCCACTTTGAAACCCTGGCTACCCTTGCTACCTCCACGGCTCAACGTATTCATTGGTTGTTGCAAGCAGCCCAGCTCCACATCACGGCAGGTGATACTATTGCCGCCCACGAGCTCTGGTCACAAATTCGTGAACTGGCAGAGCAGCTCGACAACCCTGCCCGGCGTGCTCTTGTTCGAGATAAGCAATATCAGCGCTTGATGCACCACATCGAGCGGCGCATGAGTGTGGACAGCCGCGATGCCATCATCCTCGCTCTCCAATCACGTGCACAACGCCAACCGCATCGCGCGGCGTGGTTCTACCGCCAAATCGCACACATCGAACGCGCGCGCCTTCGCTACGACGCCGCTGATGCGTTCTTTCAGCAAGCAATGCAAGTGTCCCCGCCCGATCCAGACGCCTTTCTTGATGCTGCCCTCTATTTTTACCGCCGTCTTCAATATCCTCGCGCTGCCATAATCTTCTCTAACCTATTCGTGCAGCTATCTTCCCCGCAACGCGATGAGCTTCAGAACCGTGATTGGCGCTATGCTGTCCTTTCTGCGTTTTACACTAGCGGCGTGCCCACCTCCGAATCCGTTGCCATGGCTTGGTTAGCAGGCGCCGCAACTAATTTCTCTGTGCCAGCCGCCTATTACAACGCGCGTGGAAATCTCCTGGCCTTGTATGACCAGTTTGATGCAGCTACCAACGCCTTCCTGGCTGGTATCGCCACGAATAACGCATGGACGGACAACTACCTCGATCTCGGCTACCTGCTCTGTACGCGCGCCGATAGCGAGGGTGCGGCTGCCGTTCTTGATCAACTAGACGCTCTCCCAGACATCTCGCATCGCCTCTACGGCGATTGGCGCCATGTTATTCTCCATCATGTAAGCATCCGCCCATATTTACCCGATAAGGAGGCCGATGAGAATCACTAGTGTGTTACTCGCGTGGGTAGTGTGTGCTCTCACAGCCACACCACTCCTTGCAGCGCCAACGCGCTTGCCTTTCGCTTACCGTCTGTTCCGTGCGCTTAGCTCATTAGTCACGCCCGTCCCCCTCATCTACGCAAACGCTACGCGCGAGCACGAAGTCTATGATGCCATGACACGCATCCTCGCCGAACTTACTCGCCCTGACGACCACCTCGTACTCATAAATCCTGATGGTAGGTACTGTGCCTTCCGGATCACCGCGGACCAAAACGCTGTTCCCTTGTTACAGGCTTCCCAATCCGATCCTACCGAGTTTTCTCAGTTTGCCTCACGCTACCAACGCGTCTGGGTAGTCCTCGATAACCCTCAGGCAGGCTGGCAGGCCCAGCCACCCGCCACACTCGCACCCACTCTCGCAGCCCAATACATGCAGCTGCCGCTTCCCCTGCCAACGTATTTCGCAGACGCCTCCTTCCCCCCAGGTTCCACGAATTTCTGGCTCCTGCGCGCCCACCTCCTTCAACGTATCGCTGCCACTTCTCCGGCCCAACTCAACCCACGCTTCTTCCTCGACCTGGCGCAGACCTACCGCCGTTACGGGGATCTCACTAACACTATTCTCACCCTCCAAAAAGGATTGGATGCCTTTCCCACTGACCCCTACCTTGCCCGCCGTCTGGCTGAGACGTACTTCGACGAATGCAAAGATTACCGCCAAGCCATTCACTATAACCGCCTCGCCGCACGCAACTTCCGCCTCACGTTTGCCACCCCCATGTACGAGGCACTCTTCAATACCGCACTTGCCTACCAGCAGCTCGGTGAAGACGCGAACGCTCAACTTCAATTCGCCGACATCTTGAGCGAACTTGATCAGTATCCCGACCAACTCTGGGAATCCCGCACGCGCCGTTACCTCGGTAACCTCTTGCTGAAAATGGGTAACACGAACGAAGCTATCCGTCAATTTCAACTCGATCTCCGCCTCTCTGCTCAACACCCTGGCTACTCCTACGACCGCCTCCTGGGCTTGTTCCAAGATATGAAACGAGCTGACGCCTATGCCCGCACTGCGCACAGCTTTTTCTTCGCCTGCGGCACAAACGATGTCCGTGCCTTGGTTCGCTACCTCCCGATCCTTTTACATGAATCTGATCGTACCCTTCTTACCAACGCCCTGCTCTCGGCTCGCGCGTGGTTGGCTCGTAATCCTACGCTAAAAAATGAGTTTCATCGTCAGCCTGCCTGGACTGTCTGGACTAATTTGATGTTCACCCTCGGATTCGCTCCCGAACTCTAACATGGGACTACGCCGCACTCTCGTTTCTTGGTGCGGTCGCCACTGGCTGACCGCGCACGGCGTCGCCGTTGGCCCAGGCCTCGTCCTCTACGGCCTCCCCATCGTCTCTCGTTGCCCCGGGAGTCGCATTGTCCTTGGTCACCGCGTCGCTCTCTGTTCTTCCCCGCGCTACAATCCCGTCGGTGTCAATCATCCCGTGATTCTTCGCACCCTCACGCCAGAAAGTGAAATCATCATCGGCGATGATACCGGCTTAAGCGGTGCGGCCATCTGCGCGGCAATCTCTGTCCGCATCGGCGCCCAATGCCTCCTCGGTGCCAACGTCACCGTGACAGATTGCGATTTTCACCCGGTCGCCGCTCCTGGTCGACGATTTATCAATGATATTCGTGCAGTTCCTTCTGCCCCTGTGATCATCGAACAGAACGTCTGGATTGGTATGAACACGATTGTCCTCAAAGGTGTACAGATCGGAGCTCACAGCGTCATCGCTGCCGGCAGCGTGGTAACATCATCAATACCTTCCTCTTGCATCGCCGCAGGCGTTCCCGCACGCGTCGTGCGTGAGTTACGCCCCGATGAGCGAGATAACATCGAACAATCTGCGGTTGCCCAGGGCAATGTTTGATGATTTCTTCATGGGAGATCCAAACATGGAGGCTGATGTCATGAAAACCTTGGTGGAGTTGTGCATCCTCGCCGGCGCTGCGCTCGCCGCGGTTCGGCCGAAATGGCTGCTGTATGTCCTCATCTTTGCGCTGCTTGAGCCCTCCCGGCGCTTTTGTCTCGCAGATTACACAGTCCTTGGAAGCATTAACATTAAGTACTGTGAAATTATTTTGCTCCTTGTCTACGCAGGCGCACTGTTCAACCGCGTCCGGCCTGTCTGGCCATGCCTCCGTCTCAGCCTAGTTTTATTTTTCGTATTCGCTATCTATTCCGTATTCATTGGTGCCGTGTCTTACCGTTACGGCGATGCCGCTTTTAATCAGTTCCGTTCCCTATTTGGCATGGGCATGTTTGTCGCGGTGCCGCTCCTCTACAAAACACCCGAAGAAACCCGTCCCCTCCTGCGCTTCTTCGTCGTCGCTACATGCGTCATGGGTGCTATCGAATTTGCCGAGATCTTGGACATCAATCCTCTCACCACCTGGGTAAAGTCAGAACGACGCTTAAAAACCGTGTCCTTTCTTGGTGGCACCCCCGGCGCTATCCTCGCTATGCCATTTCTCTATTTGATGAGTACCTGGCGTGCCATCCCCGGCCGCCGTCTTGTGATTGCTTTCGTCATTCTCTGGTGTTTTGTTCTGTCGTTCTTAAGCGCGTCACGCGGCGTCTGGCTAGGCCTGATCGTGGGCATCATCGGCCTTCTCTGGTTTATGCCTTTCAGTCGCAAAATCTCCTTAAGCTGGACGGTCGCCCTGCTAGCGCTTTTAATCATCATCGGTTTACGATCGTTCTACATCGAACGCTACGACATGGCAATCAGTGATCGGCTACTCTCGCTGCTTGACACAAAAGAGGGAACCGCTCGCTGGCGTCTTGACGCGTGGTATGCGATGATTGAAAACATTCGCGAACGTCCTCTCCTCGGCTGGCCCTTTGGGTCTGAGCTTCCTTTTTATGTCTTCAGCGCCGGCTACTACGAGTACCAAGCCCCTCACAATGACTATCTGAAAATCGGTTGTTACACCGGCCTGCTTGGACTCGGCTGCTTTCTCTGGTTCCTTGCTGATATCATTGTCCCAGCCGTGCGCCGGCTGTACCAGCTGCCGTACACGTCGGCCTACTTTGAGTTAACAGGGCTGCTACTTTGCTTTCTCTTTCATGTCGTCGTCTCGTTTGTCACCCAGGAATTTACCACCCAAGAGCTCAACCCCCTCATCTGGGGCGGAGCCGGTTTAATGACGTTATACACGCGCTTCGGTGAATATTCTTCCGCGTAGAGGCCTGACGTACCCGTGCGTATTCTCTTCCTCAACGCCAATCTTGCCGGCTGCGGTACCTACCACCGTGCGCTGTGGTTTGCGCGTATTTGCGCCCGCCACGGCCACCACGCTACCCTTTGTACCGTCGCACGCGACCGCTGGTGGACTCGTCATGAATGGCATGAGCCGCGTTTGCGTGTCTCCGAAGGCCCACGCTGGGGGTACACCTGGCTCCCCGGCCATGGCTCGAATTGGCTCGATATTTTTTGGCGTTGGCACGAGCTTCGCACAGGTTCCTATGACGTAGTCTACGCCTTCGAGTACCATCCCAACGTCGCTTGGCCTGTGTACGCCGCTCTCGGTCCGCGCCAGATCCTCCTTTCTGATTGGTGCGATTGGTATGCCGGCGCCGCCAACGTCATGCGCGGTAACCGCTGGCTCCATGCCTGGGATCGCCGCCGCGAGGAGCATATCCGCCACTGCGCCGCTCGTATCAGCGTGATTAGCTCCGCCCTCGCTGACCGCGCCCGCGCCATCGGCATCCCTCCGTCCCGTATCACCCTTTTGCGCGAAGGTGTTGACACGACCACTATGCGCCCCTGCGACCGCGCCAGCGCCAAGGCCAGCCTTGGTATCCCTGCCGATACAGTTGTTATCGGCACCCTCAATGATGGTCAAGCGCTTCCCCATTTGCTTTCTGCCTTCGCTGCCTTTGCGCCTCGTGTGCCACACGCCCGCTTGCTCTTCATTGGTCAGCCACCCACCTCATTTCTAGCCCACGCAGCACGCCTCAGCCTTTCTCATCGCCTTGTCATCACCGGCCGCTGCTCTGACGCAGCGCTTCCGCGCCTCCTCTCCGCTGCCGACATCTGCGCCCTGCCTCTCGAGGATACCTGTGTTAACCGCGCCCGCTTCCCCCATAAAATCGGCGATTACCTCGCCTGCGGCGCCGCTGTCTTGCTCACACGTGTCGGTGATTACCCTGCCATGCTCGACGCAGCTGGCGCTGCCTACGTCGTCAACTCCCTTGCCGATATTCCCGACGCTCTCGAGCACCTCGCCCGCGACGCAGAATTACGTGCCCACCTAGGCGCCACTGGGCGTGCCTGGGTGGCCCGTACACTCGATTGGTCGGTTCTCGCACCTCAGATTCTTAACTTTGTTGAAGGGGCCCCAACGCCGTCTTCTCCGTAACACTACCCTTCCTGCTATGCGTACTCGCACTTCCTCCTCGGTTATCACACATCTCACCAGAGTACTCATCTTTCTTGCCCTGCTCCCCATCACCGCGACATACCAACTCAGTTTTCTCTGGGAACCTCCAACCTCGGTGGCCACCATGGTCTGGGCCATCAGCCTTTTCACCTTTGCACTCTCTTGGCGCCGGTGGATCTGGTGCGTCTACCTGTTCGTCTTCTGCATCCCCCTTTTCAACACCCTCGGTTCGCTTCTCAAGTTGCCGTACTTCAGCGTCAACATGTCCATCCTCGGTGCTCTGACCACCTCCTGGTTGCTCCACGCATTGTGGCGACGACCGATTTCCGACCGTGCTCCACGCATTTACCTGGTTCGGACACCCATGGACGGGCCCATGCTCCTCCTCCTCGCCGCAATTATCCTCTGGCTCCCCCTCGGCTGGCTCCGTTTTGATAACGTCTTTTGCCCAGGCTTCTATCGTGAACTCCCTCGCCTGCTTGCCCGCGTCCCCTTTTTCTCCCTCCTCGATCGAGGCCTCGCCTTTACACGTGCCTGGCTTTTCCTCCAGATGGGCCTAGCTTATTACCTCTTCTGTTCCTCCTTGCGCCACCGCGAAGAACTGCGCAACGTTCTCTGGATTACCGTCGTGTCCGGTGCCATAGTGGCCATCTACGGTATCACTCAGTACCGTATCGGGTTCGGGTGGGTCGGCATTAACTGGTATTTCCAGCGCATCAACTCCACCTTGAACGGCCCCCACGCCGCCGGTATCTATTTCGCCACCCTTGTCTCTATCTGTGGCGTGCTATGCCTCGCCACACGCTCATTCCTCCGACGTGTCCTCCTCTTCATCACCTTGGTACTTAATTTCCTCGGCCTCTGGCTCACCGGTACCCGTTCCGCCCTCTTTGCCCTGCTTTTGGTGCTGGGTGTGCTCGGTGCGGTCTTTTGGACCCTCGGCTTAATCAAGTCCGCACGTGTGCGCGTCATTTCAGCCGTCGTCGTCGTTGTCCTCCTCCTTATGGGCCCCGGCTACTCCCTCATGTTCCCTCACCGCGGCTTAATCGCCGTCATCACTAAGTCGCGTCAATATCAACGCTTCACCGACGGATTCGGTCGTCTCAAACTCGACCGCACTCGCATCAATGAGTGGCTCGCCTACCGCTTCCACCACTACTCCGCTGCTACACGCATTATTCGGTCATATGCCGGCTTCGGAGCCGGACTCGGCTCCTTTGACAAGTTGTACCGCTATTACAGAAATCCTGACGACACCTACAAAACGGCTTTCGCCCATGCCTTCTACCTCGATATCCTGGCCGAACTCGGTTTCCCCGCCCTCCTTGCTGTGCTCCTCATCTATTGTATCGCCATCATTCTCAGCTGGCGAGTTTATCGATCGCGCGAAATCTACTGGCGTTGGAAAGCAGTGGCACTCGGCCTCTTAATCGCCTTTACTTCCACATACATCGCCAATTTCGTTACCAGCGACTTTTACTACGTCCCTGAATTGCAACTCTGGCTCGCCCTGCTCTTGGCCCTCGTTGTGCGCGACTACCAACTCCACTTCACGCCGCAAGCTCAGTCGTTCACCATCCACTGGCGCACCCAAGCCCTATCCCTCTTCCACACCCTACGCGCACGCCCCGTACTGCGCTGGGCTTCCCTTGCTCTCGCACTTCTCTTGACCGCTGCCTGGGGAACTGCACTCGCCCGCGCTGCTCAGCACGGCCGTCGTCTCTTTTACGCCGCCAAGCCTGTTACCATCACTGATCGCATCCTGGAATACGGTATCTATCATTACGAACGCGATCAGTACAAAAACCAATTCGCACGCACCGCCGCCCACGTGTATAAACCCATCCTCGTCCGTGACCGCTACCTCCGCCTCTTCCTCCGCGCCAGTCATCCCGACGTCGAAAAATTGCCTGTCGCTGCCTCCGTCTACCTCGATTCAACTTTCCTGGGATCCGTGATCCTCTCCAATGCCACCTGGCACTTGGCTCGCTTCGACCTCCATGAATGGCTCACTCAACGTCCCACCAACGAACTCCTCGGCGTCTCCACCCGTGCCACCCTTCACCTCCACTCCCACCGTACCTGGAACCCTTATCGTTCCCGCCGCGGTACGCAAGACCGCAACTACGGCGTAGACTTGGGCGCCATTGAATGGGGATACTATTGACCTGAGCCCGCCACAGTATTTTGTATATCCTCTCTTCACAGTTCCCAAAATTTTGCTAGCCCGCTCCCTCGCGTTGACAACTCTTCGCCTGCCTTCGTATAATGTACCTCTACTGAAAGACATCTCTAACCACACATCATGGCTCCTTGCCATGCTTCAGCGAATGGACTGCACTACTTCTCATACGCTTACACTCAGCGCTCTCACCTTGCTGATCAGTAGCACCTGCATCACTGCAGCGCAAGCGCCCCTCTCCTTTACTACCACGCTCGTAATGAATGTGCACTCATTCGTTACTCCAGCCGACTCTAACATCGCCGACCACTACGTTTACAAGCTTACCGCTGAATCCATCACCCAAACAAGCGGCGTGCGCCAGTACCTTTACCGTGACTTCGTCTACCGCGTCGAAGCCGACGGCTCCACAAACATAATCTCCTCCTCCGCTTACCATGAACTCAAAAACATCACCCCTATCGCCGGCGTCGAATTGCCTAGCAACGTCGTCGAAGCATTCCGCTCGGCCGCATCTGCCTCCTCGGCTGATCCCAGTGCCGACTTCGTGATCATCACTGAAGGTGAACGCGACATTACCTTCCATACCTCCCCCACCTCCCAACCCTCTCCTCCCACACGGGTCGTTTCCATGTACGTCGATCAAGTCATGTACGACGCCCTCACCAGCAACGACCTCTCCGGCCCCCTCATCTCCGATCAGCTCGGTGTGCGCGACCCCCTTGAACGTTTTAACCGTGTCATGTTCGCCGTTGACGGCGCAATTTACGTCTATTTCGCCCGCCCCCTCGGCAAAGGCTATGCCTTTGTTGTCCCACGCTATGCCCGCGAAGGCATTGAACGCATGGACCACAACCTCGAAATGCCCAAGCGCGCCCTCAGTTGCCTCCTTCAAGCCAAGTTCGGTGGTGCAGGTATTGAACTCTCCCGCTTCCTCATCAACACAACCCTCGGCCTCGCTGGCTTCTACGACCCTGCCCGCGCGTGGTTCGGCCTCCAACCCCGCGACGAAGATTTCGGTCAAGCCTTCGCCTCATGGGGTATCGGCCCCGGCTGTTACCTCTACCTGCCTCTTATCCTCCAATGCGGCACCATCCGCGATGGCGTCGGTGCTATCTTCGATAGCGCCGCCGATCCCCGCGGCGCCCTCGGCTTCCTCGTCCCCGGCGCCGGCGCCGGCGCAATCATGATCTTCAAATTCAACAACATGACCCTGCGCATGGATGAAATTGACCGCCTCAAAGACGAAAACTTCGATAGCTATACCTTCTCCCGCGATATGTGGTACATTCTCCGAACCGCTAAAATTGCCAACTAAATCCATATGAACTGTTCCTTTTTGCCCGCTTACCTCGCGCTCGCGTGGGCTGCGCTTAGCCTCAGTGCTGCCTCCATCTCTCTCCCTGATTACCAGCCTCAAGGCCCCTATATCGACACCATTCGCTTCCTCCGCCTCACCCTCAAAGACCCGCGCTTCTGGAACCGCGGTAACGTCCATAAAATCAACGTCCGTCCTGAAGCTCCCCGCTCCCGACTCCATTACAAAGTCTGGATGCAAAAAGTTCCCGCCCCATTGGTAATCATCCTCCCCGGTCTCGGCGGTAATTACGCCAATCTCGCCCCCTCTGTCCTCGCTGAAGCCGTCTACCGACAGGGTATGTCAGCACTCCTCATCAGCAGCGCGTTCAATTGGGAGTTCCTCCTCAACGCCTCCTCCTCCGGCGTCCCTGGCTTCACGCCCGCAGATGCCCAGGACATCTACCACGCCCTTCACCTTATCATTCACGACGTCACGAATCGCTACCGCCGCGCCCAGCCCACGCAACTTATGCTCCTTGGTTTCTCCCTCGGTGCTCTCGACGCGCTCTATCTAGCCGAGATTGACCAGCGCGAGCAACGCCTCAATTTCACCCGTATCCTCTCCGTCAATCCCCCGGTCAACCTAGTCTACGCTTTCCACCAACTCGATCAGTTCTACTCCATCTGGACAAACTGGACCCCCAAAGAACTTCAACAGCGCAAAAACAAGGCCGTCGCTATCTACAACGCCTTGTTCGACAAATACGCCCCCAAAATGACCAACGGCTTTGATCTGCCCATTGATGACGACGAAGCGAAGTTTGCCATCGCTTACGTCTTCCGCCGCACCCTCAGCGAGACTATCAAAAGCATCCACTCTCGCACCAATTTTGGCATCCTCTCCACACCCTTCAAAGCAAGCAAAACCCGCTTCCTCGACAAGGAAATTGAACGCTTCGGCTACTACGAGTACGTCATGACCTTCGTCCGCAAAGCCTACCCCGACCAGTGGCAAACTTTGCAAGATCTCAATGAAAAAGCCAGCCTTTGGCGCCTCCAACCCCTTCTCGCATCCGATCAGCGCATCCTTGTCCTCCATACCCGCAACGACTTTCTCTTAACAGATTATGATCGTGACTGGCTCGCCAGTCTCCTCGGCAACCGCATCCTCTTTTTCAATGAAGGTGGTCACCTCGGAAACTTGTATCGCCAGGAAGTCCTCGATCTAATCTCCTCCTGGCTGGCCGGCGCACCCATTCCCGCCCTTCATACATCCACAGCCACCGCCCCGCCCGTTCCAGCCACGCCGATCGTCCGCGCTGAGCCAGTCACCGCAGGCTTCCCACGCGCCGAAGCTGTCGTACCCGAGCCTGCAGCCGAGACTAACCTTCCCCCTCCCGCTCTCCCCACACCGCCAACACCTACTTCACCTGCTCCCCCTGCCAGCCTCGGCCTCATCCCTGTTACCGGCATTGTGCCCCTTAATGCTACCTCAGCTCCTCCAGCCGCCACTCCCCTCGCAACTACCAACATCCCCTCTGTCTCACCCACTTCCCCACAGCCCGCTCACCCCACAAAACCAGCCGCCCCCTCCACCCAAACACCCTCGCCTCCCCCCACGCCTGTCAAAGAATCACCCAAACCCTCCCCAGTCCGCTACTACGAAGAACAATCCGACCGCGCCATCGGTGGCCCCCGCGATGATATGGTCATTGAATACTACGAGGAGGAAGACTGATTCACTCACATGACCTTCTCCCTCACCCGCTCCATTCGCTTCTGCGCCGCCCACCGCCTTTTCAACCCCGCGTGGTCTGACGAAGAAAACTTCCGCGTCTTCGGTAAATGCAGCCTCCCCGGCGGCCACGGCCACACCTACCTCCTCACCGTGACCGTCTCCGGCCCCCTCGACCCCCACTCCGGTATGATCATCAACGTCGCCACCCTCCGCGACATCCTCCGCCGCGAAGTCTTCGATCTCCTTGACCACCGCGATCTCAACCACGACGTACCCTTCCTCCAAGGCCTCGTCCCCACCATGGAAAACATCGCCCAAAAACTCGCCGAGCGCCTCCAACCCGTCTTCGCCGCTCATCAGCTCACCCTCACCCGCCTTTCCCTCGCAGAATCAGACCACCACTACGTTACCATCGACCTCCCATGAACCCAGAACAAATCTACCGCGATTTCATCGCCGCTCTCGGCGACGATCCAGACCGTCCAGGCCTCCGCCTCACCCCCGCCCGCATGCGCGAAACCTTCGAGTTCCTCACCTCCGGCTACCAAGCCGACATCGAACGTGAACTCAACGGCGCTATCTTCAGCGAGGATTACGACGAAATGGTCGTCGTCAAACACATCGATTTCTTCAGCCTCTGTGAACACCACCTCCTCCCCTTCTTCGGCCGCGTCCATGTCGGCTACCTCCCCCAAGGCCGCGTCATCGGCCTCAGCAAAATACCCCGCATCGTCGAAATCTACTCCCGCCGCCTCCAACTCCAAGAACGCATGACCGCCCAAATCGCCCGCTGCCTCATGGAACACCTCCGCCCCATGGGCGTCGGCGTCGTCTGCGAAGCAGTCCACCTCTGCATGGCCATGCGCGGCGTCCAAAAAGTCAACTCCTTCACCACCACCAGCGCCATGGAGGGCCGCTTCAAAAGCGACGCGCGTACCCGCCAGGAATTCCTCAACCTCATCGCTTTACCTGAGGTGCGCCCATGACGCCCACCTCACGCCGCCTCGCCCACGCCGTTCTCCTCCTTCCCCTCGTCTCCTTCGCTGCTCCTCAAGTCTCTGTTGATTCAGGCCCTAAACCGCCCGCCCGCCCCCTCTCCTTTCTTGACCACGCCCTCGCCTCCATTCGCCCCTCCGTCGCAACCACCACCACCCTCGTCGCCAACGTCAACCTCTTCCAGCGCGTCCCAGGCCTCACCCGCATCGTAAAGTCAGACGCCCGCATCGTCTTCCGCGCTCCAGACTTCCTCCTCCAAGAAATCAAAAGCCCCTACCCCTACACCGTCCTCGTCAGTAATCGCACCGTCCAAGTCTGGATTCCCGCCAGTAACGACTACGACACCCGTCCCCTCGCGCCCGGCGAAACAATCTGGGAAGATTTCCTCGGTGTCGGCGTCTTCGCCAACGAACGCGACTGGAATTTCACCTTCCGCGATGAAGGCAACCTTCATGTGCTTACCGCCACCCTGCGCCCCGCAGCGCGCGCCACACTCGCCTCCAATCAACTCGCTAACGCCCATCGCGCCGTCCGCCGCTCCCTCTGGCTCGATCCTCATCGCCACCTCGTCGTCCGTACCTACCGCCTCTCCCTCCTCGGCGAGGAAACTACCCTCGAATTCCGCGATCAGTGGCGCAATATGGGCCTCCCACTCCCTTAATCGCTACCCCCCTCCCTTCCCCACCCGCCTCACCTTCCTATCAATCTGCCGCTGCACCCTCCCCGGCAGCCCTTCGTGCCCCCATACGTCCTTCCCGTGCAACGCGCGAAACGCCGCCCGCCACCGATGAATCTCTACCGCCCCAATCCTCGGCATGTTCTCCCGCCCCCCCCCCCCCCGCACCCCC
>JAOACZ010000128.1 GCA_026417575.1 bacterium | reverse complement strand
AGATGTGTATAAGAGACAGGCATGAGGTAGACGTGGTAGACGCGAACGGGGAGGGGCTGAGTGCGGAGGGGGTAGCGCGGCGAGTGGAGGAGTTGGGCGCGCGGTTGGCGGCAGTGATGGTTTATGGGCAGCACCCATCGGCGTCCACGCAGATGATGACGGCGGCAGGGGAGATTTGCCGGGCGCTGCGGGAGGTGGGAGGGGTGAAGATTGCGCTGGGCGGGCTTCATCCGAGCGCGTTGCCAGAACAAACGCTGCGCGAAGAGGCGGTGGATTTTGTGGTGCAGGGGGAAGGATTTTACAGTCTGCTGGGGCTGAGCGAGGAACTGCGCGCGGGGACGCAGCGCTGGGCGCGGGTGCCGGGCGTGTGGTACTGGGAGGACGGCGGGATCACGCATAGTGAAGCTGCGCCATTGCTGGCTGGGGCGGAGTGGCCGATGGCGGCATGGGATCTGCTGCCGATGCGGCTGTATCGCGCGCATAACTGGCATTGCTTGGATGACCTGGCCCGCCGGCGGCCGTACGCCGCACTCTACACGTCATTTGGGTGCCCCTTCAGTTGCGAGTTTTGCTGTGTGAACGTACCGTATGGCGGCGCGGGTGTGCGGTATCGTGCACCAGAGAAAGTTGTAGCCGAGCTGGAACACCTTGCAGAAACGTACGGTGTGTATCGGGTAAAACTGTGCGACGAGTTATTTGTGTTGAAGCCTGCTCATTATCTTGGCGTGGCTCGGGCGGTGCGTGAGCGCGGGTTGGAACTGCATGCGTGGGCGTACGCGCGGGTGGACACGCTGGACAGGGCGGCATTGGGTGAGTTGCGCGCGGCGGGGATCCGCTGGCTGGCGCTGGGGTTTGAGTCGGCCTCGCAGAATGTGCGCGCAGCGGTGGCAAAAGAATTTCGTGCGAGTATGCATGAGGCGGCTGCCATGGTACGCGACGCGGGCATCTGGCTGATGGGAAATTTTATCTTTGGGTTGCCGGAAGACACGCTTGAAAGCATGGAAGCGACGTTAGAGCTCGCTTTGGAGCTGCAATGTGAGTTCGTCAATTTCTATTGCGCCACGGCGTATCCTGGGACGGTGTTGTATCAGAGAGCACGGCAGGCGGGCACGCGGCTTCCGCCTGCGTGGCATGCCTATGCTCAGCATGCGTATGAATTTGTGCCGCTGCCGACACGGTATGTGAGCGCACGCGACGTGCTGGCGTTTCGCGATGCAGCGTTCATGCGTTACGTCCGCGATACGCGGTACCTATCACACGTGGAACGAATCTTTGGGATGGCTGCACGCCAGTACATCACCCAACTTGCGCAACAACCATTGCGCAGGAAGATGTTGGAGGAAGTGTGACCACGCAAACTGCCGTCGAACTTTCAGTTGTATTTTCGTTTCGTAATGAAGCACCCGTGCTGCCAGAGCTCATTCGCCGCACGATGGCGGTGTTGGAGGCGCTGGGTTTGTCGTATGAAATTATTTTCGTAGATGATGCTTCGACGGATGGCAGTTTTGAGCTGCTGTGCGCGGCGCGGGAGCAGAACCCGCGCATAGGAATTTTGCGCATGTCGCGCCGATTTGGTGTGCATCCATGTGTGCTGGCGGGCTTGCGGCATGCGCGCGGTGCGGCAGTCATTTACATGGATGCAGATCTGCAAGACCCGCCGGAACTGATCCCCGAGCTTGTGGCGCGCTGGCGCGCGGGGGCGGAGGTGGTGAACACTGTGCGGCTGAGCCGTGCGGGGGAGCCACCACTGAAAATGTGGCTCACAGGCATGGCTTATCGTGTGCTGAACCTGCTGTCTGACACGCCGGTGCCGTACAACGTTGGTGAATACAAGCTACTTGACCGGCGGGTGGTTAACGAGCTGATCCGGTTGGACGAAATTGATCCTTTTTTTCGCGGCTTGGTGCAGTGGGTAGGTTTTCGACAGGAGACAGTGCCGTACCATCGCGAGGCACGGTTTGCTGGCCGGACTCATTTTGCGTTGCTAGGTGGTGGGCCGGTGAAAGAATTTTTGCGTGGTCTCCTCTCCTTTTCAGCCGCGCCTCTGTATTTGGCACTCGGTCTTGGATTTCTCTCGTCGGCAGCTGCGCTGGTGTATGCCGGGTACGTAATAGTGAAGAAGTGGTTGGGACTGAACCTGCCGGGGTGGTCGGCGCTGATGGTAGCGATATTGTTTATCGGCGGCATGATCCTGCTGACCAATGGGTTGATTGGTTTGTATCTTGCGCGGGTGTACGAGCAGGTGAAGAACCGGCCGCGCTACATCATTCGCGAGCGCGTGGGGATACCGCCCGCGACGGGGTCAGGCCTAAACTATTAACTTAACGGCCGCTGTATCATCTGCTGATTCAAGGTACTGCCGCACGTGTTGCATTTGTGTTCGCAAGGCAGGCGAGCGCGTTGCCAGTGACTCGCAACGCCGTTCTGCTTTGTATACCGCGACACCACTGATGCCGCCAAGCTGTGCACCGATTTGCGCCAGACTCATGGATGCTCGGCACCATTTGCAGGCAGCCCAGAGCACGAGCAGCCACGCTGGATTGTGACGGCACCGCGGTCTAATGAGTTGCTCAGGTGGGACGCCAGTTGCCGCTGCCACCGCTGCAAGTATTTTTTCGATCGGCACGCGGACTAGGCGTTCTGCGTTTACGTGCCCACAGCGGTCGTGTTTCACCGTCATGACGAAGCGTTTCACCTGTTCGGCAAACGTATCTGTGCCCAGCACACTCTGCGCCCGGACGTCGTTCAGAAGGTCTGGCCGGTCGCGCAGCAGGCCTTCTTCCACAAACTGGGCATAGGCTTTGCGGCCGCGCGCGGTGTTGCCGCCAAAACGTTCTAAGGTATCGTTGATAGAAAGGAAAGGGGGCGCAGGGGACAATGCGAGATATGCACGGTAACTGCTCCATGAATAGCTGCGCGCCGTGTGGCGTGCCCTTTCAAGGGATTGTACGCCGGATGCACGCGCCGGATTGAGATGAATGTACCGGCTGACTTCACTGCCATAGGCATCACGTTCAACAACAATCGCCTTGTAACGACCCTGGAATACATGTCCCACGCGCTCATGCCTACGATTGTACCAGACACTGTAGGATGTCAGCAGGAACTGCATGCAGCGGCTGAGGTTTGCGAGCGGTGTGCGGACGAACAAATGAATGTGGGTGCGCATGAGCACGTAGGCGTGCACCTCAAGGGAGAATTGAGCGTGCGCCTTGGCGAGGAGATCGAGAAAATGCTGGTACTCCGCCCGGTGCGTGAACAAGCAGAGGCCGGCATTGCCGCGTGCGATGACGTGGTACCAGTAGCCTGGTTGCTGAATGCGAAGTGGACGTGCCATGAGGAACTCTCCGTGTTAAGTTAAAAGTTTAGGCCTGACCCCGGCAGGAGTGACCCCGGCAGGAGATCTTTACGCAGGAAGGCACGCTCACCGGCGATGGTAATCAATTCGTAGAGGTTGGTACTGTTGACGAAATCGCGGCAGACTTCCATCCAGCCCGGCGGGTAGTTCTGCCCCAGCCACACCGGACTAATGTACGCGGGCGGCGCTGCCGTCAACGCGCTATAGAAAGTCGTGGGATCAAACTGGCAGCGAATGGGATGATGCGGGGGCATGAGCGGCACAAGACTCGGCCGGTCATCCTGGGTGACAAAGGTCAAGTCACGCCGGAACAGGGGATGCATGTACCAGACGGCGACCACACGTTCGTCACGCGGGATCATGTCGAGCAGTTTCTGCATCGCATACAGACGGTGCACGCCGGGCATAGTCATGCTCACCACGAGATGAGGAGCGGGGTCTTCGCGTGTATTCAGCGGCGTGCGTACAAAATCCCGCGTGGCACGCGCCAAGTTCCAGCAGCATACGGCGCAGGCGAGCATTGCCATCAGCAAGGTCAGTAACACCTGTGTTTGTCGACTTCCAAAGCATCGGCCTGCGTAGGGTACGAACAGTAACAGCGTTAGTAATACTGGGGCGAAATACTGTGCCCCGCCTTGCCGAAGCGCGAGAAGTGAGACAACAGTCCCGGCGAGGATGGCGCCTTGTGGACCCCACTGACGCCAGGTCGCGTGACTCCTTGACCGCCAGGCACCTACAAGCCCGGCGCCCAGCAGGATCGCTATCCACCAGTGCGCTAACAGAAACTGCAAGACGAAGAACGCGAGTCGCGGCATCATCCGGCTCACATTGTAGCGGGCTTGTACGACGAAAACCCAAAGCAACTCGTCCCAGAGAGAAACACGCACAGCTGCGTGCAAGATGATCACCGTCAGGAGCGCGAGAAGAACACCGCCGACAGCCCACGCCAAGACGCGGAGCGCAGCACGCGTGGTAACGCAAGCAGTGGCAAACATGGCCAACCCGCCCGGGATCAGGTACCAAAAATACTTAGGGGCAAAGAAAAGCGAAAGAATGCTCAAATAGGCCGCAGCGCCGACGGCGTGTGGCTGAGAGGCTGTGAGCATCAGCATGAGCGCGGCACCAGCCGCGAGCGCAGCCCAATGATCGGTACTGTACTCGACGAGGAATCGTGCAACACCAGGCGTGCTCGCCAGCATGGCAAACGGTACGACGCCCCACACGGCCGGACTCCCCACGCGCCGCGCATGCCAGGCAAACAGGGCTGCCAACGCAGCGAGCGGCACGAACATCAGCGCACGCAACGCCAGGACACTGATGGCCGCTTCAGGTAACAGCCGAAAAAACGGGAGGGTCAGCACATAGGCCGAAATGGGGTATGAGCACCAAAAGTCGTGATGGGCGCGGTCGCCGATGGAGAGGCGCCACAGGTGGCGGATGTGGATACACTCATCATAGAAGGGATGGTGGGTAACGAGATGACAACAAAGCGCAGCTACAGCAAAACTTCCAGCCGCCCACGCAAGTCCTACGGTGGCATGAGAAGATAGTCGCAGAAAGAGCGTGCGGCAATGCGAAAGGCACGGCGCCATCCCCTCAAAAATAAACCCGCCAGATGCACTACTTGGCATGCGACTATTATAGCAAACGCGTCAGGGAAATTTTTTGCACGGATGCCGCCAGTCGGACTCACGAATTTCGCTTTTGTGGCGCAAGCGAAGTTTTCGTCGTATCAGTGTTGTGAGGCGACCCTCACGTTAGGGGTCATTGATGAAGGATGTAGATGACGGGTAGCATTTGCAGCCCAGAGCCGCTGCAAAGGAAGCGTGTGAACGAATTTTTGCGGTTGCTTTTCCTCTTCGCATTTGATATAATTTGCGCGTCTTTATAACCAGTATGACGGTGCACGCGTCGCCGTCCTGCAAGGAATACTGTATGGCCGAGAAAATGCTTCGCTATGATTTTACGAACGTGCGCGCCGAGGCGGTGGGTGCTGCGGGGTTAGGGGCAGAGGACTGGGCGGCGGCGGAGTCGTACCTGGGCCGTGTCTACGCGCAAGCGCAGGCAGCGCGGAGCAGCTGGGGATTCACCAAACTGCCCTATCGTGATGGAGAGGCTGACGCGCTCATTGCATTAGCGAATGAGCTGGCGTCACAGTGCGATAATTTTGTGGTAATCGGGATTGGCGGCTCGGCGCTTGGGGCGATAGCCCTCCACTCCTCGTGCAACCCGCCGTTTTACAACCTCATGCCGCGCGAGTCACGTGGTAATCGCCCGCGGTTGTTTATCCCTGACAATATTGATCCAGTTTTGATAAGCAACTTACTTGCGACGCTAGACCCGGCCCGTACCATAGTCAATGTGGTGGCCAAATCGGGTAGTACGGCGGAGACAATGGCTAATTTCCTGGTAGTGCAGGCATGGCTTCAACGGGCTGTGGGCAGTGCGTGGACGAAGCACGTGGTAATCACGACCGATCCGGAGAAGGGGGCGTTGCGTGCGCTGGCGCGAGAGCGGGGCTTGCGCGCCCTAGAAATCCCCCCCGATGTCGGTGGGCGTTTCTCGGTCTTAACGCCGGTAGGGCTGTTGCCTGCGGCGGTGGAAGGGATCGAAATCAAGGCTCTGTTGCGGGGAGCACGGGACATGCTTGAGCGTTGTGGCGGGAGCGAATGGCGCCACGACCCAGCGTTTATGAACGCGGCGATTCACTATCTTTATGATGTGCGGAAGCAGATTCGTATTCATGTGATGATGCCTTACGCACAAGGACTGCGTGACGTGGCCGATTGGTTCCGGCAGTTGTGGGCGGAAAGCTTGGGCAAGCGTGTGAATCGGCGTGGTGAAGTGGTGCAGTGCGGGCCGACGCCAGTAAATGCGCTGGGCGCAACGGATCAGCATTCGCAAGTGCAGCTGTACGTCGAGGGCCCTGTGGACAAGCTTTTCACCTTCATCCATGTGGATCAATTTAGCGTGCAAACGTCGATCCCGGCGGGCTTTAGCGATGACCCGGCGTTCAGCTATCTGAGCGGGCAATCGCTGAACAAGTTGCTGCATGCGGAGGAGTTTGCGACGCGCGCGGCGTTGACGAAAGCAGGCCGGCCGCATGTGGCCATCGCGCTCCCGGCGATAAATCCATACTACGTCGGGCAGCTCCTCATGTTTTTGGAGCTGCAAACAGCCTATGCCGGCGAACTGTACGACATCAATGCTTTCGATCAACCCGGCGTCGAACAGGGCAAGATTTTTACCTACGCGCTGATGGGACGCGCGGGCTACGACGCTGCGCGGGCAGAGCTGAAAGGGATGGAGCTGTCGCGGCCGGATTGCATTATCTAACTCTCCTGGATCTGAGGCATGCCAGCTGAACAATACTCGGATGCGAACCATATCGAGCTGCAATGTGTAGGCTGCACCAATGTGCTCACGTTCTCGCTCTTGCAGCTTGGCCCTGAGGGGCGCCTGCAGTGCGAACAATGTGGGAAACAGTATGTATTCACTCCCGAATTACGCGACAAGATTCAACGTTTTGAGCAGCTTTTGCGTGCGGTGTACAACGCGCGCGACATGCTTGGCTCGGCTAATGTGGGCATCGCGATGAAAGGGGAGGAAGTCAAGGTGCCTTATCGCCTCTTGCTCACGCGCTTAAATACGATGCTGACACTCAATGTGGGCGGTACGGAGACAATCTTTCGTTTTCGGGTGGAGCCGCTAAAAATGGTGGAGCAGACATCGTGAAGCGGGACGGACGCGGGTTAAGGAGCCAACGTTGGCTCGTGCAGGTACTCTGCCTCTGTGCCTGGCTGGCAGTGGCCACACGCGTGGGAGCGATGACCAGTGCTCAGGGAGCTACTAACGCGCCGCCGGCGCGCGCGCGCCTTGGGGAGCGGATTGCTCTTTATTTGCGCGATCATGGCTGCCCGCCGAAGCTTGCCGTGGTGGCCGTTGCAACACTTCCCATTGTCGAGTTACGTGGCGCTGTTCCAGTGGGGATTAATTTGCTGAGAGAGCCGTGGTGGTGGGTGTTCGTGTTAGCAGTGGTGGGGAACATGCTGCCTATTCCTTTTATCTTATTGCTGCTCGGGCCGTTGTCACGGGTATGCATGAAAACGCGTCTCGGGCGGCGGTTTTTTGAGTGGTTGTTTGCACGGACGCGGCGTAAAACGGCGAGTATTGAAAAATATGAGACCCTCGGCCTGACCATTTTTGTTGCCATTCCCTTACCGGCGACCGGCGCGTGGACAGGTGCGATTGCAGCGTTTCTGCTGGGCTTGCGGTTTCATCACGCCATGTGGTCTATTTTCTTAGGCGTGGTCATTGCGGGCGTGATTATGACGGTGTTATCGCTTCTTGGCTGGCTGGGCGCGGCAGTTGCAGGTGTTGCGCTGCTTGTACTTGCCGTGGGGAGTTTGTCGCGCTGGCTGAATCGCGAGGCGCAGTCATCATCATGAGCGCATGGACAGAGGAACGGCTATGAGAGCATCCAGGTTGGCTTGGGCAGTGAGCGTGGTAGTGCTGACAGGCTGCACGTCAGTGCAGCGGGGCGGATTGATTGGCGCGTTGATTGGGGCAGGCGCAGGCGCTGGGATTGGTGCGGCCGGGGGTGGGATTGGAGTGGCGATCGGAGCGGGTGCCGGGGCTGGTGCGGGTGCGTTGCTCGGCGGGATCGCTGGGGAAGTATACGAAGTCCACCGCGCACGCCTGAAAGCTGAGCATGAAACCTATGATCCCAACAGTGGCGAAGCGCGGATCAGCAACAAAATCTTGGCTAATTACGAGAAGCGTCTTGCGCTGATTGAAGCGCGAAATCGCGACTTGATTGCACAAAACGAACGTCTGCTGGTGGCGAGCTATACGCTGGCCGGCCAGATTGGCGCCGACGGGCGCTACCTACGCGTGGACACGACCTCTGAAGGGGTGATGCAAGTGAGCATGGTTTCTGAAGTGTTGTTTGAGCCCGGCAGTGCAAAAATCAAAGAAGCGATTTATCCCGTTCTGGACGAAATTGGTACAACAATTAGCCGTGAGTATCCCAATCATTACGTGGCTATCGAAGGCCATACGGATGCGGGCGAGGCAACGGCGACCGGCTACCGGTCGCCATGGGAGCTGGCCGCAGCACGCGCTCTTGCCGTTATGCACTATTTTAGTGACCGGCGCTTGATCGACCCGAGCAAAATGGCAGTTGCCAGCTACGGGCCGTATCGGCCGGTGGCCGATAACGCGACGCCGGAAGGGCAACGCATGAATCGGCGTGTGGTGATCACTTTAATGCCGAGCCGGCCTGGCACGGCGCCGTCGCCTGGTTTGTAACATGAGGCGGGAGGTGAGTATGTTCACGCCTTCGAGCACCTGTCGCGCTTTCCTACGTGTCCCGCTCGCCGTGGTAGCGCTCACCTTGGCCAGTTGCGCCACGCGCCAGACCACGCCTCCGCTCCCCATTACACTCACGGGCAAGGAAAATGTCATCCTCGCCATCCTGCCGCTCGGCCGGCAAGATCCGGCTATCAAGGACATTTTAGCGGAACGCTACCGGGCCTCCTGGTTCCCGCGCGTCATGTATGGGAAAGGTGAAGTGAGTGTGCTGGACGATCCATATGAGGAGATGGCGCTGGCGATGTTTAACCGTTTCCGCGGGTACAATCGCTGTAAACGAGTCGTCATCGTTAAAGATCGTGCCGAGGCCGATCAAATTCACGCGACCCATTTGCTCGTTTTTCACCTGAATGAATGCTACGCCGTCGGGCGCGGCGCGAACTGGAACTTTGTGGAGTGGTTGACCTACGAAGGATTTGTGAGCATGGACGTGCTTGTCTATGACCTGGCGTCAAACCAGCGCATTTCACACCAGCAGATTCGCGCTAACGCCACGTCCACCTCGGTCTGGACGAGCAAGGAAATGCGTGATTACTTGCGCCGGCAGCTCCTGCGCGGCGTGACCTTCAACAACGCCATCGCACAGATTCAGTTTTAATCGCTCCCTTGCACGCCCGGCCCAAGAGGCATAAAGACGAAGGCGTGGGATAACGGAGGTGGGTGTCCCACCCTGGATTGTAAAGGTCGTTCAAAAGCATGGAGCATGGCCACTCAGGAAGGAGACGCAGTAAAATCGGGCTGCGTCGCTGGTCGGCGATCTCTTTTTGCGCGTGAGAGGCACGCCTTTTCACCCAGCAACGCAGAGGTGCTGGGGCATTTTCAGCTTTTCAGTAGTCCCACGCAGGTGAAAAAGAACGCTTCCGGCGCGCAAAAGGCGCGCCCGACTGCCAGTCTTCCGCGTGGGACGGCATACACGCAACAGCGCTCACCATCCAAAAAGAGCATCAGTAGGACCGGAAGGACGCCTGCTTTGCCTGCGGCATTTGGGCGCGCGCAACAAGCAACAACCTTTGTATGCGTGCGTGACGAACGGCACGCTGGCGCCCCTGACGCAAGGAGGGCGCCATTTGTCACGGCAGTGCGACGGGCGAGCGCGGGGCGTGACGCGGGAATCAGAGCTACACATTCGCAGGGCTAAAGGAGTGACGAGGAAGAAGTACACGGCTGTGCACTAGTCCATCGCCGTCATTAGGGAGGGTGCCTCCACGCGACTCTCGCACTGATGACATTCTCAGTTACAGAGGCACTTTTCCCGCGGACGGGTTGTGGCGGAATCAATTTCGATGAGGTAAGGTACAGTTCGCCGGCTTTTCTGGAAAGCAGGACAAGTTTCGCAATCAGCGCATGTAGGCAGAATCTTGGCGAGCGGAGGAGGTGAGGCGAAGCCCGCTGGGCGAGGTAATTTTATGTGCAGTGCGGATGACGAGGGCTGGGATGCGGAGGAAGGCGATGGAGTTGACAATCCGCGGGTGTTTCTGGTATAGTGGAATTAGCCGAGATAGTTACTGTTACTTTACACGCCAATAGCGGCACCTAGTCTTTCACCAGAGGCAACGGAGTGTGCGATGTGCCGTTTTCTCTGTGCGCGTTTGGTTGTCTTTCTCGTGCTGTTCAGCACGTTCATCGGGGCCACGGATTATTACGTTGCGACGAACGGCAACAATGCGAATAACGGTCTTACCCCGACGAGTGCGTTTCGCACGATCACGCATGCCGTGTACACGGTGCCCAACGGCACCCCCACCAACGTTACGACTATTCATGTTCTTCCTGGGGTGTACGAGAACGACAATCGGCTTCTTTTCGGCGGGCGCGTATCTACCAACTGGTACATCCACTTCAACAACCGCCAGTGGGTGCACGTGATCGGAGCCGGGCCGGGGAAAAGCATTCTTGCCTCGGGGACGAACTCGTGGTACATTCAGCGTGATACGCAGCCCTCGCTTGCTCCGAACGAGGCGCCGATTTACTTTCGCAACGTGCGCCACGTGAGATTTTCTGGGTTTACGATTATTGCAACCAATCCACCTGCGACATTGAACGACCGCAGCTGGTATCCCGATTTTTGCACCTTGATTGCGGTGAAGGGAGCGGATGGGTTGCGCATAGACAATTTGATCTTAGACGGGCGCTATGATGGTCCGATTTACGTCATCAAGAGCAACCAATGGTCAACCAACTGGGATCAGTGGTACTTTCATGCCATCCAATTTGACTTTGGTACGTCTCAGGGTGGCATTATTGGGACGAACGGTGTACGGGTTGATCATGTACTTTCGTTAGGGTTCCAACGGTTTGCGTACATGAATTGCTACAGCGGTGCGGGCACGGTGGGGAACACAAATGTCGTCACTATTGACCACTGTACGATCCTGGAAAACATAGATCGCGGGTCAGGGCCAGAAGGTGTGTTTTATCGTCATGGGATTGCGGCGCACCCCTACACAGCAAAGTATCTAATCCGCAATAATATCGTCGCCTTCCACCCACGTAACGGCAGTGCTGATCCACTGAACTCGGACAAATTCTTCATCAACTGTGATGCCGACGCGGTGGACAGCTTTGGGATTCCGCAGATCATTGTGTATCACAATCAGCTCTACGCGATTGGGCTCGATCCGCCGCACGAACGGTGGTACAGTGCTCCTAGCGGCATAACGGAGCCCGAGGAGAATTATTACGGCGAAGAACCGTTCTTTTTTGAGTACGCCGGTGTGCCGTATTCGACTGATGGCACGAACGCCGTAGGCCGCCTACGCGATGTGGGCTGGAATCCGATCATCCCGACTATTCCGCTGCCACGCGCTGAGGAGACGAACCTGTACGTGAGCATGTGGCGGACCAACGGCACACTGACGATTTACAACGATGGAGTGGTGCCGTTTGCTTACGCAGCCAGTGTTGACGTCGACTGGTTGCACCTGCATCCTGCGTTTGTGAGCAATGTGGTCGGCACGCGCATGGACATCCCCTTCACGATCAACCGCGCTGCTCTGGCGCCTGGGGTGCATCGCGCCACAGTCACACTCACCTGTGGCAGCTACGGTACTTTTGCGTACTCTATCCGCTATCGTGTGCGCAACGCAACAGCCGGTCTTCCTTACGTCTACGGCCTCCACATGACGACGATCAACACGAATGGAGCAAAGCAGAAATTTTACCAAGACACCATGTTTCGCCGTCTGACACCCAATCCCAATTTTGATGGTGCGCAGGATCTCTGCGTGCTGCGTGGGTTTTACACGTTTGGCAACAGTGAGTTTACGAACGATGTGCCGTACTCACTTACTGCCGGGGCGGATCTAAGCCCAGCGCAGTATGAAGCGCGGGGCGCATTTTATGGCGACAACGGTGTGTACCGCTTAGCGCCGTCAACGTATGAACTGCTGAATCCGGTCACGTCTGACAACAACACCGCGCCTGTGGTGAGTGAAGGGTTGAGTCGCTATGTTGCCGACGCCATGTTGGCGAAAGAGGAACTGTATATGGAGCTGCAGCCGGGTGTGAACCGCTTCACTATCATATGCCCTGCGGCTGGGGAGATTACATACGATGGGATGATTGGTCTGTTTCTTTTCCCTGGCGCGCTCACACCCGTCTTTGCTGAAGGGAGCATGCCCACGCTCGCTGCGCTGTATGAAAACACGCCTCAGATTGATGCGGTGGGGAAGTTGTACTGTGGGTTTACGTCGCGTGATGCGGCCTATTTTCAAGTCGCGACGAAGACATTTCCGCGGAGCACGCTTGTGGCTGGCGTGGGAAGCCATGTGGTGCGTGTAACGCATTTCAGCGTTGCGGGCATTAACAACACTAGTGTGAACCCGGTTGGCCTGACTGGGCCGGCTTGTCCGGGCTATGTGTGCGAGTACACGCATGCAACCGAGTACAACGCGCAGTGGGCTATTCGACCTGGTGGTGAGAATGCGGTGGCTTATTTGGAACTCACGGTTGAGCCGGCCCAGATGGTGGTACTTGGAAAGAACAAGCCGGTGGTGAGCGGCTTCGCCACGCCGACCTGGGAAAACGGGACAGAATTTGGTCCTGTTGATGCAGATGGGGCAGCCCTAACCAATTCCTTTGTGATCTACAATGCAAGCGGATCCAATCTGATGTTGACGGCGGCAACGCCTGTGCTGATTAGTGGGGGTGACGCGGCACGCTTTAGTGTAATTGCACAGCCGCACAGCATTATCTCGCCTTTCTCCAGTTCCACATTTGCGATAGTGTTCAGTCCTCTGAGTAAAGACGCAGAGTATGGCAGCAGCGTGGTAATTTCGAACAACACGGTTCTCAACCCATTTACATTCCTCATACACGGCGGCATTCCCGAACCCACGCTGCTCGGGCTGGTGCTTTGCGCGGCGGGTATTGTTCAGGGGAGAAGGAGCGTGAGCGGGAGAGGTGGCTGAAAAGAGGGCGCCTCACGCGTTGTGTAAGCCGCCGTGGGAACTGGGGTGCGGGGAGTGAGCCCACTCTGCGCGGTGATAAGCGCAACGAGTGGGAAAAGCAGGAAATAGCCAGGGCTAGGCTGTGTGATAGTCGTTTTTGCTCGCGGCGGCGGTGTTTGCTTGACATTGCGTCACTGCCTCCGCTATCATTTTGCGTAACCAGTGGCGGGGAACGGCATGCAAACCAAACTCAAAGGTCGCGATCTCATTACCACTCAAGAGTGGAGCATAGACGAGCTCGAAACTGTGTTCAGTGTAGCGTTTCAACTCAAACGCGAACATGCCATGGGCGTCCGGCATCAGTATCTGCAGGGCCAGACGCTCTACATGATTTTTTTCGACTCCTCCACGCGCACACGCAATTCCTTTGAAACAGGCATGACACAACTGGGTGGGCACGCGATCTTTCTTTCACCAGACAAGATGCAAATTTCCCATGGTGAATCGGCGAAAGACACGGCCAATGTGCTAAGCCGGTACGGCGAGGCGATCGCGATCCGCCACTGCGCGTATGGAGAAGGCAACCGCTATGTGCGTGAGGTAGCCCAGTACGCGTCCGTGCCAGTGATCAACATGCAATGTGACGTGTACCACCCATGTCAGATTCTGGCCGACTACATGACCATCCGGGAAAAATTCGGGCAGAACACGCGCGGCCTTAAATTGGGCGTGGCATGGACGTGTGCACCCAACTACATTCGCCCGCTGTCCGTGCCGCAGAGTCTTATTTTGATGATGCCGCGTTTTGGTCTAGACGTTACACTGGCTTATCCACCCGAGTTTCGCCTCATGCCTGCCATTGAGGAGCAAGCGCGTCTGAATGCGCGCGACGCCGGAACAAAGTTTGAGATCGTCCATGACTTTGACGAAGCGTTTTGCGATGCGGACGTCGTGATTCCCAAATCGTGGGGACCGCTGGTTTACACGCAAGACACAAAGGAAGGATTAGCGCTGATTGAAAAGTATCCTTCGTGGGTGTGTGACGAGCGGGCCATGGCACTGACGAAAAAGCACAGTATTTACATGCATCCGCTTCCCGCAGACCGCGGCAAGGAAGTCACTGATGCGGTGATTGACGGGCCGCATTCCGTGGTCTACGATGAAGCGGAGAACCGTCTGCATGTACAAAAAGCGGTCTTGGTCTTGACCATGGGCGGGCGCTTGTAACATGCGGTATAGCTAGTGCACGGGAGCCCTGTGTACCTGACTTCTCCCCTGAGAAGCTCTACCAAAAAGTACACCTCCAGCCTGCGCAACCTCGCTCTCCCCGGGTAGCTTGAGAGGTGTGCTGCGCTGCTCGGTGGGCGGCGAAAGTTGTTATAGGGCATGTGGTTACGAATCCGTACTTTGCTGTAACGGTTGGAAGTGGTATTTCGACCCTTCAGGAGAAGCAGGGCCGCCGGCGGCAGCTGCGCCCTCATGAGCCTCCCTTTGAGCATAGATTCAAGCGGCACAAAGTGTTGTCTGCAGATGACAAAAAGGGTTGATTGAACGAGCGTGGGGCGGGGGCGCGAGGTTTTCACGTGCAAGGAGGGCACGGGGGTTGCGCGAGTCCGTTAAAAGCTCAATTGACGCTGCAAGTCGTCTGCAGACGACAGAAAAGGTTGATTGAGCGAGCGTGGGGCGGGGGCGTTGAGGTCAGCGAGCGAGCGGTTAAAGCTTCCTGACACCCACGTGGGACGGAGGCGGAAATTCCCACCATTTGGTGGCTTTTTTTCTTGGCGTGGGAGATCTGCTGCGGCATATAAGATACTGACAGAGAACGACTTAATCTGCGGAACGGCGCCTGGCACAGCCGTTGCACGAATGTGGCGCGTATGATTTTATTAACCAACCAAAGGAGTCGGTGATGAGACGAACGCTCGTGTATGGCGCCGCCTTGCTAGCTGTCATCTGCGGGGCAGCGGGGGTGGGCGCGGATGATGGCACAGGAGCAGACAGTGTAAAAGTGACGCTGGACACGATCTGGGTGTTGGTGGCAGCCATGTTGGTCTTTTTCATGAACCTGGGGTTTGCCACGGTGGAATCAGGGTTTGCTCGGGCGAAGAACTGCGTGAATATTTTGTCGAAGAATTTTATCGTCTTTGCGATTTCGTCGCTGGGGTTTTTGTTTCTGGGGTGGGGGCTGATGTTTGGTGATGGCACAGGTTTTATGGGGCTGAAAGGGTTGTGGTTCTTGACGGGGGCGGACAATTCGCCAGCGACAGGTGATGCATACAAAGGGGTATATAGTGCGATCAGCTGGACCGGGGTACCGCTTTTGGCGAAGTTTTTCTTCCAGTTGGTATTTTGCGGGACGGCAGCGACGATCGTGTCTGGGGCGGTGGCGGAGCGCGTGAAGTATATTTCGTTCATCATATTCTCGTTTGCGATGGCGATTTACATTTATCCGATAGTGGGGCACTGGGCGTGGGGGGGCGGCTGGCTTTCGAAGTTAGGGTTTTGTGATTTTGCCGGTTCGACGGTGGTGCACTCGGTGGGTGGTTGGGCTGCTTTGGTGGGGGCGATGATGTTGGGGCCGCGGATCGGGAAGTACGGGCCGGACGGGAAGCCACGCGCGATTCCCGGGCACAATTTAGCGATGGCGACGTTAGGGGGGTTTGTGCTTTGGCTGGGGTGGTTTGGGTTTAATCCTGGGTCAACGATGGCGGCGAATCCGACGGCAATTTCACATATTGTGATCACGACAAACACGGCGGCGGCGGCGGCGATCCTGAGCGCAACAGCGACGTCGTGGTTGTTGTTGGGGAAGCCGGATTTGGGGATGACGATCAACGGATGTCTGGCGGGTTTGGTAGCGATTACGGCGCCGTGTGCGTACGTGAGTGTGGCCAGCTCGCTGATTATTGGGTTGATTGCGGGGGTATTGGTAGTGCTAGCCGTGTTGTTCTTTGATCGGCGTCACATTGACGATCCGGTGGGTGCATTGTCAGTGCACTTAGTGAACGGCATTTTTGGAACGTTGTGTGTAGGTTTGTTTGCAGAGAAGAGCATTGCACAGGCGGTAGGTGGGGTGGAAATCAGTGGGCTTTTCTTTGGGGGTGCGCGGCAGTTTGTGGTGCAACTGATTGGCGTGGCAGCGAGCGCGCTCTATGTGCTTGTGACGTCGTTTATTACTTGGCTGGTGCTCAAGCTGGCGCTGGGTATTCGTGTTAGTGCGCAAGAAGAGATACGCGGGCTGGACATTGGCGAGCACGGAATGGAAGCGTACAGTGGGTTCCAAATCTTTATCACGCAGTAAATGATGCAGCACACACGGGAGATCAATAGCCATGAAACTGATCATTGCTTACATTCAGCCAGAGAAGTTGAATGACGTAAAACAAAGCCTGTACCGGCGGGAAGTATACAAGATGTCGGTAACGAACGCCCTGGGGTGCGGGCAGCAACGGGGTTACCACGAGATGTACCGCGGGGTGGACATCGAGGTGAACTTGCTCAAGAAGGTGCGTCTTGAGATCGCGGTGAATGAGGATTTTGTGGAACCGACGATTCAGGCGATCATCGAGGGAGCGCGGACGGGCAACATTGGTGACGGGAAGATTTTTGTCGTCGACTTGCTTGAGTGCATCCGTATCCGCACAGGCGAGCGCGGCAAAGTAGCGATTGGCTAGGTGTAACCGCTCATGGCGCGCAATGGCTGCGCGGGCCAAGGCGCGCCGCGTTGTATCGAACAGAGCGGGTGATGTGGCTGCTGTAACCTCGTCTCACCTCCTGCTGATCGCAGCCCTCCCCGCTCTGTTCGCCGTATTGTGGTAAGCGTGTGCAAGAGGGGGGCCAGGTGAGGCTCTGGCTTGGATCTGGGTGTGGTCCTGCGCAGCGTTGTTCTTAGTTAGGGTTTCAAGCGTCTTGCGAGGGTGGCTACACGTATTCCGAGGCAGCGTCCAGTTTCCTTATCCTCGGGGCTGGGGGCGACGGTCGGATCTTCTTGGCCTGCCTGGCCTGCGGCCCCGAGATGAAATACAAAGCGATTGAGCCCGCTCTGGTCGAAGGGTGTGTGGATCTGGCCTACCCAGATCATGCCGTGTTGCATGGCGAAGATCAGAAGTGTGACGAGGGTGTTCAGCTTATCGCCTGCGGGCCCACCTGAGACAGTAAAAGCCGCGGCGAGTTTATCAGCCCAGGCGCGCGACGGGTAGCGATCGGCAGTGGCATCGAGGAAGGCTTTGAACTGGGCAGAGACACAGCCCATGTAGGTGGGCGAGCCGAAAATGATGGCATCAGAGGCGTCGAGCTGAGCCAAGATAGCATCGTTCCGCCAGCGCCCCTGGATGATGTCGCGTCCTTCAATGGCGAGCAGGTGAGCATGAGTGTCTGCGACGGAGGCGACGCCGGCCAGGACAGCCTCGGCCATTGCGCGTGTGTGGCCGGAGCCGGAGTGATAGATGACAGAGACGGTGGGCATAAATGCTTCTTAGTTGTGGGTACGAAAAAGTATAGCAGGATGAAGGCAGCCCGGCAAGAGGCGAGGGCAGCCAGACGGGCAGGAGGCTGTCAATCATCGTCCTTGACGTTGTTGGTATGTGCCCGCGGCAGGGCGCGCTAGGCGCGTAGAGAAGGGGGCGGCGGTAGGGCGGTTTAGGCACGTGGTAAAAGGGAGTTGTTGTGCGGGGAGAGGGCAGGGGACGCTTTGAATGAGATGAGGTGGGGAGCAGGTCGCTCTGGGGGTGCGGTGTGCTATACTAGTGGCAAGGATGCGCTGGTGAGGGCAGGTGAGGCTGGGAGCGGCGCACGGATAAGACGAGTATGGACGACCATCGCGTATTACTGTTCCTGCTGCAATTATTGCTGCTGCTAGGCAGCGCGCGGGGATTAGGGCTTGTCCTGGCGCGTTACGGGCAGCCAGCACTGACTGCCGAGATTCTTGTAGGAATTCTCTTCGGCCCCACGGTGTTGGGGAGGCTCTGGCCGGCGGGGCAAGCGTGGTTGTTTCCCTGTGATGCGGCCCAACAAAGCTTGCTGGAGGCGGTAGCGTGGTTAGGCCTTTTTTTCTTTCTACTTGACACGGGGCTGCAAACGGATTTTGGGGCAGCGTGGCAGCAGCGGCGGCAAGCGGCGCTGATTTCGATGTGTGATTTGATAATTCCGATCGTGGTAGCGTTTGTGCCGTGCATGCTCCTGCCGGCACGGTTTTTGGTGGACCCGCAACAGCGGGTGTTGTTTGCAGTGTTTACGGCGACAATCATGACCATCAGTGCGCTTCCGGTGACAGCGCGAGTGTTGCAGGACTTGTATTTGTACCGGACCGACGTAGGGCTGCTGATCATGGGGGCGCTGACCATCAACGACGTTGCGGGGTGGGTGGTGTTTGCAATCATACTGGGGATAGCGGGGGAAGCGTTTACGCAAGTGCATCAGATTCCTTTGATGATAGTGCTGACAGTGGGATTTGCAGTCAGTGCGTTGACGTTTGGGCGACGGCTTACGAACCGTTTACTGGAGCAGTGTGCGCGGTGGAGCCTACCCGAGCCAGGCACGTCATTGACGTTAGTGTGTTTACTTGGGCTTTTAGGAGGTGCGATCACGACGTGGATCGGTGTGCATGCGTTGTTTGGATTTTTCATCGCGGGGATAATGGCAGGGGAGGCACGTGCGCTGAAAGAGAGCACGCGCCAAGTGATTCATCAGATGGTGGGGGCAGTTTTAGTACCGATCTTTTTTACGACGGTGGGGTTGCGAGTGGACTTTGCGCGTGCGTTTGATGTTGGGCTGGTGGGGATGCTGCTGGGGGTAGGGGTTGCTGGGCGGTTTTTGGGGGCGTGGATAGGAAGCTGGGTTAGTCGCCAGCCGCGGAGTGACTGGACGTTAATTGCCGCGGCACACACCCCGGGCGGTGAGATGCAAATTGTAATAGGTCTGATGGCGTTGCAGTTTGGTGTGATTTCTGAGCATGTCTATGCGGCTGTGGTGGTCAGTGCGTTGATCAGCTCGATGGCCTTGGGGCCATGGATGCGGTGGGCGCTCAAGCCGGTCTGGCGGCCGTCAATTGAGGCATATTTTCGCGCGGAAGCGGTCATTTTGGAGTTGGCGGCACGCGAGCGTGACGAGGCTCTGCGCGAGCTCTGCCGGCATGCGGCGAGTCTCGATCGGACGTTAGATCGTGGCGTGGTGAGTGAAGCGGTGGTAGCGCGTGAGGCAATGATGGGTACAGCTCTCGGCGGGGGCATCGCGGTGCCACACGCGCGTCTTGCGAACCTGCGGCAGCCGCTGGTAGTGATGGGACGCGCCCGTCATGGAATTGATTGGAACGCGCCCGACGGCCAACCCGCTGACTTGCTTTTTCTGGTCCTCACGCATGTGGATGCCAGCGATCAACAAATTCATCTGCTGGGTGCTATTGCGAAAGCTGTGCGGCACGAGGAGCTACGCAGGAGGTTACGGGCAGTGACGACAGCACAGGACTTTGTGCGCCACTTGACAGCGGGCATGGCTGAGCAAAGGCTGCCATCATCCTCGGCGCCGCATGCGCACACGCGGGGGGAATCAGCGGAGTAGCTGTTGCCACTGGCTTGCTGGGTACGTTGGACCCCTTGAGAGACTTTTGAGCGCAGCGTGGTGCGAGGCTCACTGACGCCTTCCATCAACCGCCGGAAGCCGATCGGTAGGGATGGAATTTGTTCGGGGGTAATCTGCCGTGCCCTGCTCCATTGCGGCTTTGCCTTGAAAAGTGGTTTAGTCAAATTCATCGGTTTTACTGAGCTGCTTTTGGCTTCTCCATGTGTGAACCGTGACTCAGTATTTGTTTATCAAGTCGCGTGGCCTTGCAGTAGTTGTAGAATGGAGCGTGTTTTCGAGAAACTGTGGCGGAACGCGGGCTTCCGAGCGGTAGGGTTTGTATCACACAGTCAGTAGGGCAGCGGGAGCACAAGGCGCGACGGTCGTGGAGAGGTAGGCAGCAGGGTAGGTCGCGAGACGGGAAAGGCGAACCGGGCTGTTTGGTGGGGTGAGGATGAACACCGCTGATCAGGCGAACAGCTTTTAGGAGTGGGTGTGCCGATGGCTAGGGGAGGCTATTTCCGCATGGTGATTGCCCTGCCAGAGGAGAAGGCAATCAACGGGTTGATTATTGCGGTGGGCGGAGGAGTGGTGGAGATACATGTGCGGAGCAGAAAGCGAGCTGGCCCCGGGCGTAGGAGGAGGGTGGGGACAAAGAGGCGTGCGTTCAGGTGCCTCAGGGAAGGGGAGTTATAGACGCATCAGGCAAGGTAGCAGCTGTGCGAGGACATGTCGCCACTCTTTTGCACAGCGCTGTGGGTAGGTGGCACCTTCACAAAAAGTGCACGCGTTTTTTGCTGATGATGGGGATACGACATTTGGCTGAGTGTTAGCCACTGTGAGTACTGGTAGCTTAGGCATGCCTTACGGATCAGGGTCTGGGTGTCGTGAAAGGTTTTTCGACGCAATTTGTCGTTTGCAGACGACCAAAAATGTTGAGTGAAAGTAAGACAGCGTGACACAAATTGTCGTTTGCAGACGACCAAAAATGTTGAGTGAAAGCGCGCCGGCTGCAGAGATCAAGCCATTTCACCTGGCATGGTCGTGCAAAACGTCGTCAGCCTGATGTGGCATTGATGATTGATTGTCGCGTGCATGCTGTTGATCTCCGAGTGCGAACAATTGAGATGGTGTTTTCGCGCGCGGCGGTTAGATTCTTACCGTTGCAGAGAGGTGGAGGAAGCGCCATATTTGACGCCTGATGCGAGCGGGGAGGTTTGATCAGTGGCGAGTGCGTGGTGGGGAGTATTTGGTGAAGTTGCGCAGTTTTTTTATGGTTGGATCTTTGGCATAGTTTTCGCAGTTCTCACGATTGACGGGCGGGGAGGAGAGAGAGTATAATTGGGTGACTTGGGGCGGCGGCGGCCCAGGGACCAGCCAAGCACGACGATGGCTAATCTAGCAGTAGAACTGTTCGGAATCCGCTGTGCGCATCCGGTGTGGGCAGCGGCGGGGCCGAATGTGCTGGATGGGGCGCATGCGCTGCGTGCGGCACAGGGCGGTGCGAGTGCGTTAGTGATGAAGACGATTAGCACGGAGGCGGCGCGTGTGCCAAAGCCGTGCATGGCGCGTGTGGGGGCGGACGCGTTGGTGAATTGCGAGCTATGGTCCGAACTGGCCGCGGAGGAATATTTGGCGAAAGAATACGCCTTGGCAAAATCGAGCGGGGTGCCTGTCATTGCAAGCATTGGGTATCGCCCGGAGGAGTTGGCGGAGCTGGGGCCGCGTGTTGAAGCAACTGGGTGCGTAGACGCGATTGAATTTTCGCTGCACTACACGGGTCGGGGGCATGAGGAGGTGTTGGCAGCGGCGCGGGCGTTGCGGGCGGCGGTGCGCCTACCGATCATTGCCAAGCTGTCGCCGGGGATGGGCGATCTTGGGGAGGTGGCGGAGGCGCTTGAGCCGTACGTAGATGCGTTTGCGGCGATTAACTCGGTGGGGCCGGTATGGGTGGTGGACACGGAGCGTGGAAGGCCGTTGCTTGGGTCAGAGGACGGGCGGGGATGGCTTTCCGGGCGGCCGATCAAGCCGATTGCGCTGCGCTGTGTACGGGAAGTAGCGTCGCGGGTGAAGGTTCCGGTTATTGGCGTGGGAGGCATAGTGTGCGGGCAGGATGCGATTGAGTTTCTCATGGCGGGGGCGTGGGTTGTCCAGGTATGTACCGCGGCGATTTTGCGTGGGCCGCAGGTGTATGGGGCGATTGCGCGTGAGATGGCAGAATGGATGGAGGCGCATGGATACACGAGTGTGGAAGAGGTGCGCGCGCGGGGGCGGAGCTTGGTTTGCGGGATGGGCGGTGTGGATTATGCTGGCCAGGCGCCGCAAGTGGATGAGGAGCGTTGCACGCGGTGCGGCCTGTGCGTGACGAGTTGCTGCCCGCGTGCATTGACGCTGAAAAACGAGGGCCGAGCACGGATTGAGGTAGATACGGCGTTGTGCGTACGCTGCGGGCTGTGCCGAACGGTATGTCCGCATGGGGCGATCACGTGACGTAACGCCGTAACATGAAGCAGGGCGGGGGCAGTGGAGGTAGGCGTGCGGCAGCATAGCGAGGCCGCAGTAACAGTGCAGCAAAGGCGCGTGTATGGAGCTGAATGAGGAAGTGGTGGCCCGGGCAGCGGCCCGGTGCCGCGAGCGGCATGTGGTGCTGCCGACGTTCGCGCAACTAAAAGATCCGGCGCTCATCCCGGCGGAGATCAAGGAGCGCTTGCGCCATGTAGGGCTGTGGGACATCAATCCGTTAAATCTGTTTCGGATTGGGTGGCACAACGAGCCAGTAGAGCACGGCGGTGGATTTGGCCCCGTAAATTATCTTGCATTGCCGGAGGCACTGACGGGCGTGGCAGCGCCAATAGTGTTGTTGGTAGGCAAGTGGTTTCCGACGGGGGCACACAAAGTGGGAGCGGCCTACGGGTGCCTGGCGCCACGGCTGGTGACCGGGGGGTTTGATCCGACGCGACAGAAAGCGGTGTGGCCTTCGACGGGCAACTACTGTCGCGGGGGGGTGTTTGACGCATGTGTGATGGGTTGCAGTAGCGTGGCGATATTGCCGGAGCAAATGAGTCGCGAGCGGTTTGAGTGGCTACGGGCGCTGGGAGCGGAAATTATTGCGACACCCGGGGGTGAATCAAACGTCAAGGAGATCTATGACAAGTGCTGGGAGATACGGCGTACGCGGCCGGAGTGTGTGATTTTTAATCAGTTTGAAGAATTTGGGAATGCGTGTTGGCATTATCATGTCACAGGCGCAGCTGCGGAGGAAGCGTGGCGGCTGGCCGGGGGGGCCACCACACGGCTGTCGGCGTTTGTGGCGGCAACGGGCTCGGCGGGAACAATCGCAGCGGGCGATTATTTGCGCAGCGTGGCACCGCGGCTGTTGGTTGTGGCGGCCGAGGCGCTGCAATGTCCGACTTTGTATGAAAATGGATTTGGGGAACACCGAATTGAAGGCATTGGCGACAAGCACGTTCCGTGGATTCACAACGTGCGCACAACGGATGTAGTGGTTGCGGTGGATGATGCGGCGTGCTTGCGGTTGTTTCGTCTTTTCAACGAGGAGGTAGGCCAGGCGTATTTGGTGCGTGCTGGGGTAGCGGAGGCGGTAGTGCGGCAGCTACCACTGTGCGGTATCTCGGCAATTGCGAATATGCTGGCCGCGATTAAGGTGGCGCGGCGGTTTGAGTTTACTGCGCGGGACGTGGTGCTCAGCGTGGCCACAGATTCAGCAGCTATGTACGGCTCACGGCTGGAAGAACTGCGTGCCGCGCGTGGCGAGTACACACCTGAACAGGCGGCGCGGGATTTTGAGGGCGCCCTGTTAGCCACGCGAGACGATCATGTAGCAGAGCTGTCGTACTCTGGGCGCAAGCGGTTGCACAATTTGAAGTACTACACCTGGGTGGAGCAGCAGGGGAAGAGTGTGGCGGAGCTGAATGCGTTGTGGTACGACGAGGAATTTTGGGCACGCACTTTTGCGCAAGTGGAGGTGTGGGACAGGTGGATCAGTGCGTTTAACATTCAGAGCGGCGCGACGCCGTGCTGAGAGGTTGCCGTGAACACTCAACCTTTCGTGATACGGTTTCTGCAGGATTTGATTCGCATACCCTCGCCGAGCGGCAAAGAAGAGCAGGTGGTGCGTCGTGTAGCGCAAGAAATGGATGCTACGGGCGCGTTTGATGCAGTGTGGTTTGACCAACTAGGGAACGTGATTGGGGAAATTGGATCGGGGCGAGTGAACGTGCTCCTTGACGCACACATTGATACGGTAGGGGTGGGGGATCGTGGTCGGTGGGAGCATGATCCTTTTGCGGCTGAGATTGTCAACGGGCAGTTGGTGGGGCGAGGTGCAGTGGACGAAAAGCCAGCCATGGCGTGCATGCTGTACGGGGCGGCTGCGGTAAGCAAGCGGTGTCGGGAGCAGCTGAAGGTGTACGTTGTTGGTAGTGTGCTTGAAGAGGACTGTGACGGGTATCCTTTGGAGCATCTGATTGAGGAGGAGGGCGTGCGCCCTGATTATGTGGTGTTGGGCGAGCCCACGGACTTAAATGTGTATCGTGGGCAGCGTGGGCGCATGGAACTAACGGTTTTGGTGCGAGGTACGGCCGCGCATGGAGCGCATTGCGATCGCGGCGACAACGCGGTGTATAAAATGGCGCCCATTATCAGTGAGATTGAAAGTCTGCATGCGCGGCTGCGCCATGATGCCTTGTTAGGGAAAGGGAGCATAACCATTTCGCGGATAGAATCGACCAGCCCGTCGTTATGTTCAGTGGCGGACAGTTGCACGATTTACCTTGATCGGCGGCTGACCCGTGGAGAGACAAAGGAGACAGCAATTGCGGAATTAGAGGGCCTACCGTCCGTGCAGCGTGTGCAGGCGCAGGTGGCGGTGCGAAGGTACCACGGTGTGGCCTGGACGGGTCGCGCGGTGAACCGCGAAGCTTATTTTCCGAGTTGGGTGTTAGATGATGATCATCCCCTTGTTCGGGTCGCCTTAGCGGCAGCGGAAGAGGTCAACCCGCGGCCGCCGCGTCTGGGCGTCTGGACGTTTTCCACCAATGGTGTCGCGACGATGGGCCGCTATGGTATCCCTACCGTCGGCTATGCACCGGGGCGCGAGGAGTTAGCGCATTCTGTGCATGAGGCAGTGGCAGTGGAAGATGTCATCACGGCTGTGCGTTTTTATACGAAGCTGTTGGAACGCCTAGCCTTGCAGGTCTGACGAGAGCGCGAACACACTTACGTGATCTGCAGGAATAGCGTGGCGGAATCCCAGGGCAGCAGATGTGCATGAGACAAAGCGATGCGCCGGGAAACTATGATACGACTGCGCTGCACGGATGATAGGTCGTACCGCGTGAAGCTGCCTGGACCTTGTTCAGCACCGGAATTAAGAGCATTGCGCGGTGCGGACGCGGTGCAGTTCAGGGCGCGTCGCAGCGTGGTTGTTTCCTGAGTGTGCGAGCGGTTTGTATTCCGTAGATGGGCTATCATTCATTCGAGCAACGCGATCATTCCCACGCGAGGTGGCTGCGTGAATGCAGGTGCGGGTGCAGGATGGTGTTGTGGGACATGTTGGCAGTAGACCGCTGCGGGCTGAAACCGCGACGCTGACCACGCGGGAGTGGTTCGCAGTTTCAGTGCCCTATGTCATTACGCGTCAAAAAGATGAAAAAAACCAGAATACGGAGATGCTATGATAAGACAGACGCGCCTCGCAGTACTAATTGGAATGGTGCTGTTTGGAGTCGATTTCTTAGTGACGCGGGTTAGTGAGGCGGAGATCGCGCCGAAGTCGGGCGCCACGTGTGCCAACACGTATGCGTATGATGGGTGTGAATTGAAGCCCAAAAGTGGCGTTACGTTTGCAACGACGTGGGTGGTTGACGGGCGCGAGCTGAAACCGAAAAGCGGTGCAACCTTTGCCACGACATACGCGTGGGATGGTCGTGAGCTGAAGCACAAGAGCGGCGCCACGTTCGTCACCACATGGGTGCGAAGTGGGGTCGAATGGCACCGCAAATCCGGTGCCACCTTCACCACGACGTGGGTAGTGAAAGGCGAGATACCAGTGCCCGTTGTTGCAGTGGTGCTGCTGGGCCTGTGATCGCTGGGGTACGCAGGGGGCGATTTTTTAACCAAAAATTAACACAGAGTGTCATGCATCCTTCACGGGGTAGCGGCACACTGCATGGTGTGAATAATATGCGGGTAGTAGTTCACCAATCACCCTAGTGAGGACGTTATGAAGTATGGTGTTGTAGGAGGAATTGTAGCGCTAAGCGTAGGAGTGATTCACCTCTTTGCCAGTCAGCAAACAACGATTGTGCTAGATGGCTCAACGACTGTGGGCCCACTGGCAAAAGCCTTTGCCGAACATTTCATGCAACAGCATCCGGGAGTAAAGATCACGGTAAGCGAATCTGGTAGCGGGAATGGCGCAAAGAGCCTGATCAACGGGACCTGCCATATTGCGACCATGTCGCGCGCTATGAAGCCGGAAGAAGTAGCAGCAGCGGCGGAAAAAGGGGTCAAGGCAGTTGCTCATGTGGTCGCGATTGACGCTCTGCCCGTGCTGGTGCATCCGAGTAATCCCCTCACAAATCTTACCCTCGCGCAAGTGAAGGACATCTACTTGGGCAAAATCACCAACTGGAAAGAATTGGGCGGCCCTGATGTCAGAATAGTCAAAATCAGTCGTGATACGAATAGCGGTACATACGAGTGCTTTGAAGAGTTGGTGATGAAGAAGGAGAAAATGGCCGATGACGTGGAATACGTTGGGAGTAATGGAGCGGTACGGCAGCGGGTGATGACGACACCAGCGGCGATTGGGTATGCGGGCCTGGCGTTTGTGGATAAAAAAGTGAAAGCGATCAGCATCAATGGCGTCGCACCGTGTGCGGAGACAGCACGGAATAAGACGTATCCGATCGCACGGCCGCTGTACATGTACACGAATGGCGAGCCACCGCAGGGCAGCCTGCTTGAGCAGTTTGTGAATTTCTATAAGACGGCGAAGGGGCGCGAAATAACCGAGGCGATTGGATTCGTGCCGGTGAATTAGTTGATGGACGAGGCAGGGGCACAGGGGATAGCAGACAAAGGCGCGCGTGAGGTGACAACGCGAGGGTGTTGCCCGCCGTCGGGCTTACTCCTGAGCGCGGGGGCGCGGCGGCGGCAGCGGTTTTTTCATTTTCTTGGGCAGGGGTTTTTATTCGGCGTAGCTTCCGTCTCGGCGATTGCTGTTTTTTTCATCTTCATTTTCATAGTGCGGGACGCGCTTCCATTTTGTACGTGGGCACGCTTGCGGGATTTTTTTACCAGTACACGGTGGTATCCGTCGGGCTCGCCACCAGAGTTTGGTGCGCTAGCAATTATGTACGGAAGCATGATGGTCACTGTCGGCGCGGTGGTGGTAGCCGTACCGCTGGGTATTGCTGCGGCGGTGTGTTTGAGTGATGTACTGCCGTTTAGTTTGCGTCAGGTGGTCAAACCAGTCATCGAGATTCTTGCAGCGATTCCGTCAGTTGCGTATGGGTTTTTTGCCTTGGTGGTGTTTGCGCCGCTGCTTCAAGATCACGGCGGGCGTGTCCTTGCGATCTTGGTATGGTTATTTGGGGTACCCGTGGGAGCACTCGCAGTGCTGGTTGCAAGCGACATGCTCTCGCGCCGCCTGACTTCTGGCGGAGAAAGACGGGGACAAGGGTTGATAGCAGCTGCCCTGGCGACGGTTGTAGTCATTGCGCTGGTGTGGCTGAGCCGGCGTGCGGCTACTATCCAGATTGATAGTGGTACCAATGCGCTAAATGTGTCGCTGATTCTTGGCATCATGGCGCTGCCGACAATTGTGAGTGTGTCAGAAGATGCGTTGCAAGCCGCTGGGAGTGAACTTCGCGAAGGAAGTTATGCATTAGGCGCAACGCGTGCGGAAACGATTCTGAATGTAGTCATTCCAGCTGCCAGCGGTGGTATTAGTGCAGCCATTATCCTTGGCTTCATGCGCGCGATAGGTGAAACGATGGTGGTGTGGATGGCCTCGGGTAATGCCGCCCAGCTGCCACGCCCGCTATACAATTATCTCATGCCGGTGCGGACTCTCACAGCAACGATTGCGGGTGACATGGGCGAGGCGGACCATGTGACAGGGTCGGAACGGTACCATGTGCTGTTTGTAATGGCGCTCGTTTTGCTCCTGATCTCGTTTGCGTGCAACAGTTTCAGCGAGTGGATCATTTGGCGGCGCCGCAAACGCCTGGGGGTGTAAGCGATGCACCTGCGCACTCGGCATGTGCTCAATCGGGCGTTTACTGGCCTGGGCTACGTGGCCACCAGCATTATGGCGGGAGCCTTGTTGGTGCTGCTCGTACCAATTTTTGTGAGGGGGGCCGGGGCGATTGTGTTTCGCGGAACAGTGGAATTCCGTCGGTATCTGTTCGAACAAGAAGGGCGTGGAGATCGCGAGGCCGTGCACAACGAGATCGCTCACGCGCGCGCAGCACGAGCGCCGGTGTACGCGATGCTTGCGGAAGCCGAAAAGGAAATCGCCACGGCTCCGCTAACGCGCCAGCGTGAACTTCGCTCTGCACTAGCAGAGCTGCGCGACGCTATTCGTGAGCTGCTCGGGCCGGACCCAGGCCAACGTACGCCAGTACTTCTACGCCAGCAATATGGGCAGACGCGCTGGGACCGCGCGTTGGTCAAATTGCATGAGGTGCTGTACACAGAAACCTGGGACTACAGCGATCCGTCAGGCATGGGACGCAAAGTTTACGTGCCGCGCGCAGAGGCATTTACTGGACTAGGCGTCACTGCGCTTTTCCCGTACGTGGAAACACATCTGTCGGCGATGCTCCGTCCGCGCCTCACACTGTACTGGGGCTTTCTTACAGATGATTCGCGCGATGCCCACTTCTTCGGCGGCATCATGCCGGAACTGTTGGGGACGTTTTACCTGACTGTGGGAGCCATGCTGATTGCTATTCCTCTTGGTGTGCTGACAGCCATTTACCTAGCTGAGTACGCGGGAGACAACATGGCGGTGCGCTTCCTGCGCTCATGTATGAGCACGCTGGCCGGCGTGCCAAGTATCGTATTTGGGTTGTTTGGGCTGGCGTTTTTTATTAACACCCTCCACGTATCACACTCGAAAAGCGTGTTGGCGGGCTCGCTTACACTCGCGTTGTTGGTGCTACCGACCGTAATTCGGGCGTCTGAGGAAGCCATTCGCGCGGTACCCCACACCTACCGCGAGGCGGCCTTGTCGCTGGGGGCGAGTACGTGGCGCACGGTGTGTACGGTCGTTCTTCCTGCCGCCCTGCCGGGTATTCTTACCGGAATTGTGATCAGTATGGGGCGTGCCGCTGGTGAGACTGCACCGATTATCTTCACTGCGGCAGTGAGTGTTGGCGTACCTCTCAAGTTGTGGGAAGTGTTCAATCACCCTACTCCGGCGCTGTCGTGGAACATTTATAATGTGTCCACGGAACATGAAGCTGTAGATGAAATTCGGCATGTGCAATTCGGCATGGTATGTGTACTGGTGGGACTGGTATTATTATTAAATTTGACAGCAATCATGTTGCGGGCACGCATCGCACGAAAACTTAAGGGATAAGGTATGAGTGACGTGTTGACTGCTTCTGATACTCCGCACGTACGTGCCGAGAATTTCTCGGTGTTTTACGGGGCGATGGAGGCCGTGCGCAAAGTAACGTTAGATATTTCGCGTGGGAATGTCACAGCGATTATCGGGCCGAGCGGGTGTGGGAAAAGCACGTTTCTACGCGCGATCAATCGGATGAACGACCTTATCCCCGCGTGCCGCACCGCCGGGCGGTTACTGTTTGATGGGTGGCACATTTATGATCCGCAAGTGGATGTCGTCGCCTTGCGCCAGCGCATTGGTATGGTCTTCCAAAAGCCCAACCCGTTTCCGAAGAGCATTTTCGACAATGTGGCATATGGCCCTCGCCTGCGTGGCTGCACGCGGCGGAATGAGCTTGCGGAAATCGTTGAACGCAGCTTGGTGCGCGCTGCTCTTTGGGACGAGGTTAAAGATCGCCTGCACGAAAATGCCTTACGTCTCTCCGGTGGTCAGCAGCAACGGCTGTGCATAGCGCGCGCGTTGGCCGTGGACCCGGAAATTCTGCTGATGGACGAGCCCACGTCTGCTCTCGATCCCCGCGCGACTACGCGCATTGAAGATCTGATCGGCGAGTTGCGTGGGAGCTACACAATTATCATTGTCACCCATAATATGCAGCAGGCCGCGCGCGTGTCTGATTACACGGCGTTTTTTTATGAAGGCGATTTGATTGAGTATGGGGCGACGACGGAACTGTTCTCGCGTCCGCGCTCAAAGCAGACGGAAGACTACATCACCGGCCGCTTCGGCTAAGCTATGTGTCACACCTCGGAGCCTTGCTATGTCATTACATTTGGAACGTGAAATCAATATTTTGAAAAAGCGCATCTTGCGCTTGGGAGCGCTGGTCGAAGAACAACTCGAACGAGCCATGACCTCGATCCTTACGCGCGATGTCAAGTTGGCTAATCAAGTGATTGAGCAAGACAATGTAATTGACGAAATGGAAGTCGAAGTAGAGGAGGAATGTTTAAAAATTTTAGCCTTGCACCAGCCGGTGGCAATTGATCTCCGCTTTATCGTAGCCGTGTTGAAGATGGATGGGGACTTAGAGCGGCTGGGCGATATTGCCGTGCATATTGCCAAGCGCGGGGCGCGCGTGACGGAGCTGTTGCCGGCGCGTGCGATCCCCCGCGAGTTCTCGACAATTGCCGAGCGTGTGCGGCGCATGGTGCGTGCGTGCCTCGATGCGCTGGTTAACTTTGATGCGACGACGGCGCGCGGTGTGTGCGAAGAAGATGCGATGGTGGACAAACAGTGCCGTGAAATGTACGATCACGTGAAGGCTATGATTCAGCGCGAACCAGAGCAGCTCGATGGCTTAATTGAACTGGTTATGATTCCGCGTCATCTCGAGCGCATTGCCGACCACGCGACCAATATTGCGGAAGACTTGATTTACATGATCGAAGGACGAATTGTGCGACATCAGAGATAACTCTTAACTGCAGCGGTGATACCGGTCTCTGGTCCGATGTAGAGCCTTGTCGCGCGTCGCTTCGTCCAAGTGTGTTGCATCTCTAATTAATTTGTGAGTTCTGTCTCATCGGGGCTCTTTTTCGCTAGACTGTTGGGATCCGCTTGCGCCTCTTTTAGTGAGATTACTAACAAGCTATCACGAGCCCTTGCCGATTCACGTGGCATTTGTTATAATCACTGGCAGTATGAAATGCCACACGAAGCCTGGCGGTCGGGCGCTCGCACGGCACACATGCGTGCTGGCGTTAGTGGCAGCTACAGCTGGGCTCGTGGCAGGATGCGAGGTAGCGCCGGAAGAGGCTGTGAATGGGTTGTTGCGAGCGGTGGCTCGCGGGGATATGCGCCGTGCAGGCATGTACTGTATGCCCAGCTTGCGAGCGGCGTTGACAAACTTCCCGGGTTGTACTCAGCTCTTACGCTACAGCGTGTTGAGCTTGCGCTGGGAAGTGCAGAATCTCTACGCAGCCACGAATGGCATGCTTGCAGTGGTACCATTTGTGTGCGTGCGTGAGACACCGCCCCCCAACATCACCAAAGGCGCTCTGTATGTACACCTGGTTGAGGATGACGGCGTATGGCGCGCACTGGCGATTGAGGTGGACGTCCCTGAGTACGTGGAATTCGTGACGACACCGCAGGGAAATGGTCAGTACTCAATGTGGTCGTTAACCAAACCCCGTTGGGAGTGTAAGCAGACGGTGCGCGAAAGTTTACCCGTGTTTGCGCGCCGCGTGGAAGCATACTGGTGGTCGTTTCGCGAGTAAGCGCGTGGCGACTCACCCTGAACTCACGACATGATGGGAAGACAACAATGAAGACGCTCCGTTGGCTTGGGGCAGCAGTAGTGGCCACCGCATGGCTGGCACACGGCGACGTCCTGTTACCACAGGTATTGGAGCCGGCGACAAGCGTAGTGGGGCGCGCTGGCGCGAGTGCGCCAACGTCGGCTCCCGAGCGATTGCCGCTCGCCGCGCCTGTGGTTCCGCGCGCCGAGCTGGGGCAAGCTCGCCCTACGGGCGCACAACCTGCGGCTGTGCCGGACCTCGATCTGCTCAGCGAATCCGCTTACCAGGAACTTACCGCCCCTCCCATGCGCACAACTGCTCTCTGGCGTGTCATGGGTTTCGGTCTCTGGCGAGGGTTTGCCAACCTCACCCTCTGGCCCGGCGAGCTTGTGCGCGGCTTCACGTATGAATTCTCTAGCCAGCGCCCATGGTATGAAGCACTGGGCACGTCATGGCTAGCTGGCCTCGGCGGCGGTATGAGCCGAATGTCGGCGGGTGTGGCCGACATAGTGACTCTGGGTTACTTCGGCGACATACGGTTGGCGCGCGGTTACCCTGACTTCGTGTGGCAAGGCGATTGGTTCTATCACGAAACGCTCCAGCCGCCTACACTTCACACCAGCGACGAACCCGTTGGCCCAGCTACCCCACGCAAAATTGTTCAGCCGGGCACAGCCCCCGTCACGGTGGGCACTACAGATGCACGTGTACGCAGCGCTCCATCCCTTGCCCCTCCGCCACCAGCAGCTAGCGTGGCTGACCCAACACTCCCCGGCGGCACACCCCGCCCCCCACGGTAATCCCTTATGTCACGGAGACGTTCTTTCATGAAACCTTTTGCAGCAATACTCGTCACGATTCTTCTCATAGTGTCCAATCCCACGCTCGTGCGCGCCCAAAATGAGGGAGACGACGCTGCCTTCGCCCTCATGCCAGAATACGAGTTTGACACCACAGGCGAGGCCATGCGTTTCGGGATGCAACGCGGCGCAGCCAATGTGCTGTTGGGCTGGCTCGAGCTGCCCCGCAATTTAAGTTACGAATTCACTCGAAGGCCTCTCTCGGCAGTGCTCACCGGCCCTCTCATGGGCACAACTATGACTGCGATGCGCACGCTGTTCGGCGTGGTGGACCTGCTTTCCGTTGGTTACACGGGCCATTATGGCTATGCTACGGCCGTGCCTGATTATCCGTGGGAAGACCCCTGGCTCTCGGACAAAGCTGAGCTCTACTAAGCTGCATGAGGAGGAGTCTACCCATCTTGCATAGATGAGCTATTCGCCACACCAGACGTCACAAGGAGTTCCAGATGAAGACACAGCGCTTGATCGCGAGCCTAACAATTGCCCTGGGCAGTGCGTGGCTTACGCACGCGACAAACATCAGCACGGTGGCACATGTGAGCGCTAATGCAATCGCAACTAATGCACCAACGCTCGCAACGCCCCCCTCCGCTCCCACCCCTGTGAGCCCTCCGCCAGTAGCGCCAACAGCGGCTGCCAAGCCTGCGACAGAGGCTGCGGCGTTGCCAACTCCTACGCCAGTACCAACGCCCGCACCCCCGCCCCGCCCCACCTACCCGCGCGAGCTCAACCCTCCCTGGGCCTTCTTTCGTGGATGCGTAAACCTTTCTACCTGCTGGCTGGAATTGCCCCGCAACCTGGTTATTGAAAATGTCAATTTTCCGGTCCTTGGCATAGGAAGCGGCTTGCTAAAAGGTCTCTTCTTCATGACTTCCCGCGCCGTCCTCGGAGTTGTGGATGTCATGATGTTCGGTATGACCGGACCAAGTGCATTCTCACCTGACCTCTTTCCGGAATTTGTGTTCGCAGCACAGTGGTCCCCCTACGCGCCACCCGCCCCAGGCGAAGAAAGCCTCCAAGTCGAGTTCGAGGAGGAAGAAGCCGTCGAAGAAAATATGGAAACACCGTACTGAAAGTTTGTCCCTGGTTGTTTCTCTCACTTATCACCCATGAGATGCTATGAGATTACCGGATTACAGCAAACTCAAGTATAAAGTCGCGGATATTCGCCTTGCCGAGGCTGGCCGAAAGGAAATCACGATTGCAGAACATGAGATGCCCGGCCTCATGGCTACGCGAGAAAAATATGCCAAGGAGCAGCCACTGAAAGGGCTGCGTATCACTGGCTCGTTGCACATGACGACCGAGACGGCTGTGTTGATCGAGACTTTGCGGGCTCTCGGTGCACAGGTGCAGTGGGCCTCATGCAACATTTTCTCCACCCAGGACGACGCAGCAGCCGCAATTGCGAAGGCTGGCATTCCTGTCTTCGCGTGGAAAGGAGAAACGCTGGAAGAGTACTGGGAGTGTACACGGCGCGCTTTAAGCTTCCCGGGCGGTAAAGGCCCACATCAAATCGTGGATGACGGAGGTGATGCCACCTTACTGATTCACCGTGGCTACGCCGCCGAGGAAAACCCAGCCATCCTCGAGGATGATAACGGCAACAAAGAACTTGCTGTGGTCAACGCGATTCTCAAACGGCAGCTGAAGCGCGACCGCACGTACTGGCACCGCATTGTCAAGGAGATTCGTGGCGTCTCGGAAGAGACCACGACCGGCGTCAACCGCTTGTACCAGATGCTGCAAAACGGCACCCTTCTTTTCCCTGCCATCAACGTAAACGATTCGGTTACCAAGTCGAAATTCGACAATTTGTACGGTTGTCGCGAATCACTCGCCGACGGGCTGAAGCGCGCACTGGGTGTAATGGTCGCGGGCAAGACGGTATGCGTGTGCGGCTACGGCGATGTGGGCAAAGGATGCTGTCAATCCATGCGCGGGTTTGGCGCGCGTGTACTAGTTACTGAGATCGATCCTATCTGTGCCCTGCAGGCTGCCATGGAGGGCTACAAAGTCACCACCGTCGAGGACGCATTGGCTGAAGCCACTATCTTTGTGACGGCTACCGGCAACATCAACGTCATCCGCTTGGAACACATGGAAAAGATGCTCGACCAGTCCATCGTCTGCAACATCGGACACTTCGACAACGAAATCCAAGTGGACGCATTGAAGAGAGCACCCGGCGTCAAACGCACCAACATCAAACCGCAAGTGGATATGTACACATTTCCCGACGGTCACTCGATTTACTTGCTCGCTGAGGGCCGACTTGTGAATCTAGGCTGCGCCACAGGCCACCCTTCCTTCGTCATGTCAAACTCATTCACCAACCAAGTCATGGCCCAAATTGATTTGGCGCGCGAACGCAAACCAATTGGCGTGACCACCTTGTCGAAAAAGCTTGACGAGGAAGTGGCTCGCCTACATTTAGAAAAGCTTGGCGCCAAATTGACGCGGCTCACCCCCGAGCAGGCCGCGTACATCGGCGTTGACATTGACGGACCGTACAAGCCGCCTCATTACCGGTACTAAACAAGTCTCATGGCAACAATTGTACTTGACCCCAGCGGTGCGCTGTGTGTACCTGACACGCCCACCATTCCGTTCATTGAAGGCGACGGTACCGGGCGCGATATCTGGCGTGCGGCACAACCGGTGTTTGACGCCGCTGTGCGCCTGGCGTATCGTGGCACGCGCCGTATTGAGTGGCTGGAAGTTCTCGCCGGAGAAAAGGCGTTTGCACAGACGGGCGACTGGCTGCCCCAAGCCACACTTGACGCGATCAGCACCTACCGCGTGGCCATCAAAGGCCCGCTCACAACACCTGTGGGTGGCGGGATTCGCAGCTTAAATGTCGCTCTGCGCAAGTTGCTTGATTTGTACGTCTGCCTGCGCCCGGTACGCTGGTTTGAAGGCGTCCCCTCCCCGGTCAAATGCCCTCAAGATGTCAACATGGTCATCTTCCGCGAGAACACGGAGGACATCTACACTGGGATCGAATTTCAAGACGGCACGCCAGAGCGCGATCGCTTCCTTGGCCTTCTCAAGGAACACTTCCCCGCCGAGTTTGCCAAGATACGCTTCCCCGCCACCGCGGGCATCAGTATCAAGCCCGTCTCACGCGAAGGAACAGAGCGCCTCGTCCGCGCCGCCATCACCTACGCCCTTAAGCACAAGCGCCGCAGTGTCACCTTGGTTCACAAAGGCAATATTATGAAGTACACCGAAGGAGCCTTCCGCACCTGGGGCTATGAGGTGGCCGAGCGTGAATTCGCTGACAAGGTCTATACTTGGCAGCAATGGGAACACACAAAGAAAGAACGCGGCGAGGCCGCGGCAAACGCAGAACAGCAGGCCGCACTTGCTGCTGGCAAGCTTTTGATCAAGGATGTCATCGCCGATATTTGCTTCCAACAGACCCTTACCCGCGCCAGAGAGTTTGACGTGTTGGCAACCATGAACCTGAATGGTGATTATCTCTCCGACGCGCTCGCAGCGCAAGTGGGCGGAATTGGAATTGCCCCCGGCGCGAATATCAACTACATGACCGGCCATGCCATCTTCGAAGCGACCCACGGCACTGCTCCGAAATACGCAGATAAAGACGTCGTGAACCCTGGCTCGGTAATCCTTTCCGGTGTGATGATGTTCGAATACTTGGGGTGGCAGGAAGCAGCCGATTTGATCGTGCGGGGACTTGAGCGCACTATCGCGGACAAGATTGTCACATATGATTTTGCGCGACTAATGGAAGGAGCCCGCGAAGTCAAGTGTTCGGAGTTTGGGCGCCACGTTATCGAGCGCATGGCCTAAGAGGGCACTACGCAGCCTCACCCGCGCTGAGTGCAACCGTGCCCCCAGTTTTACCATTCCACCTGGGAGAGTATCGCGTGCGTTACGCGCCGTGGCAAGCCTGGCACGCGAAAACACGTCCGCAGCTGACGTAAAGGGCCGCGCACGCATAATTGCTTCCGCGCGCTTGGCACCGACACCCTTAAGCTGCATCAGTTCCTCGCGTGTCGCGGTGTTCAGGTTAATGCGCGAATGTTGCGCAGCGAGGGAGCTCGTGATTGCACGCACTCCCTGCGCTTCCTCCCGCTCCTGCGCGCGTAGCTTCACCAAACGTTCAGGTACGCTCGCCTCCCATGCCCCCGCGCGCGTCATCGCCGCTACCAGTTCCAAGTCGCACAGCCGGGCTGCGTACTCTTCACGCGAAAGGCCACTAGGCGTGGTGCGGCCCATGCCATAGGCGCGTGCCAGTCCACGCCTCACCAACTCCTCGCCAAGATCTTTGCCGTCCGCAGTCACCACGAACACATAGATACGCCCGCCCTCCGTGCTGCCGAGCGCATTGGCAAACGCCGTATAGACAGTGAACGGCTGACGCAGCAGCCGGCGCGTGAACGCCGCCGCACGATGCCCATACGCCACAGTGTGCGCCGGATTCGTGTGTCCAAAATAGCGCATCTGCTCACGCACCCGACGCACGGTTAGTTCTGACGCCGTCGTTTCTGGCGTGTCGACGAAGTACAAACGCACCGCGCGCACCTGACCATCGAGCGCTACGTGAAAACTATCCCCGTCGTTCCCGCCGCGCGCAACGTAGCGCGCATTCGTAATCACTATCAAGCTTCCTGGCCCCTCACCTGCGGCGTACGCCCTTGTTGCCAAGGCCGACATCAGTGCGCAAATTAACCAAAACCACCGCATCGTACAGATGCTACGTCGCCGAAATAAAGATCACCGCAAATTGATGTGAAAGAAACGTAAACATAAAATTCCCGCACAAGCACACTCAAAGACGGGCAATCGGGTCCTGACCGTCACGAATCTCACACCAACTGGCTGCCGCGGGCTTCGATACAATCTCCTTTCGCGACAGCCACTGCGTCCATGAAGCATCTGTTTCGCCGTGGTGCTCACGACAAGGCTTTTCTGGCTCCTCCGTAATTTAACGCGCCTGCTTACGTCATCGGTCCGTTGTACTTCACGATTTTTTCAAACGAGGCGGCTTCCAGGCTCGCGCCGCCCACCAGCGCGCCGTCAATGTCCGGCTCGGCCATGAGCTCCTTAATGTTCTCTGGCTTGACACTGCCCCCATATTGGATGATCACCGTGGCGGCGGTCGCAGAATCCCACAACTGCGCAAGGCGTTGCCGGATAAACGCGTGCACTTCCTGCGCTTGCTGGGGTGTAGCCGTCTTGCCCGTCCCAATCGCCCACACAGGCTCGTACGCGATGATACACCGCCTTACCTCATGCGCGTTCAACCCCGCCAGCCCTTTCGTCACGTGATCATTCACCACCCGTTCCGTTTGCCCGGCTTCCCGCTCGGCTAACGTCTCGCCTACGCACACGATCGGCGTCAAACCCGCTGCCAGCGCCTTTTTAACTTTCTTGTTCACGGTCTCGTTCGTTTCGTGAAAATACTGGCGGCGCTCGCTATGGCCAATGATGACATACGTCGCACCCGCTTCTTTGATCATCTCCGGGCTCACCTCGCCCGTAAACGCGCCAAAGCTTTCCCAAAAACAATCCTGCGCACCCACGCCGATCGCCGTACCACCGAGAGCATCTGCCACCGCCTTTATGGCGAGAAACGGCGGGCACACCACCACCTTCACGCCAGTCACACCCGCCAGCCGCCTTTTCAACTCAGTCACCGTGGCCACAGCCTCGGCCACGGTCTTATGCATCTTCCAATTGCCCGCAATGACGGGAATCCTCATGCCCGGCCTCACGCCTGCGGTTTGGTCTTGGGCAAGCCGTAGACAGAGTCGCCTTCCTTAAAGCGCCCCTGCTTTCTTAGAAGATCAATCCGTTGAAAGCGTTTTAACACGTTACGTTTCTTGACAATGCCAGTTTTGCCGAAGCTGGGATGACGTGACATTCGATCGCTCCTCTGGTTACGTTACACGGTTATTCTGACAACGGTTGGTCAAGCTGAATTTCGCTCAGCGTACCCATCTTGAACAACAACCGATCTTCGACACCCTCGTCTTCTCGCGCGTAAAACCACATTTCCATCTGCTGGGCCTTAAATGACTCAGACTCCTTTCGCCGCGTGGGCTTGCCCCACTTGGCAATGACTTCATCTTCTTTCATGCCCACCTTCAGACCACGGTTGCGCTCCATTTCCTTCACTTCCGCAAGTTCAGCTTCCGTATACCACTGCCCTTTGTATTCAATCTTGCCTTCAGCTTCCATCTGGCGACGGAATTTAATCGCCGCGATCTCGTTAGTGGGTAGCCATTTGCCCTCAAACAAATCCATGCCCTTATCGCGCATCTCTGCCGCCTCTTTCTGTTTCGGCGTCATCCACCGCCCTTTGTACTGTACTAGGCCTTGCTTGCGCTTGAGTTCTTCAAACGCTTTGCGTCGCTGCTCCATCAGCTTCTCGTACATCGGCGGATTGTAGATCTTTAAGGACTGCTCGTGCAACGCCTCCCACGGATACGTAAACAGTCCCTGAGCCGTGCGAATGCTCAACCCGCGCTCCGTGACATTTGTCACCGTTCCGACCAGGCGTTTCTTCGTTTTGAGAATAAGCACATCCTGCGCCGCGTAAAGCGAGCTTGCCATCACAAGGAGGATCACACACGTAATGAACGCTTTCATACCAGCCTCCTGCGCATCAAATGAGAAACTTCCCGTCACGCTGCACAAGCGTTCCATCAAAATACAACATGCCACCTTGACGCAGATCCTTAATCATGTCCCAATGCAGCGCGGATTTGTTGCGGCCACCGCACTTCGGATAGCTGCGGCCGACAGCAAGATGCACACTCCCCCCAATCTTTTCATCGAACAGAATGTTGCGCACAAACCGCTGAATGCCATAATTCGTACCAATCCCAAACTCACCAAGATAACGTGCACCCGCATCCATGTCTAACATCTTGTGTAAAAATTCCTCATGTTTGGCCGCACTAGCTTTGACGACTCTTCCACGCGCAAATTCAAGATAAATGTCGCTGATTTCACGCCCGTACGCCACGACCGGATACGTGTAGCGAATGCGTCCCTCTGCACTTGTCTCGAGCGGCGCTGTGAAAATCTCACCCCCGGGGATGTTGTGATGCCCACCGTCATTGAGGACCGTGCGCCCCGCTACGCTCAGCGAAAGGTCCGTATCGTGACCGACAATTCGCACCGTTTTTGCCGCTGCCAGCCGCCGCACCAGCTTGGCCTGCCAGCGCTCTTGCTCCTGCCAGGCTGCCACTGGATCGGATTTGTCCAGAAATAACGCCTTGGCCACAAACGTTTCAAATTCGCTCATGGCCATGTCGGCGTCCTGCGCATAGGCCGCGGTCGGGTAGAGTGTTAGTGTCCAGTTGTCGTTCTTGATAATAATGTCAGAAAGTGGCTTCGCCGCTTTCATCGTGATAACCTGTTTTTCCGCTGGAATGGTCGAGAGCTCGCGGGTGTTGGTATCGCTTTTGATCGTGATAAAGCCATCACAATGCCGCGCTTCATGCACGTCGAGCGGCGAGAGGTAGCCGAGCTGCTCACGACTCGCCAAGGTGTAGAAAAGATGCGTCAACTCAGGGAGCACAGCTGTCATGCGCGGATGCGCGCCCGCACGCAGCAGTTCCGCGTATACGGCGGTCATCAACGCGCGCGCCTCCACCGTACCGCGAACTTTAATCACGCTGCCGCGGGTCACACGTATCGCATGGCGCACCAACAAGCGCGCCCAACGCTCTATCCATTCTGTTCTCACTAGCGAAATTATAGCAGAAGGCCGTGAGAGAGTCAAAGCATTGCAAACAGCCCTGGAGGTGTGGTACAATACACCAGAATCGCAGCTCTCCGGCGCAGCCGCCGTGTGCGGCGCGCATAACCCTAACCTGAGGAGCAGATATGAAAGCACTCGCATGTGCACTTGCCGTTCTGATGGCAGCAACGACATTGATGGCTGGCAAGTCGCACCAGGCGAGGCCGTCTGGCGCCAAACCGATCAACCCGGCTTACGGGGTGGCGCGCGGTTTCGCGAACATCATGACGGGCTGGCTCGAAATTCCGCGTGGCCTGATTTATGAAAACTCCCGCATCCCGATCGTAGGCTTCCTCAGCGGGCCGATCAAAGGTGCTTTTTTAACAACCTGGCGTGAGCTCGCAGGCGTAACAGATGTCGTCACGTTCGGGCTGACGGGCAAAGGCCTGTACTACCATGACCTCGTGCCAGATTTTGTGTGGGATGCGCGCTGGATCCCACCCACAAAGCAAACGTACGTAAATCCACGGCAAGGCTGCATCCCGCTCGCACCCAAGGGCCGCCCCTGCCCCTACCCGTGCAAGGGCAAAAAGTCCTGGAAGAAGCCGTGCCCGCCGAGCTGTCCTCCAGCCTGTCCACCCCCGTGCGGCGAATGCAAATAAACTAATCGCACCGTCAGGGGTCTGATGCGGGCGCGGAAGGTTGGCACAGCGTGGCTGAGCGCGATGACGATGATCGGCGTGATGGCCGGCTGTTCACGCGAGAACCCGACCACCACGCCGCCCGCGGCCCCTCCCACAGCACAAGGAACCACCACACTCGCTAATTTCGTCACGCCGGCCACTGGCCAACCTCTCCGCACCAGTACCACCGGCGCGGTGTTCTCCGTCGAACTACCCGCTGAGTTTGTCCGCGAAGTCCTTAGTAACTCCTTCCCTGTCCTGGTCATGTTTCATCAGCGCAAGTCCGCACCCTGCGTCATGATGCTCCCCACTCTGCATCGCATGGCACGTGACTTTGCTGACCAAGTGTGCGTGGCCGAAGTGGACATCAGTAAGCCCGCCCTGCGCAAGCTCGAACCTCAATACACTATCCTCTCTGTTCCGACCTTTGTCTTCTTCCGCGCCGGCCGTGAACAGTATCGCCTCGTTGGTACTACGAAGCCTGATCGCCTTGCCTTCATGATTGAAACCAAACTGCTCGCTCCAGGCACCATTCCACCACATCGTAAGTAACCCTTTCTCAATTACCCTATGCCTCTCTACGTCTATCATTGTCGCGCTTGTGGAAATCAGTCAGAAATCCTCGTGCCAAGTTATAAGGAGCGCAATAAACAGCGTTGCCCGCACTGCAACAGCCGCGAGGTTACACTTCAGTTGACTACCTTCGCCGTCACAACTAATGCCCCGACTGCGTGTGGTATGCGGGAGCAATTGCCTACATGCCCCTCTGCCGGCTGCGGAAGTTGTAAAATGAGCGGATAGCCGGCGGGACTCCTCGACATGCGCTTCATGTGGTGCTCACTCGTCTTGCTTGTCGCGATTCCTGCACTTGCTGTCCGCGCCGATGCACCTTTCGATGTGCACATTGCCTCCGAAGCACAGACACCCTCCGGTACGGTCCTCACGGTTACCTACGTCGTTCCACCCCAGCATTATCTCTATGCGCATACACTCCGCGTAGCCGCGAATCCGCCGCACGTGCTCGCACCGCTCGACATCCCTGCACCCGTCAGGAAACTCGATCCCCTTACACAAGAAGAAACCTCGCTCTATCACGAATCTTTCACAGCGCGCTACTTCCTGACAGGCCCACCCACCACCACGGTTGTGACGGTTCAGTACCAAGGCTGCAGCGCTGCCGAGCTGATTTGCTTCCCGCCCGTAACACGGCACTTTAACGTCAGCCCCAACGGCATGATATCCGCGGTCGTTCGTCCTGCAACACTGGGGGCCCCTCTCGATGCAGACTGGCAGACTCTCGCGCGTGGATTCCGCGTCGTCGGCACAGCCTCCGGTTACCTCGCAGCCCGTGACTTTCTCGCTTTCCTGGATCGTGCAGAAGGCTCCGCCCCACCTGAAGAATCTGTCCTCAGTCGCTTCCAGCGCCAACGTATCTGGCTTTCTTTACTGCTCATCCTGCTCGGTGGTGTCGCACTAAATTTAACGCCCTGCGTGTTGCCCATGATTCCCGTCAATCTCGCCGTACTTGGTGCGGGCGCGCGTGCGGGTTCACGCATGCGCGGTTTCTTCCTCGGCGCCATGTACGGCGCCGGTATGGCCCTCGCTTACGGTACCCTGGGCGTGGTCGTAGCACTGACTGGGGCTCAGTTTGGCACGCTTAACGCCTCACCATGGTTCAATCTTGCCGTCGCTCTCTTGTTTGGCGTCCTGGCACTCGCTATGTGTGATGTAATCACCATCGACTTCACACGGTATCGGGGGCAGATCGCCGTCGCACCAAAGCAAGGATCGTTGATCGTGGCCTTTGTGCTAGGCGCCATCGCTGCCCTTTTAGCTGGCGCATGTGTCGCCCCTGTCGTCATTCAAGTTCTCGTGCTGGCGATGGACATGTACGCGCGCGGTCTATGGGCGGGTATGCTCCTTCCATTCATCTTGGGGCTTGGCATGGCTTTACCCTGGCCGCTCGCCGGGGCTGGCTTGACCCTTTTGCCGAAGCCTGGTGCGTGGATGAACAAGGTCAAATACGCATTCGGCGCGCTTATCTTCATTATTGCGCTTTGGTATGGGTATGAGGGCGTTCGTCTCTTGCGCGCACGCTCGCGCGTCGTTTCCCCAACGCCGTCGGCTCATCCCGGCTGGGTAACTTCTCTCGTCGAAGGCCTTACTATCGCTCAACGCACACGCCAGCCGGTGTTCCTCGACTTCTGGGCATCCTGGTGTAAAAACTGTCTCGCCATGGACGCAACCACCTTCCGAAATGCACGGGTGAACGAGCGCTTAGTGCGCTATATTAAAATTAAGTACATAGCTGAAGTTCCTACCCAGTCCCCGACAAAAGAGATCCTGGCCTACTTCGGCGTGAAAGGACTGCCAACATTCTTAATCCTTCAGCCAGAGAGCACATCGCCATGAAACGTTGGCTCAGGCGTGTTCTACGGATCGTCGGCGGCGGCGGCGGCGCGGTTGTGGTGCTGCTTGTACTGATTGTTCTCGCGATTCACTCCTCCTTTGTTGTCCGCAGGATCGTTGTCCCGATAGTGAATCGCTTCACGCCCTATCATGTTAGTCTCGCAGGCTGGCGCCTACGCCTCTGGTCATCGCTGGCGCTCGAAGGCCTGCGGATCCAGCAAATCTCGCCCGACGACGCCGCGACCAACGTGCTAATCGAAGTTCACTCACTCGATGTCCGTTATACATTGCCCGCCCTCCTCGACTCCCCCCTCCACATTGATCGCATAATCATTGACCGCCCCGTCATCGGTCTCGCCGCGCGCCCCCCAGAAGCACCCGCCGAGCCCCCCACCCCACCACCCCGCCCACCACGTGCCGAACAACCCATCCCGCCCCCGCGCTTGCCCAATATCCCCGTCCCCGTCGCAATCGGTGAACTCCGTGTCCGCAATGCCCGCATCACCTACTTCGATCTCTCCGGAACCCATGCCGATATCACCGGCCTTTCTCTCACCGCCCAGCGCATCGGCCCCCATCGCCGCGGCTCACTTGTCCTCGATGCTTCCCTCGCCTTCACCGATGGCCACCGCATCCTCCTCTCCCGCGTCCCCCTCTCTTTGCGCCTCGATACGCGCTTTGAAGACACCATCATCCCGTCTTCCCTCACTTTCTCTTGCACTGCCTCTAATTTGCTCGGTCGCCTCGATCAATTTGATGTCACGCCACTCACCCTGCTCTGCTCCATCGACCTCCATCAGCGCGGTGTGGATCGCTTCGAATTGAGCCGCTGTGACGCCACCCTGCGCTGGCAGAACGACCTCCTCGCCTTCCTCTCCCTCACAGGCTCGCTTGACGTCGCCCAGCAGCTCATTAACAATCAACTCATGTTAAAACTTAACGCCAGCCCGTTCTGGCAGGCCCTGCTCGGGCCTTCCGCACCGCTCGACATCAGTGACACTCGCGCCGATGTGACCCTCGCTACCCTCGCTCGCGCCGACGCCCAGACCCTCACCGCCCAGCTCTCCGCTCGCCTCACACAACTCCGCCTGCGTGCCCCCGATGGCTCTTTCTTGCCCCCGCTCGACCTCACCGCTCGCACCTCCACCACTCTCGATCTCCGTCTCGGCCAACTCGCCCTCCCCGATCTCCTCATCACCGCAGCCCAACACCAACGTACGTTGCTTACCGCCCGTACCCTCCAACCCGTCACCTTCTGCTGGAAAACCGCTGCCCGCCGCGCTACCTCCGAAAAAGCCTCCCTCGAGCTCGTCCTCGACCGTTTTGATCTATCCCAACTTAACGCCTTCCTCCGCTCAACCCCCTCTCGCTTCAATGCCGGTGTCTGCTCCGCCCGCGCCACCTGCGATGTTGTCGATTTCGGTTCCTCACTCGCCGCGCGTGGCTCCCTCTCTATCGGCGACCTCAATCTCCAGCTCCACCAGGCGCACTGGAATGACCTCGATCTCGCCCTCAATTGGGCCGCCAACCTGTCTCAGTTCAAGCACATCGTCATAGACCGCGCCAGTGCCCAAATCGCTAACGACAACATTCCCGCTGGCCAAATCGCTCTCGGTGGTTTCTATGACTTGCCCACCGGCACAAATCGCCTTGCTCTCGCCATCGCTAAACTCTCCAGCACCGTCCTCCAACCACTTCTCGACCCAAAAAGACAGAACCCTCGCCTCGCAGGCCTCGATATTACCCTCCAGCTTCTCACCGAAAAAGCTGACCCCAGCCGCAAAGCCCAACAAATCGGCCTCGACCTCGCCATCGAAAACACCGCCCGCCGCACATCCTCAGACTGGGATAAGCTGCGCCTCAATCTTCACGCCGCACTCCGCCCCGACCTCCTTCGCCTCCCCCGCTGTACCCTCGACCTCCAGCCCGCCCGCTTCAGCGACAACAAACTCAGCCTCCACGGCGAAGTCATGCTCGTGCCCACCAACGCTCCCACCTCACTTACCCTCTCCTCCCCTCAATTCGATGCAACCGTGTTGCTCGATACCTTTATGCCCCCAAAACCCCCTCAGCCCACTCCCACTCCCCGCGAATCTTCACCCCCCCACACTCCGCCTACCACCACCCCAGCACCTGAACCTCCACCCCTCCCCCTCTACGGCCGTGACGCCTCTGTCCGCGTACGCATTGAAGAACTCCGCGCCCGCGAGCTCCTCTTCCTCCCCCTCTACCTCGACCTCTCTCTCAACAATGGCCAACTCACCCTCCGTACACCAGAACTCCGCCTCAATGGCGGCCGGATTGACCTCTCCGCAGACGCTGATCTCACTCTCACTGGCTACGCTTATCGCCTCGCCCTCTCCCTCACCAACCTCCCCCTCCAACCTATCTTCAATACATTCACCCCAGACCGCCGCGATACCATTGACGGCCTGCTCGCCACAGAGCTCACACTCGCCGGTCGCGGCATCCGTCTCCCAAGTCTCTCCCGCAACCTCCGCGGCTCACTCAACGCCGATATGACAAATGGCCGCCTCGTCAACGTCCCCGTCCTCTCCGCCGTCGGTCGCGCCCTGCATCTCGAAGCCCTCGAGAATTATACTGTCGGCGATGCCCTCGCTCGCATCTCCATTCACACCGGCATCGTCCATCTTACCTCTGTCGCCTTGCAGGGCCCACTCGCGCGCATCAGTCTCCGTGGCAACGTCACCTTCGCTCAGCAACTCGACCTGATGATGCATCTCGCCCTCACCGCCAAAGGCATCACCGATCTCCTCGATAATAAACTGCCTTTCTCGGGCGAGCTCGGCCGCTACTACGATTTGCCCCTCCCCATCCCCATCACCGGGACTTTCAAAGAGCCACAAATTGGCTTGCCCTACAACTCCTTACTTGACCAATTCATGCCCCTCCTCGGCCTCGACCCGCGCGCCCTGTTCCAAAATGTCATCGACAAACTCCCTACGGAAGCTATTCGCAAGGAACTCGGCACGGGTGTGAAGATGATCCGCGGTTTGCTCGACAACATCCCCTTACCCCCCCCGGAGAAAAAACAGTAACGCGCCGGCCCTGCCCTCCCGCGCGATCAAATCGCTGTCAACCACCTCTCGTATCCTCTTAATCGGCCTTTCAGCTCCTCTGCAAACGACATTTTTCGTCGTTCCAATTTGCTGGCCAAAGAACATTTGTTCCACTCCCCAGCCAGGTTCATCTGAACTCCATACGCCGCCACTACCCGCTCTTCAATCGACACTTTTTGCCGATTGCAAACGACATTTTTCGTTGACTGAAGCCTTTGCAGGAACCAGCCCGTTGCCCGCGTCGCTTTCGCACTACCTACCTCAACACCTCGCCGTCTCAAACGACATTTTTTGTCATCTGCAATCTCCTCTTTTTGTCGCTTGATCGCTTCCGCCGCAATGTTCGTCCCCCCATCTCCGCATCACTCACGTCAAAACCATCAATTGTTGAAAGCTCTCCATGCAACACTTTCCCGAGCAAGTTTTGCGCAAAAATCGCCGCTCCGTCACACAATCAGCACGCGTTCCTCTCCCTCCCGCTGCATCGCTACATCTCTCGCCTGCCGGCCGCCTCTCCTTTACCTGTGCAAGGCAGAATCAGTATAATGAACGCGTAACCACGAGGCTTCGCTATGAAGACTGCATCTAAGCACGCCGTGAGCGTGCTCGTCGCGGTGCTCTTGGGAGCCCACCTTGCCCTTAGCACCCCCTCCATCGGCCTGCTCGACCGCGCATCCTTGCAACGTACGAGCGCTCACATTACCCGCGCTGCCTTCCCTGACGCCGATGACGTCCTTGTCGACGACCACACCCGCATCATCTACGCCGCGAACGGAACCTGGGAAAGCCTCGCCGACACTTGTGTGAAAGTCCTCACCGATAAAGGCGCGCGCGATAATCGCACACTCTCCATTCATTTTAATGTCAGCTACGGCACCGCCATGGTGGAGCTCGTGGAACTCCTCAAACCAGACGGCCGCATCATCCCTGTCAATCTCAGCGCCCAAAGTCGCATCACCATAGATGATGCACAGATGAACAAAAATATTTTCGACCCCCAGAGCAAAGTCCTCCATGTCAGCATCCCCGGGCTCGAACCAGGTGACTTGTGCCGCTACGTCGTGCGTCGTATTACCACCAAAGCCCGCATGCCCGACACCTTCAGTGATTACACCCTCTTCGAACTCACTTCACCAATCCTCCATAGCACCTACGAAATTTGGGGGCCCACCAGCCGTCCCCTCGTTCACCTCGTGATTAAGGCCCCTGTGTCCAATACCGTCGTCGCAAGCATGCACTCGGCTGGCGGCACTAACTTCTACCTCTGGAAAGTACGCAATGTGCCCCGAATGTTTCCAGAACCAAACATGCCCGCGCTCCACACCGTCGTACAACGTTTGCTCGTAAGTACCATTCCTGATTGGGCCACGGTCTCCCGCTGGTATCACGCCCTCTGTGCTCCACGCCTCGCCGCCACCACCCCCGCAATGAGCAACTTCGTCGCCGAACTCACCGCCGGCCTGACAAACGACCGCGCCCGCCTCGAAGCCCTCTTCTACTACGTCTCTCAAAACATTCGCTACATGGGTATCACCACCGAAACTGAAGCTCCCGGCTACGAACCCCACGATGTCTGCGTCACCTTCGAAAATAAATACGGTGTCTGTCGCGACAAAGGCGCATTACTAGTTGCCTTGCTCCGCCTCGCTGGCTTCAAAGCCTACCCTGTCCTCATGTACATCGGTCCCAAGAAAGATCCTGAGGTGCCTCAGCCCTTCTTTAATCACGCCGTCGTCGCTGTGGAAGAAGCCGACGGCTCGTACACACTCATGGATCCTACCGACGAAACCACCAAAGAACTTCTCCCTGCGTACTTATGTGATCGGAGTTATTTAGTTGCGAAGCCCGCGGGCGACTGTTTACGCGTCTCCCCAATCATACCAGCCGAGGCCAATATGATGCGCATCAAAACGACCGGGGAGCTTTCTCGCGACGGTACGCTGCGCGCCCAAACCCGGCTTTCCTTTGACGGTATTAACGACAACGCGTACCGCAGCGCCCTGGTGCGCATGAAACCAATAGAACGCCGCCACATGTTTGAAGGTCTCGTCAAACGTGTCGTGCCTGGCGCACGCATCCTCGCGTGCGAAATCACGCCACGAGAACTGCGCGACATGAGCAAGCCCCTCCATGTCCACCTAACCTACGAAGCCCGTGAATTCCCCATCGTCGGCCCCCAAGTCGTCATGTTGCCGCCTCTGTGGTTCGGCACCTCCGTCGGCCTGATCAACTTCGTCATTGGCGCAACCGGTCTGGACGAGCGCAAGTATCCCCTCGAAACAAAGTACGCCTGCGGCGTCTCCGAGAATATCCGTTTGACCATGGATGGCGCGGCCGGGCCGGTCCACACGCTCCCCCACATCGAAGCCATCATCTCGTCCTCCCTCGTGTGGCAGGCTCAGATGACCGTACGTGACGGCGTTCTCCATGCGCACGCCCTCCAGCAACTCCGCCTGGTCGAGTTCTCGCCTCAGGACTACCGTGCCTTGAAAGACGCTCTACGCTCAATCGAGTTCGACCGCCGCAAACGCGCTATTTTCGCGCGCGAGGCCGACCCATCTCGCGGAGACGTCGTTATTCACGACGCCGATGAACTGTATGAAGTCCATGATGCGCACACCCAACGTGTCCTCACACGCGTCAAAAAGCAGATCCTCACCTACGCCGGTAAGAAACAACATGCCGAATTGAAAGTTCCCTTCAATCCTGTGTGGGACACGGTCACCCTCCACTACGCCCGCGTGACAACGCCCGATGGCCGCCTCTTCACTGCCAGCACCAATGAAATCAACTACATGGACGCCCCATGGGTAGGGAGGGCCCCGCGCTACCCAGGCGAGAAAATCCTCGTCGTAAATTTGCCCGGCGTGGAAATCGGCAGTACGATCGAGTATTGCGTGGAGCGCACACAGCGCCACCGGCCCTCATGCGACCTTTACGCACTCTTCCGCACGTTCGATCCGATCCAGCGTAAGCGTGTGCGCTGCCGCGTCCCGCTCGAGTTGCCTTTCACACGTTGTTTCACCCCCGGCGGCCAGGTCATGGAAACCATCGCCAGCAACCACGCTGTCATCGAGTACACCTGGGAAATGACCAATCAACCGCCAATCACTCCAGAACCAAATCAGCCCCCGCTCTGGATGTTCGCCCCAGGTGTCGTGGCCTCCTGCGGTACCTGGAAGCGCTACGCAGCGGAAGTGCACGCCGCGTTGCTCCGTGCTACCGAGGGGCAAACCGCTGCGATCGCCCGCGCACAAGCCCTCACCGCGGGGCTCGCGTGTCGCCGCGCCAAAATCCGCGCGGTGCGTGATTTCATCGCCACACACATCCGTGCCGCCGGGCCTCCCTTCCCTGCCATGCCACTCACCTCCCTCTCCCCCGCCGATCGCACCCTCCATGATGGCTATGGTCATAGCGCAGACCGCGCGATCCTTTACCTCTCTATGCTTCGCGCCATCGGCGTTACAGCTGAATTCGTCCTGGCCTCAAGTGAGCCACGCCTCACCCGGCCAAACAACCCACGCCTCCTCTGCCCGCAACGTCACGTGTTCCCCACCGTCCTCGTCCGCGTCCTGTGTGGCGCCGAAACGTGGTACTTAAATGACACCGACCAATACGCCGAATTAGGTGTCACACGTCATGATGGCCGGCCCGCGCTGCTCTTGCCGGCCGGTACGCTTACTCGCGTGCGCGCACCCCGCCGCTGCCGCTCTCACACCGAACTGTTCTACGACCTCTCCGTCGACGAGCAAGGCGACGCGCGCCTCACGTATCGGCGCGTCTACTACGGCACCTCGTTCGGCGCGTTTCGCAAACAGTACACTGAGATGACGCCCGAACAGCGCCGTCGCCATTACCTGGAACTCGTCGCTAACATCTCTCAAGCCGCCCGCGCCATCGGCCCGCTCCACACCCAGCACGAGCGCTACCCGGGCGTCGAGGAATTTACTGTCCACGTGCCACGCTACTTGGTACGTGACGGCACAAGTTTGTACGGCACCTTGCCTGCCGGCTTAATCAGCTTGCCCGGCCTGCGGGCTGATACACGCTCAACTCCGTATTACTGGGACAGCGACAACGAAATAACCATCACCACCCACGTACACCTGCCCACTTCCTTCGCTCACGCTGAGTTACTTCCGCCCACGTACACATGGTACGCCCCCCAACAAACTGGCTTCGTCCGCTGCAGTGCCAAGTGGCATTGCAGTGCTACCAACCTCCTCCCCATGACCCAGGACCTCCGCCTACGCCCTGCTGTCTTTCCCCCAGACACGTACCCCGCCTTGCTCGATGCCAACCACCGCCTCACCCACGCCTCCATGCGCACCATCCTGCTTTCCTCTTCGCCCAGCGCCCCATGACCTCCCGCCCATTCCCCCGCTGGCGATCACTCCTTGGCGCACTCCTCGCCGTACTCTGCGCCATCCCAGCGCCAGCTCTCTCCCCTGACCAGCTGGCTGAAATCGAGCGGTATGAGCACGCCGCTCGCCTGGCTCTCTCTCCAAGTGAACTCCGGCAGTATGCCATACGCCTCGCTCAATTGCCCGATCAGCGCAGCGTACGCGCCCTCGCTGCCATCTTGCAACGATGTGACGAGTTCGAAGCTGGTACAATCGCTACGGTCAACCCAAAAAGTCTTGATATTGCACGTGGCTACGCCTTGCATGCGCTCGCTACTCTGCGCACTCATGACCCTACTGCTGACAGCGTAATTCGCGACCACTTTCGCCTAACGCCCGCTGCCTGCGTGGCTCTCTACCGCGCACGCTACCCTGCTGTGTACGAGTTGATCGCAGCAGAAATCACGCGCTTACTCCACACACTTCCCCCCGTTATCTATGTGCGTAGCCTCGAACCCCTCACACCAGCTTGGGCGTTTGCCGTACGTGCTCGGCCAGAGCTTTTTCCAGATCTACAGGGCGCCACACCTTCTCCCTCAGGAGCTGCTCCCGACCTAGACTTCCCACACCGCTCCGCTGGAAACAACACGATCTTCGACGTGCGGACGACCCTGGAAGCCCTCACCACGGCCGCTGTGCTCCTCGATCATTCTCGCGCGCCGCAGGCGTTGCAACCACTTGAATTACTCTGCCAGCATCCCTACGCGTTCCTCTGGGATAAACCTGTGTATCGCGCCGTCTATAACCTCCGAATGTCCGCCGATCAGCGCGCCGCCACGTTGCGGCGTGCCCTACGCGCCAACCGCAACCGCGATCGCGATACCTGCCGTTGGAATTGGGAGCAACCCTCTTCCATTCTGTTTACCATTAACACGATCTCCTCAGAAGCAATGCTCGTCCTCACCCTCTGGCGCTTACCAGGTCAACTCTCGGCCAAACTAGCCGACGTTCAGCCCTCTCTGCGCAGCACCTCGTTCACGGCGCGCGCGGCAGCCATTGATTGCCTCGCTTCTCTTCCCCGTACCACTCACCTCCTCGCGCCAGTTGTGCGCGAGCAGGATAGAGATACACGGCGCTTCCTTGCATTCCGCCTGCGCATGGAAACAAATCAGGCAGCCCGTGCTCTTCTCGCGCGCCTGACGAACGACACAGACGCCCGTGTCGCTGCCTTCGCCAGGGAATAATTCCCCCGTTCCGCGCTGCTACTGCTTTCCACGACTAGGCCAACTACGCTGAAGTGCCCAGGCTAGATTTGCTGCAAGTACGCGTCAATCGCCGCAGCCGCGCGGCGCCCGTGATTGATTGCGCGTACCACCAGCGATGCCCCCATCATGCTGTCGCCCGCAGCAAAGACCCCCGCCAACGACGTCATGTACGACCGATCGACCGCTATATTCCCACGCGAATCTAAAGCCAGCTCCCACTCCCGTACCAGAGGTCCGTGCTCCACATGCACAAACCCCATCGCCAACAATACTAAATCCGCCTTCAACACAAACTCTGATCCTGCTATTTCTCTGTACGTACGCCGCCCCTGCGCATCTGGATCGCTCCATTCCAACCGCACTGCGCGTAGCCCCGTCACGCGCGTCCCATCCCCCAGCAACTCCTTCGTATCCACGCTCCACATCCGCTCGCAGCCCTCCTCGTGCGACGTCGACGTCCGCAGCACCCAAGGCCACTCCGGCCACGGATTCCGCTCACTTCGCTGCTCCGGCGGCTTCGGCAAGAGCTCCAACTGCGTCACCTTGACCGCCCCCTGCCGCAACGACGTACCTATGCAATCTGACCCAGTGTCTCCCCCACCAATCACTACCACGTGCTTCCCTTTCGCTGTAATCATCCGCACAGGATCAATCGTGTCGCCCGCAATCCGTCGGTTGTTCTGCGTCAAAAACTCCATCGCAAAATGCACCCCAGCCAACTCCCGCCCCGGTACCCGCAAATCGCGCGGCACCCCCGCCCCCGTTGCTAACAACACCGCATCAAATCGCCGCCGTAACTCCGCTGGCGTAATATCTACGCCCGCGTTCACATTCGGCTCAAACACCACCCCCTCCGCCGCCAGTTGCTCCATCCGCCGGTCCAACACCCATTTCTCTAACTTAAAATCCGGAATCCCGTAGCGCAACAGGCCGCCCACACGGTCGTCACGCTCAAACAACACTACTGTGTGCCCCCGCCGCGCCAATTGCTGCGCCGCTGCCAGCCCCGCCGGCCCCGATCCTATCACCGCTACTCGCTTGTGTGTGCGCACCGGCGCCTTCTGCGGCACCACCCACCCCTCCCGAAACCCTCGCTCAATTATCTCTAACTCAATATGCTTGATTGTCACCGCCGGCTGATTAATTGACAGCGTGCACGCCGGCTCGCATGGCGCCGGACACACCCGCCCCGTGATCTCCGGCAAATTATTCGTCGCATGCAACAACTCTAACGCCTTCCGCCACTGCCCCCGATACACCATGTCGTTCCAATCCGGAATCAAATTGATCACCGGACAGCCATACATGTGACAGAACGGTATCCCGCAATCCATGCAACGTGCCGCCTGCCGCCGCAGTTCCGCCTCTGGAAGCAGCTTCTCAAACTCGTGATAATGCTGCAGGCGCTCCGCTACCGGCTCCTTCGGCGGATCAACACGCGTATATTCCATGAACCCTGTTGGCTTACCCACGGAAAACCTCCTCCGTCGCCGGCACCGCTTCGTTATCTGTATGCTCCTGCACCCGCATTCGTTCCAGCACGCGCTTGTAGTCCATCGGCATCACCTTCACAAATAAGGGGTAACACGTCTCCCAATTGTCCAGTATGTACTGCGCACGTGCACTCCCCGTGTACATTAAATGCTGCGTAATCAGCGCATGCAATTCGCGCTGGTCCGCTTCCGTCCACACAGTTTCTAAATCAACCATATCTAAATTGCAGCGCGTGCCAAACAGCTCGTTTTCATCATACACGTACGCTATTCCTCCACTCATCCCCGCCGCAAAATTAACACCGGTCTGCCCCAATACCACCACCCGCCCTCCCGTCATGTATTCACAACCGTGATCACCCACACCCTCAACTACCGCAATGGCCCCACTGTTCCGTACCGCAAAACGCTCCCCTGCCATCCCACACACGTACAACTCTCCCGATGTCGCCCCGTACAACACCACGTTACCCACTATGATGTTCTCATGCGCCACAAAGTGCGCATCTCGCGGCGGTACCACGATGATCGTCCCGCCAGAAAGACCCTTGCCCACATAGTCATTCGCGTCCCCTTCCAATCGCAACGTGATCCCCGGCGCAAGAAACGCACCAAAACTTTGCCCCGCCGACCCAGTAAACGTAAACCGTATCGTATCGCGTGGCAACCCACGCGCCCCCCAACGCCGCGTTACTTCACCACTTAACATCGCCCCCACCGTCCGATGCACATTCCGAATCCGTAAACTCTGCGCTACCGCCCGTGGCGGATCCTCAAACGCCGGCGCGGCCAGCTGAATTAACTCTACATCCAGCGACTTGTTGACCTCGTGTTCCTGCCCGCGCACACACCGCCGTACCATGCCATTCCCTGGCGGCGGCGCCAGTAATGGCCGCAAATCCACCCCCCTCGCTTTCCAGTGCTCCACCGCCGGCTCGAAATCAAGCATCTCTACCCGCCCAATCATCTCATCCATTGTGCGGAACCCTAACCGCGCCATGTGCTCGCGCACGTCCCGCGCCACAAAGCGCAGGTAGCGCTCCACATAGTCCGGACTCCCCGTAAAACGCGACCGTAACACTGGATCCTGCGTCGCCACCCCCACCGGACACGTGTTCAAATGGCATTTCCGCATCAATATACACCCCAGCGTCACCAAAATCACCGTCCCAAAACCGTATTCCTCCGCGCCCAGCAATGCCGCAATCACAACGTCCCGCCCCGTCCGCATCTGCCCATCTGCTTGCACCACTATCCGATCGCGCAAATGATTCGCAATCAATGCATGCTGCGTCTCCACTAACCCGAGCTCCCACGGTAGCCCGCAATGCTTAATCGACGTCAGCGGCGATGCTCCCGTCCCTCCATCGTAGCCAGCAATCAACACCAAATCCGCTTTCGCTTTCGCCACACCCGCAGCAATCGTGCCGACACCTACTTCGGACACTAGCTTCACCGACACCTTCGCCCGCGGATTGGCCATCTTTAAATCGTAAATAAGCTGCGCAAGGTCCTCAATTGAATAAATGTCATGATGCGGCGGCGGAGAAATCAAGGTCACCCCCGGCGTCGTGTGCCGCACCCGCGCTATGTCTTCACTCACCTTGTGACCCGGCAATTGTCCCCCCTCCCCTGGCTTCGCTCCTTGCGCAATCTTTATCTGCAACTCATCCGCGTTAATCAAGTACTCAATCGTCACACCAAACCGCGCCGACGCCACCTGCTTGATCCGCGATACGCGCAAATCCCCATTTGGTAGCGGAATATACCGCTCCGGATCTTCGCCCCCTTCGCCCGAGTTGCTTCGCCCCCCAATCCGATTCAACGCAATCGCAATCGCTTCATGCGCCTCCTTGCTAATCGAACCGTAGGACATCGCCGCAGTCACGAACCGCCGCGTAATCGCCTCCACCGGCTCCACTTCCTCCACCGGCACGGGCGTCCCCGGCCTGAACCGTAGCAAACTCCGCAGCGTCACACGGGCCTCCGACTGATCATCAATACACCGCGCATACCGCTGATAGACGCTGTAGTCGTTCGTCCGTGTCGCCAGTTGTAATAAGTAAATCGCCTCCGGCGTAAACAAGTGCCGCTCGCCCTCCACCCGCTCGTGATACTCACCCCCCACCGGCAGCAACACCGACGGCGCCCCCACCTTCGGAAAGGCGCCCGCATGGCGCATGTTTGCTTCCCGCGCAATCACATCTAACCCAACACCCCCAATCCGCGACGCCGTCCGCGCAAAATACATCTCCGTCACTTCCTTCGCAAGCCCAATCGCTTCGAAAATCTGCGCCCCGCGATAGCTGCGCACCGTCGAAATACCCATCCGGCTTAGCGTCTTCAAAATCCCCTTTTTCACCGCCGTCACATATGCATCCACTGCCTCGTCCGCTGTCATCGGGTGCTCCAACAACCCCTGCTCCGCCAACGACCGCACCGTCGCTAACGCCACATAGGGGCAGATCGCACTCGCCCCGTAGCTAATCAGCAAACAAAAATGATTTACTTCCCGCGCCTCTCCTGTCTCCACTACCAGCCCACACAACGTCCGCAGCCCCTTGCGGATCAAATAGTGATGCAATCCCGATACCGCCAGCAACGCTGGTATTGGCGCGCGCTTCGCAGACACGTTACGGTCACTCAAAATCAAAATCGTCGCCCCCGCGCGCACACATTCTTCCGCCTCCTTAAACAGCGCATTCAGTGCCGCCGCCAGCTCCTCGCCCCCACCCCCCGCCGGAAAAAGCATCTCCAACTCCCGCACCACCAACCCCGGATGCTTGCTTCCCCGCAACCGATCCACATCCGCCGGCATCAAAATCGGATGGGGCAACTTTAGCTGCCGACAATGCTCCGGCTTCTCCTCCAAAATGTTCCCCACCCGCCCGATAAAGCTCATCAACGACATCACCAACTCCTCCCGCAAAGGATCAATCGGCGGGTTCGTTACCTGCGCAAACAATTGCTTGAAGTAGTCAAAAAGCAGCCGTGGCTTATTCGACAACACCGCCAACGCTGCATCATTGCCCATCGATCCCACTGGCTCTTGCCCCTGCGACGCCATCGGCGCTAAAATCATTTTCAGCTCTTCTTCCGTATATCCAAACGCATGCTGCCACTGCAACAGCTCCGCCGGTGACGGCACCGGTAACTCCGACGGCGCAAACAATCCCCGCAAGTGGATCACATTATCGCGTACCCAGCGCCGGTACGGCTTCTGCCGCGATATCTGTCCCTTAATCTCGCTGTCCGAAACTACCCGCCGCTGCACCATGTCCACCAAGAACATCTTCCCCGGCTGCAACCGCCCGCGCTTCTGAATCCGCGCCCCCTCCATCTCGATTACCCCAGTCTCCGAGGCCATCACAATCAGCCCGTCCCGCGTTATCGTGTACCGCGCTGGCCGCAACCCATTCCGGTCCAACAACGCGCCAATGTAGCGTCCATCAGTAATCACCATCGCCGCCGGCCCGTCCCATGGCTCCATAATCGCCGCGTGGTACTCGTAAAACGCGCGCTTGTCCTCACTCATCGTGTACTTCGGGCCCCACGCCTCCGGTACCATCATCATCGCCGCATGAGGCAGCGAGCGCCCCGCCATGATCAGTAATTCCAGCGCATTGTCAAACATCGCCGAATCGCTCCCCCCTTCTACAATCACCGGCTTGATCTTTTCTATGTCTTCCCCAAACAATGGTGAAGCAAACTGTGCCTCCAGCGCGTGCATCCGGTTCACATTTCCGCGCAGCGTGTTGATCTCACCGTTGTGGGCTACATAGCGGAATGGCTGGGCCAAACTCCACGTCGGCAACGTGTTCGTGCTAAAGCGCTGATGTACCACCGCAAACGCCGCCGCAAACCGCGCATCATGAAATTCAGGGAAAAATTGCTGCAACTGCGTCCCCGTGAGCATCCCCTTGTACACAATTGTGTGCGGCGATAAGCTCGGTACATAAAACTGACTGTAATCGCCATCCCGCCGCGCCGCCACCGCGTTCTCTACCCGCCGCCGAATGATGTACAGCCGACGCGCAAATTCCTCCACCGTCCGCCTCCCACACCCCACAAACAACTGCTCCATCGTCGGCTGCGTCGCCCGCGACAACACCCCCAGCCCGCCCGCCTCCATCGGCACCACCCGCCACCCTAACACCTCACACCCCTCTTCCTCAACTACCTGCTCGAAAATCTTGCGACATACCTCCGCCCGCCCCGCCTCCCGCGGCAAAAACACTAACCCCGCCCCGTAACGCCCACGCTCCGGCAGCCGTATCCCTATCCCCGCACACTCCCCGCGCAAAAACGCGTCCGGCATCTGCAATAAAATCCCCGCCCCGTCACCCGTCGCAGCATCGCCCCCGATCGCTCCGCGATGCTCCAAATTCACCAATACTTGCAGTGCCGCTTCAATTAGCTCGTGCTGCGGCTCCCCGCTCAGATCGGCAACAAACCCAACTCCGCAACTATCATGATCGTATGCCGTATCGTACAGCCCATACGGCGCCGGCATGGCCGCCGCCTCTCGCTGGTACGGCTCACTCGTTCCATCGTTCAACACGTGTCCTTCTTGTTGTCGTCATCACCTACCTTTCCTGCTTAAAAAAATTTTACCGCATTTTCGGCCAAATTTCAATCTCCCACCCACGCGCATCCCACAGCACGGAAAGCAACGCTTCCTTCTGCCTGTGATACGCCCGCCCTCGCCGAACCGCGTAACAATACGCATTCTCACCCTCGCCTAGCACGCAGCTTGTCTCAGCCTCGCCACACGCGCAATCCCTGGAGGATAGCACGCACGATCATGTTCTCCTCACGCTTCCACCCACCCAGGTAACGAGGTAAATGGCCAAGCTCATACACTCCTCCCCCACGCAGACTAGCGTGTCTGCTCTCTGACTGCCTTGCCCCCGCCGCTAAGCCACGTCGCGCTGGCAACAAAAACACCGCCCCACGCTTTTACCCCTCGTCTGTCGTATCGCGCTCCCCCGCCAGGCGTTTGGCCCGCGCATCGCGCCCCAACAACACCCCGCGCTCACTGCTCTCGACAAACCGAATAAATTCCTCTACTTCGGGTAACTGTGGCACTTCCTTGCGAATCATTTCCAAAGCTGTGCTCACGCTCCGCCCCCTGCGGAAAAAAATCGTATGCACCTTCCGCAGCGCGTTGATGGTCGCTGGCGGATACTTGCGCCGCCGTAACGCCACGACGTTTACACCTGCTACATCCCCGTTCCGCCCGTTCACTATCATAAACGGCGGCAGATCCTTAGAAATAGCTGAGAGGCCCCACATCATCGCTAAACGCCCAATTCGACAAAACTGCCGCGCTGCTGTCAGGCCTGAGATGAAGCATCCGTCTTGCACCTCCACGTACCCCGCCATCAGCGCGCAATTGGCCATGATCACCTCATTCCCGATCCGGCAGTTATGTCCAATGTGCGAATTCACCATCAGAAAATTACGATTGCCGATAATTGTCGCAGATTCAGGCTTCGTGCCAGCATGAATCGTCACCCCCTCACGGAAGACGTTCTCGTCTCCAATGTGCACATACGAAATTGTTGCAGGATCAAAAGCGAAATCTTGCGGCTCAGCCCCAATGCACACGTTCGGGTAAATTACGTTGCGCGCTCCGATGGTGGTATGCCCTGTAATGTAGCACTGGCCAATCAGGCGCGTTTGCGGGCCAATTTTCACATGCGGCCCAATGATACAGAACGGCCCGATCTCCACATCATCGGCCACTTCCGCGTGCGGATCAACGACGGCTAATGGATGAATGCGTGGCATAATGCGTAAGTGTGGTAGGCGTGTTATGACGCAAATGGACGTTCGTGACGCGAATAGCCGGGGATGAACTGCTCCGCCCAGGGATGATCCTGGTAAAGTAGACCTGCGTCAGGGTTGTCGGGCATTGTTTTCTTCGGGTACACACGCCAGTGGTCACCATCGAGTGCATCCGTTTCACCTGCCTCACGAAGAAAGGCAAGCAGCGACGCACGTAGCTCTTCCTGCGCCTTTTTCCATGGCAGGCTGCGTTGCCATTGCCCCGCGCAGTCAATCGTGTCGTAGGGGTCGCGCACGCGGTCAAAAAGAAGTTCGCGCTGGTCAGGTGCGCTGTACACATATTTCCACTCACGATTCACAGCCATATAGATCCCATCACCAGCTTGGTTGAGCTGCGCGAAGACCGTGCGATCCGCATACGCGCCACCCGCAAGCGCGCAAAGCGAGACGCCGTCGCAACTATGCGTGGCGAAAGATGCGCCAGCTAGCTCGAGAATGGTTGCAGTCACATCAAGCAACGAAGCAGGCGTGCGACAGCGCGCGCCGGGCTCGAATAGGCGCGGATAACGAATAACCAACGGAATCCGTGTCACCGGATCATGATAACTCCGCTTTCCATAACAACCGTAGTCCCCGAGCAGCTCACCATGATCCGTCGTGCACACAATCATCGTGTCATCCAAAGCGCCTGTTTCTTCCAGCGCTGCCAGCATCCGCCCAATTTGGTAATCAATAAAAGAAACGCAAGCGTAGTAATAGGCGCGCTGCACGCGCAGCAGATTCAAGTCCATGCCACGATCGCGCCGCTTGGTGCGATTCTGCGCATGGTTGACGAAAAGCCAGAGGCGTTGCGCGTCCGGTGGAATGAACGGCAGCGGCACGTCCAAATCGCGATAGAGCTTGTGCCACGGCGCAGGTGGGCAGAACGGCGGATGCGGATGGACGAACGAGACGAACAGAAACCACGGACCGTCACCGCGCTTACGCGCACGCAGAAACGCCTCAGCACGATCACCCACCCATTGCGTTGGGTGCAGCGCGGCCGGCATTTGCGCGGGCTGCGGTATGTAGTACATCTCCCCACGCACACCATGCGGGTCAGTAATATGGGTGTACCCGTGAGCCCACAGATACTGGAGATAGTCATCATGCTCCGGGCGCTTGACAATTTCCTCTTGGCGTTCACGCGCGTGAAAGCCGTGAAGTTCATGCGCAGTTGCTGCCGGCTCAAAATGCATCTTGCCGACGCCATGCGTGTAATAACCGGTGCGCGCCAGAGCGGCCATCAGAGTTTCTTTCTGCTCAAAAGGCCAGTCATACCCGTTCGCGTAACAGCCGGTGCGGGCGGGGTACTGCCCCATCGTAAAGGAACACCGCGCAGGCACACATTCAGGAGAGGGCGTGTACGCTTCAGTGAACGTCGTACCCTCGCGAACAACGCGGTCATAGTGCGGTGTACGAATAATCGAATTGCCGAGCGCGCTGATCGAGTCGTAGCGCTGCTGGTCAGTGAGAATCACCAGAATATTCGGACGTGCAGCCATCGCGAATGGCCTCGAGATTGTTACCCAGAGCGAGAAATGCTAAGCCAAGGACGACGCCAAATGTACGCAACTCTGACAAAGCCAGTCGTTCATTGGCCATGTGCGCCTGGTGCTGGGAGTCCTGCGACCACCCGATTGCAGGAATCCCGTGCTGGATAAGTTGCTTGCATACGGTCGTACCACTCATCCCTACGCACTCAATCCGGCGCCCAGTGAAAGCCCGCACGGCTTTGTCCACTGCGGTGATGAGCGGGCTGTCAGCTTCGACAACATAAGGAGGCATGTGCGCCGCCACACGCACGTCGAACCCACGGCACTGCTGGCGGTCGCGCACCTGCTGGGCGTAGCCACGCAGGCGTGCCAACCAAGCCTCCTGCGTTTCGCCCGGAACATAGCGAATATCCAAGCGCACGCGACACTGACCAGGAACAATGTTGTACACCTCCCCGCCTTGCACCTGGGCAAGATTGATGCTGGTTGGAGTGAACCACGCATGCGCACTCGCAGGGCAGTACCCGATCTGGTCGCCGAACTCTGCCCGCAGCGCCGCCAGAAACTCCCACGCCGCCCAGGCGGCATTGCATCCCTGTTCCGGCGTCGAGCCGTGCGCCTGCGCGCCGGTGAACGTCACTTCTACGTGCAACAACCCCTTCTCGCCACATGAAACGCGATATATCGAAGCGCCCGTATCAGGCACAATGGCATAATCGGCCGAGACTAACTTCTGCTCCAGAAGGTACCCAAGTCCATAAGTCGACCCGCACTCCTCATCTGCTACTGCCCCTGCAAGCAACGTACCGCGAAACGCCCCCTCGTACTGCTTCAAAAATGCCGCCAGCATCAGCAGCGAGGTCAGCGGCCCCTTGTCGTCTGCTACCCCGCGCCCGTAGATAAAACCATCACGTACGACAGGATCGAACGGATCGTGTGTCCAACCGTCACCCACTGGCACGACATCCGTGTGCGCCGGCACGAACACCACAGGAGCACCATCTCCAATGCGCGCGAGCACGTTGGTTCGCCCCGGAGCACCTTCGTAGCACGTGGAGGGAATCCCGTAGCGCTGCAGATACCCCGTCACCACTTCCGCGGCGCGGTATTCGTTGCCAGGCGGATTCACCGTGTCCTGGCGCACTAAGTCACGTAAGAGAGCGACACCCTCTTCCGTATGCTGCGTAAACCACGCGGCTAAGGCTTCTTGCCACTTCATATCAGTGCCGTTGTACGTCATCCTAAGCTTCATGCATGGACTGTGATTATACCATATTCAGCTTCCACGCACTGTCACGCGCCTCCTTAAAATTGAGTACCGCAGTGCTGCGCGCGTTCTCGTCCTACCGCGGGAAGCCTGTCGGGTGCCATGCTCGGCCCTTCTCGTAATTCAGTCCACAGGCAGACACGCGCCTCGATAGTTGTTCTCACTGCCTGAAACATGCTATCCTGTTCATAAACAAGGTGATCTCTCCACGCTCTCTGCTTCGAGAGCGCGGTCTACTTCTCCCTCAGATCGAGGGCGCTCATGAAACGCTACGTCTTCTTCTGCCTGCTCGCAGTGCTGCCACTCTCCGCAACAACTCGCTACGTCGCCTTACACGGTGCCCACATCCCACCATTTACGAATGGCTGGGCCGGCGCCGCCACGAACATTCAATCAGCGGTAGACCTCGCTATGCCAAACGATCTCGTCCTGGTCTACAGCGGCATCTATCGCCTTGCCGCCAGGCTCATTATTACCAACCAGCTCACTGTCAGCGGCGCTTTCGGTGCTGCATGGACGGTCATCACCCCCAGGCCCTTCACCTATATCGGCGGCGTGTACCTCGGCAGCAACAACGGTACCTTCGTTGCCTTCACGGTCAGCAATTTCTTCTACAGCGGGTTCGGCGCGGGCATAGAATGTGCCAGCACCAACCCGCTGATTCGTCACTGCGTACTTGCACACAACCGCGGCGCCGCACGCGGCGGAGGCGTCTACTACGGCACCGTCCGCAACTGCCGCATTATCAAAAATACTGCCAACACCGGCTCAGTCGGTTTTGGTGGCGGCGCGGCCTTCAGTGACCTCGCAGACTGCATCCTCACCGGCAATTTCGCCCGCGGCCAAAACAGCCCCGCCAGTGGCGGTGGCGGATGCTACTCTGTTACCGCGCAAAACTGCCTCATCAGCGAAAATGAATCCCTGGCAGGGGGCGGCGCCGATGCCAGCTTCATAAGTAACTGCATCGTCACCGCGAACCGCGCTAGCACCGCCGCGGGCACGTTGAATACGTTCGCCTTCGATTCCCTCATCGCGAGCAACGTCAGCCTACTTGGTCATGGCGGCGCCAGCGGCGGTACCTACCAGCGTTGCCGCTTTATCGCTAATATCAGCAGTAACAGCAACTTCGCCGGCGGCGCCGCGGCCGCCCGCCTGTACAACTGCCTCCTCGCCTATAACGAGGCCGCCCAAGGCTTCGGCGGCGCCTCCGCCTGTTCCCTCGTCAACTGTACCATTGCCCGCAATCACGGCAATCCTGGCGGGATCGGTGGCGGCGGGCTGACCAACAGCATCGTCTATGAAAACTCCTCCCCCGAAGTAAATACCAGCGGTCTCAAAGCCCATTACTCCTGCACACCAATCGCCCTCACCGGCCTAGGCAACATCACTAATCCGCCCCTCTTCGTCAACAGCCTCGCCGGTAACTTTCATCTTCAGGCACATTCGCCCTGCCTTGAAGCAGGCGATGACACCGCCGCCGCCCTCCCCTGGGACTTAGACCACCAGCCTCGCATTCAAGGCCAGCATGTCGATATGGGCTGCTATGAAACGGTCCCTGAGGGGTTCCTGCCAACGGTGCTCGCCGCGCTGCTCCTGCTCTGCTTGCAGCGGCGCGCAACCACCCTGCGTGGCAGTGAGATCACTTAATTGTGGTAACCAGGCCGTCTACGGTCTTATACGTAATCGTGTGCGTACCTTCCCCCTGTACACCACTGAAATTCACGCGTACATACACGGTCTTTTGTTGCCACCCCGCCGTCCCCGCTGAAGTAACCTGATACCCAAACTCGCGGTTCAGTGCATTCGCATGCGTCCGCGTAATGAACAAATACCCCCCAGCGAGGCGCATTACCGTCTTACGGAACGACGCGCCACTCTTTGAAAAGTACACTAACTTGGTGTAGTTTTTATCAGCCTTGATAAACTCACCGCTCGGGCAGAGCAACCACTGCGTGCCATCCGCAGAAATGCGCATGACCTCACTGTACGACGGGAGAAAGGACGCCAAACTCGTCAAAGCTGTCGGCACCGCCACGCTTACCACCCCCGACCCCACACCCCCTTTGGCCCAATTGATCTTCTCCCGCATCCGCAAAACCACCAGAGGCGGATAGCTGCTCTCATTGAGCGTAATCGTGTCCGCCGCCGCACTCGACGTGCCAAATGAATTTCGTACCTTAAAGTACACCGTTTTCGTCCCATTGCCGCTGCTCAGCGTGAAACTGGGCGCTGGACTGTACGGCAGCCAGCTCGCCCCAGAAAAACTGCTGCTCTCACTTGCCATATACTCTGTCGGCGATCCGCTACACGTATTGTTCAAGCTTACCGTACGCGTGGACGTAGATGCCGCCCCATTGTTGATGCTAAAAGCCGTAACCGTCGGCGCTGTGCCGCTCGTCGGCGGCGTAATGTTGAAAATCGCACCATGCGTCGTCCACGTCGAGCCGCCCGCGACGATACTGTTCAAATCGTACCACGCGGTCGCGCCAGGCAAAAACGTTCCCCACCCAAAATTGAGGTGAATCTGACTCGTCCCTGTCACCCCATCACACACTACCATGTGACCACCCTCACTCGAGGTAATTACATACTCTACCGGTTTGGCCGCGTTGATATCGTTGCTCAGTTTGGCAAACCATGCGCTATCACTGAACCCACTACGGGTCACGTAGTTGTCGCACGTGTAACCAAAAAGTGTACGTAAGGCACTCACCGCCGCGCTGGTCGACGACCCGCTCCCGTTCGCTTCAAAGTCCATATGCAGGGCAACGGCACAATGCCAAATCAGCTGCGCCACCGCGTTCTTCTGCACCGCAGAACTTCCCGATGTCACGCTTGCAGGCATATTCGCCCAATCATACGGTGTCAGGCCAGCCTTGCTCGCCGAATGCGTGCCGCGACACGAGCCATTATTGTCTGTGTACGTCTCGTCACTCGCAATCTGGGCGGGTTTCGTATGATAACGCAAAATTTGTGCTAACGCGATCGCTCCGCACCCCGCCGGCGCACGACCACCATAGCCACTCGGTGCCCCACTTACCGTTGGCATGTGCAGGTTGTACGGGTCACCTTGATCCCACGCCGTCGATAACAACGGCCCCACCGCCGCTGCCCCCACCCACTCCTCAGTACCATGAGCCCCGTTCTCCCCCGCGTTCCCAGCTAACGCCTGCCACGCGCCAGTAAATGAGCGCACCCGCACCACGCCCCCGGTCCGTCGTCGCAAAAGTTCCAGGAGCTCCTCCTCTAACTCCTCGGCCACCACCCTCCGCGCCCATCCAGGCAGATTCTCAAACATCGTCGTGTCGCTGTACAGCTTGAGCGGAGGGAGCTCGTCATCCGCACGCAAAAGGACAAAACCTCGCGGTGTCAACTGCGCGAGAAACGCGATCGTGCGCCCCCCAGAACCCCGCATGCGCCCCACTCGTGCAATCCCCAGGGCCGAACGCCCTCGTGCCGTGATACTGCGCACCGCCGCCCCGGGCCGTGCCGGAAAACGCAGGCACACAAAGCTCAGCGCAGCTGTATACGCCTGCGGCGTGCTCACTGGCGCCGCAAGGCTATTATCGTTGAGGATAAAGCAGAAGACCAACGCGACGCCACAGAGAGAAGCATCTCGCAACCACCGCAAAAGCTGCATTTTCATGGCAGATCCTTGAGTGTGTGACACAACGGTAGGACAAGAGCGTGCCTTGGGCTTATGTTGCGCCCACACCTAGTATAACATTTTCTCGGTTCGGTCCCCTCCCGCCCAAGTGTTTGCGCGCGCCCTCCCACCATGCGATAGCGGCACATCCACCCTACTCGTTGGCTAACGCACGGACCACCACTTCTAAACCGCCGACCACTCGTGCCATACGTTCGTAATCCAACGTCTCAGGAAGATCGCTCGCCAAGTGATAGTGAGGGTTACGAAACATAGCCGTGTCGGTCACCATCACTGCGGGATACCCTTCTTGCCAAAACGACCAGTTGTCGGACAAGCCACTTAGCACCGTTGGTAAGACCGCGCCTTCTGCAGGCATCTCTGCCGCACGGCGAAACGTTCCCACCACGCGCCGTAGCAGCCACAGCGAGCGAAGATTGCTTACAAACCCGACAAAATTTCCCCGCGATGGGTACCACGGACGCAAGAATGGCCCCAACAGCGGCGGAAATCCCTGTGAACCTTCCTTCTCGCTGTAGTAGCCCAGCATCTCAAGTGCCAGCATGGCTTGTATTCTGTCGCCCCGTCCCCGGCACAGTGCCGCGTACACTCTGCTCCCCATCTCGCGGGTTTGAAAAAAGGGCGGCTCTTCATTTGGAAACGCCACAAACCGAATCGTGCGCGCTGGCTGATGTGATGCCAGCAAACGACCCAGCGCCAGCAATGCTGCTACGCCTGAGGCATTATCATCCGCACCAGGTGTTCCCTCGATTGTGTCATAATGCGCCCCCACTACAACGATCTCTTCTGGACGCCTATGCCCAAGCAACGTGGCTTCAATAATCGTGCAGGTCACTGACACCACGACATAGTCATAGTGAGCCACCATCAACCCAGCGTTGCTCAATGCCGCCGAGATAAACGAACGTGCTGCTGCAAGATATTCCGGTCGCCACACATGCCGTGGCCCGAGTTCCCCAGCCAGATAAGTCACATCACGATGCAGAGCTTCTGCCAGCGCAGCGTGCACCTCAGTCAGCGGCGGAAGCGGCCGCCGCCAACTCTCCCCAGGCATGCGCACAAGCAAGCTCATCGCGTACCCCGCCACAGCTACGTACACCCCACACCGCACAACCACCCAGCCACGCCCACTCCTCATAGCCCAACGTGCGCCTTACTCCTCCGACCAGCTCGTCCGACCCGTCCGACTCTAGACATGCGCCGGCCCTCGCAGGCGCACCACCAACTGCACGACGCGCCCCAAATGCCGCGCCACCCAATCCAATACCCGCGTAAAAGAAATCACCCGCGCTAACCACGTCCGCTTCAATACGATCGCATGCGCCGGGCAAAACTCATGACAGCAATAACAACGAATACACGTCCGGTCGTCCACTTGTTGCCGCACCGGCCGCGCCGGATCAATCGCCGGCGGCCGCACCGGGCACCCATTCCGACACGCAAAACATCGAATGCATGCCTCTGCCACAATCCGCGGCCGCGGCGCCCAATGCCGCCGTATCCACCCCAGCAGAAACTTCGGTACCGGTACAATCGATTGGATATCCTTCAAATGCCCTACATGGCGAAAACTTGCCGGACGCACCTCCTCTAAGCACGGCCCAATCACCTGAATAACTGCCCGTGATGTCGCCCCATACCCGCGCCGCCGCGCCGCCTGAATCGTCGGTACGTGCGCCGGGTCTAACCCGATCAGTTCACTTGCCACCACGTCCAGCGCCGTCATGTCCGCGCCGGCAAGCAGCAATCCCACGTGCCGTGGTGTCCCCCCACTCGGCCCATCCCCCTCCATTGCCTCGATCGCATCCACAATGCCCAGCGCCGGCTTCGCGATCCGATTAATATCAATCAGTAGCTCCGCCAGCGTGTCACGATCCCGCAAGCGCATGTGATATTCACCTTTGCGCGCACCCGGAATCAATCCATACTGGTTCTTGATCGCACACGTCAGGACCAACTGCACGTGTGTTTTCAGCTTCGGTACCGTGATGTACACATCAGCCTGGGCGAGTGCTCGTGCCAACGCAATGCGCTTGCCAATCAGATTGTCCTCGCAGACAAACACCTGTTCGCGCGTAAAATCGGCTACCTCCGCCCCGTGCTCTTCTATCACCTCCCGTACTCCTGTCGGCCCAATCACCTGTTCCAACACGCCGATCCCAGGACTATCGCCCACCATCGGCTCGCCACCCACTTCGCGCACGAGCGTCAGTACCGCATCAACCACTGCCGGATGCGTCGTCGCTGCCGCCGCCGGTGTTATTCCCATGAGCAAATTCGGCTTTACCAGCACTCGCTGTCCCGCCCGCACAAACGCCCCCATCCCGCCCCATGGCCCTAAGCACGCCCGCAGCGCCGCCAATACTTGTCCGCGCTCATACGTCGCACACGGTTGGATGCTCACCCGATGATCGCTCGCGGATAGCATGCACATGGCAGCCTAGGTGCGTCCCCGCGCACCCTCCAACCTCATTTTACCACCCGCAATTTCGCGTACTGCGCCACAAGCACCTTCGGCGTCGGCAGGCGCTCAAACTCGATCGTTAAGCGCGCCGCGTCGCCCGAGCCGCATACAGACACGATCCGCCCCGGACCAAACACATGATGCATCACACGCATTCCCGCCGTGTACTCGCCATTTGTGCCAGGCGTGGCACGTGACACCCGCGCCCGCGGTTCTGGCGCGCTGATCAACTCATGCTGCGTACTGTACGTCGTTTCAACGTCCTCCGCCGGCAATTCCCTCAAAAAACGCGAAGGTTCACGCACCTTGCGCAGCCCAAAAATAGTCCGATGTGCCGCCGTGGTCAAAATCAGCCGTTCCTGCGCACGTGTCATGCCAACGTAACATAACCGCCGCTCTTCCTCAATGTCCGTAGGATCTTCCAGCGAGTTGTAGTGCGGAAATAAATCCTCTTCCAGCCCCGCCATGAAGACAACCGGAAACTCTAGCCCCTTGGCATTGTGAATCGTCATCAACGTCACCGCGTCAGCGCTGTCGTTCCAGGTGTCAATTTCCGCCGTGAGGGCAATCGAATGCAAAAAGCCCTCGAGCGATGCCACCGTTTCCGGACAGCTATTCTCATAGTCTGCAGCCGCAGAGAGAAATTCCTGAATATTCTCTCGCCGCGCCACATCCTGCACATCATCGGAGCCGCACATCTGCGCGATGTAGTTCGTCTCGTCCAGCACCCGCCGAATCAGCTCCGTCGGCAACGCCTCCCCGCGCGCCGCGCGCAGGCGTGCGATCATCCCCGTGAATTCTTGTAACCGCCGCCGCAACGTCGGCGTCATCCGCGGCAACTGCTCCGGTTGCTCCAACATCGCGTAAAAGCAGCACCCTCGCGCTTGCGCACATTCCGCAATCATCTCCTCCGTCGCTTCCCCAATCCCCCGTGGCGGCACGTTCAACACCCGCCGCACATTTACGTCGTCTGCAGGATTCACCAGCACGCGCAAATAGGCCACAATGTCCTTTATTTCGCGCCGCTGATAAAAGCTTACATCCCCCACAATCACGTACGGCAAACGTGCGTGCCGAAACGCCTCCTCAAACACGCGCGAAAGCGCATGCACACGATAAAACACCACCACATCGCGCAGCGAACGAATCGCACCATTTCGTTCCAATGCCTGTATACGCGCCGCCACCTCGCGCGCCTCATCATGTTCGTCCGCTGCGCGGTATACTTGCACCGGCACACCTGCCGGATTCTGTGTCCACAGTCTTTTTTCCTTGCGCTCCACATTGTGCGCGATGACCCGGTTGGCCGCGGCAAGAATCGTCGCCGTGCTCCGGTAATTCTGTTCCAGCGTGATCACCCGCGCCTCGGGAAAGTCACGCTCGAAATCAAGAATGTTCCGGATCTCTGCCCCGCGAAAGCGGTAAATAGACTGGTCCGGGTCTCCCACCGCACTTACTCGCCGATGCGGTGCCACAAGAATCTTCATCAGCACGTACTGCGCGTAGTTCGTGTCTTGAAATTCGTCCACAAGTACGTGCGCGTAACGTTGCTGATAATACTGCGCTACCTCCGGTACCCGCTCCAACAACCGCACGCATTGCATGATCAAATCGTCAAAATCCATCGCGTTCGCCCGCTGCAACGCCTGCTCATACTCCCGGTACACCAGCGCAACCGCTTCCTCTAAATAGCTCTTTACCGTCGCGCCAAATTGGGCTGCATCAAGCAAACGATCCTTCGCACGACTGATGGCATTCGCAAACGCACGCGGCTTGGCGTGTTTCTCCGAAACATGCACACGTCGCATGCATTCCTTGATCAGCGCAAGCTGGTCACTCTTATCGTACACCACGAAGTTGGGCCTATACGGAATCCGCGCACTCTGCTCGCGCAACATCCGTAGGCACAACGAGTGAAACGTTGACACAGGAACACGCGCATTCACAAGCTGGTGTACCCGCCGTGCCATCTCATCCGCCGCCTTATTCGTAAAAGTGACGGCCAAGATCTGCTCCGGCGGCACCCCTTGCGCCGCCAAGTAAGCCGCACGATACGTCAGTATCCGCGTCTTGCCACTGCCCGCTCCGGCGACAACTAATAACGGCGTCTCCCCGTGCGTTACTGCCTCATATTGCACCTCATTCAGCGCCGCGCGAAAATCCACCCCGACAACACGTGACGTGCCGCCCACGGAGATGCTCCCTCCTTGTCGGGTATGCCTAGCGCTCATTGCAGTATACCTATCTTCAACTAGCAAATTATACTCAAAGTCTCTCAAAAGTGCAACCGCGTTTCCGCTCGACGGAAACATTACGCCAGGGCTAAACGCGCTTTTGGCTCCTCCGCACGCGCCGCTGCAAACAGTGTCGCCAGCCTAGCGCTCAGCGCCTCCACACACGCACAGCCTAACCACGCCTCACGGTACACCCTGCTCTCGCGCTAACAATTCACCACGTAATAGTGGTATACTAGGAGTATGAGGTGTTCCCTTGCCCTCGGTTATGCCCTACTCCTGAACGTCTTCGTCGCTGCAGCGCAGCAAGAACTCGTACAGCTGCCCCCGCTCTACGTGGCGCGCGTCTATTATCCGACCGAGGCGGCGTTGCAGGACCTGGTGGCACGCTACGATGTGCATGAATTCAATGATCGCGAGGAGGGATACGTCCTCGTCACGGCCTCTCCCCGCACGCTGGCTCAACTGGAAGCCGAAGGATGGCGTGTGAGCATTGACGCTGAACGCAGTGCCGAGCTAACCCACCCGCAGGCGCGTTTTATGCGCCGGCCGGCGGGCTTCGCACCGCAGGAGTTTTACGGTGCCTACAAAACCGCGCAGGAGATTGTCGCTCACCTGAACGCGCTGACAGCTGCCTACCCTCACCTAGCTCGGCTCGTTGATTACGGCGACGCCTACTGTAAGTCAGTAGGTGGCACCGTAACGCCAGGCGGGCAAACACAAGAGTTGCATGACCTGCTTGCCCTGTGCATCACCGCCACCAACACGCCGGGCCCCAAGCCCGTTTTCTTCCTGATGGCCGCAATTCATGCCCGTGAAATTACCACGCCCGAATTGGCCATCCGCTTCGCGCACTGGCTCCTTGAAGGCTACGGACACGATCCAGACGCCACGTGGCTTGTCAACGAACAAGAAACATGGATTGTGCCACTAGTTAATCCCGAAGCACATTGGCTCGTCTCGCTCGGCACGCTGCCGCCTTTTAATGGCCCGCCCTTCATGCAGCGTAAAAATGCCCATCAGGATCGCTGTAGCGCATGGCCACCCGATGACTGGGCCCAGTATGGGATTGACCTTAATCGCAACCACTCATTTCATTGGGGCACCGTCGGCATTAGCACCGCTCCGTGTAGTCTTGTCTACTGCGGAACAGCCCCTGCGTCAGAGCCGGAAGTGGCCGCCCTGCAAGCGTTGGTAACTAATCTGATTCCCGATCAGCGCGGTCCTTTGCTCACTGACCCTGCCCCGAGTAACACCACCGGGTTATTGATCTCGCTGCATAGTTACGGCCGTTACGTCCTGTGGCCGTGGGGCGACACAGCCGCGCCAGCGCCGAATGCAAATGAGCTCCGCGCCATCGGATTAAAGTTCGCACGCTACAATCGCTACCGCGCTGGTCAAAGCAGTACGTCGCTTTACTCGACCAGCGGTGATAGCACGGATTGGGCCTACGGCGAGCTCGGTATTCCAGCCTTTACCTTCGAAGTGGGCACTTCGTTCATGCCGGCATACAGTGCCATTGATGCTGACCAGTGGCCGACCAATCGCGGCGCTCTCATCTATGCTGCGAAGATCGCCCGCGCGCCATACATGTTAGTTGCCGGGCCTGATGCGCTGGCGCTCGAACTCGTCCCGACGCCGAGCAACATGGTTGTTGTTTCGGCCGTGATTGACGAGCGCGGCACGGGAAGCAATCTCGTCGCCGCTGCAGAGTGCGCTTTGCTTCCATTCACTCATCCCCAGGTGGTGCCAATTCCCATGAGTGCCGCCGATGGAGCATTTGACTCAGTCTATGAACCTGTCGTGGGCTATGTGGACAGCACGATGTTGGGCGGACCGGAGGCGCTGGTATATGTGCGCGGTCAAGACGCTCTGGGCAACTGGGGGCCGATGAGCGCTGTGTTTGTGGGCGATATCCCCGAGCCGGGTCACGTGCTCCTCTGTGGCGTTTGCCTTCTGCTCATGCGCACGTTCCAACGGAGACACGCAGTATGCCGAAAGAGCATGCAGACTGCTAAAGCGCATGTTCCCCTCTACAAGTTGAGCCCCGCACGCTTGGAGCCAGCAAAAGCAGACTAGCCGCTCATCCAGAACGTTGCGGCCATTGCAAACACTGTGCGAAAAAACACTCAGCGCTCTGCATCAACTGCGCCGAGTGCGGTAATCCGGGGCGTGACCACCGGGACTGTTTTGCCGCGCCTAATTGGTGTGGCGATGACGTACCGTAGGAGCGGTAAAAGCCCCTGATAGCTGTAGAGCGCTGCCTGTGAGGTCGGTAGCAGCAGTTTCTTTACGCCCTTGCTGAACACAATGAGCAGCACATGCTAAACTTTTTACGTTGCGCACCCCGATGCAGTCGCACGGTCTTTTGCGTGCCTATGGTACCAGGCCCCTGACAGGAGGGACGTGTTAGCAGGATTTTTACTGTCCTTATCCTTACTCCATTATCAGTCCCGCGTAACGACACATACAGCTGCGTTACGGATCGTTTCGGCCAGTCAGGTTATACCCATCGCTGTGCTTTTTCTCATTCGACCTATGCGCTGCTGTCGATAATGGGTGACACGCCGTAGGGACGTTGCGCGTTTTTTTTGGATGCAAGATCTACTTGAAATTCTACGATGTATTTTGTAAAATGGGCTACTTCCAGGGAGAGGCTCCCGTGAACCTGGAAATACCACGGTGACACACAATGACAATGCGACCCTACCTACTCGGCTTGGACTATGGCACCGGCGGCGCGAAAGCGGCGCTGATTGACTGTGAAGGCCGCACGCGTGCCTACGCGTTTGAAGAGTTTCCTATTCTCACACCACATCCAGGCTGGTCGGAGCATGAGCCAGCACGCTACTGGGACGCCGCCTGCCGCATGATCCGCCAGGTGCTGGCCGAGGCGCGTGTCCCCGCCCGGGAAATTGGTGGCGTTGCTGTGTCGTCCGCGCTGCCATCGCTGGTGATGGTGGACCGCGCGCACAATCCGATTGGCAATGCCTACAATCTGATGGACCGCCGCGCCACACGCCAGGTGCAGGCTGTAAAAGATCTGCTGGGCGAAGCGCGCGTATTCGCGGTCACCAAAAACCGCCTCGACGACCACCCCTCGATCATCAACTTGATGTGGGAGCGAGATAATCGCCCGGATCAGTTTCGCCGTGTGTGGAAGGCGTTGACGATTGACGGCTTCATTACGCTGAAACTAACCGGTGTGGCCACGGGGCATTACTCCGGCGCGGCATTCTACGGCGTGGCGTATGATTTGTTGGGTCGTACCTTCAACCAACCTATGCTGGACGCTGTGGGCATCCCGCGTGAATTGTTTCCGGACCTGTATCCGTGTACGGCCGTGGTGGGCGAAGTAACGGCCGCAGCCGCGGAAGCTACTGGTTTGGCGCCGGGAACGCCAGTGGCCGCCGGCCAGGTGGACTGCAACGCTGGCTGGAGCGGCGCCGGCGCCATTGCGGATGGTGACATTCAAATGAATCTTGGCACGTGCGGCAATTTCGGCATTATTCACACCGCGCCGACGTTCCATGACAGTATGATTGCGTGCAATTACACGACCGATACGGTGGAGCAGCCCGTGTTCGTTACCATACCGACGACTACGACTGGCGGGCAGCTTCTGCGCTACCTGCGTGACAATTTCTACCTAGCCGAAAAGGCGGCAGAGCGCACCACCGGCACGGACACGTATGAGCTGATCAACCGTGAAGCGGCGGCCGTGCCGGCCGGCGCCGGCGGGCTGGTGATGCTACCATTCTTGATGGGCGAGCGCACACCCATCTGGGACGTGCACGCGCGCGCCGTGATCTTCGGCCTGTCGCTCAACCACACCCGCGGGCACGTGGCGCGCGCTGCCATGGAGGCCGTGGCGTACGCGCTGTACGATTCGTTTCGCATCATCACGGCGGCGGGGCAACAAATTCGTGGACCGATTGTGTTGAATGAAGGTGGGGCGAAGAGCGCGCTGTGGCGCCGCATCATCACTGATGTGTTTAACGTGCCCACGGTGCTGGTAAAGAGCCGCGTTGGCGCGCCCTACGGCGATGCCATCCTGGCCGGTGTTGCTACGGGCGTGTTTAAGGATTTCTCAGTGACGAAAGAATGGGTGGAGCTAGTCGAACCACTTGAGCCGGATGCGGCGGCGCATGCCCGGTATCAAGAATATTTTGCGTTGTACAAGCGGTTGTACGAGCACGTCAAAGAGGATTACCGTGAACTGGCCCGGTTGCGGGCACGTTCAATATGAGGAGCGTAGCATGGAGTTGATACGGAAGTTGCGGGCACGCGCTGGGCAGAACGATCCGATACGGGTAGGCATTGTAGGCTGCGGGCAGATGGGTTCGGGGCTGGCGCACGTAGTCGCGCGCGTTGAAGGCATGCGTGTGGCCGCGATTGCCGACATTGCGCCGCAGCGCGGCATAGACACGCTGTGCGAGCTGGGGTGTCCGCGCGACGAAATCGTTGTCACTGACAACGAAAACGAAGCGCAGGACGCGCTGCGACAGGGTAAACGGCTGGTGACGGCCGACGCGTTGTTGCTGACGCGCCTAGAAGCTCTTGAAGCCAATGTGGAAGCCACAGGCGTGCCGGACATCGGCGCGCGCGTGGCCTACGAATCTATTCATTACGGTAAACCCATCATCATGCTCAATGCTGAGACGGATGTCACCGTGGGTGCGTACCTGAGCCACTTGGCGCGCACGCGCGGCGCGGTGTACACAGGCGCCTCGGGCGACGAGCCGGGTGTGTGTACCATGCTGTACGAACAAGCCGTGCTGATGGGGTTTGAAGTGATTTGTCTGGGCAAGGGCAAGAACAATCCGATCGATTTCGCTGCTACGCCTGAGCGTTGTGCCGCAGAAGCCGCAGCCAAAGACATGAATCCCAAAATGCTGGCAGCATTCAAAGACGGCACCAAGACGATGGTGGAGATGGCCGCAGTTGCCAACGCCACCGGGCTGTTGCCTGACGTGCCGGGCATGCACGGCCCGAAGGCTGAATTAGATGAACTGGTGACCACATTCATCCCCAAAGCTGACGGCGGCATCTTCTCGCGGCGCGGCTGCGTGGACTTCACGACTGGCGCCATCGCGCCCGGGGTATTTGCCATCGTCTACACCGACAGCCCGCGCATGCGCAAGGACATGGAGTTCATTACGAAGGCGCGCGGGCCGTACTATCTGCTCTTCCGCCCGTATCACTTGTGCGACATTGAAACGCCGCAATCCATCGCCGAGGCGGTGCTGTTGAAGGAAGTGACCGTGGCGGCGCAGACAATGCACGCGGAAGTGGTGTGCGTGGCGAAGCGGCCGATTCGCGCAGGTGAGCAAGTGGGCGGTATTGGCAGCGCCGACATTTACGGGCGCATTTACACGTATGCTGAGGCACGTTTAGGCGGCATGATTCCCATCGGACTTGCCCCGGGCGGCAGGGCCACGGCTGATATTCCAGCAGGCCAGCCGATGACCACCGCGAATTTTATGGCACGCACAGATACATTCATCGCTGAATTACGCCGTCAGCAGGACAAATGGTTGCACCCCGCATGAAAGCAATTCTGATTCGCGCGCCTGGTGAGTACGGGCTGGTGGAACTGGAAACGCCCGCCTGCCCGGCTGGCGGTCTGTTGCTGCAGGTCCTGGCGTGCGGGCTGTGTGGCGGCGATTTGCGCACGTTGCGTCACGGCCATCACCGAGTTACCCTGCCGTTTGTCGTGGGGCAGGAGATTAGCGGTGTGGTAGTGGAAACAGGCGCGCAGTACAGCGGGCCGTGGCAGCGCGGCGAGCTGCTCTCCGTTGCGCCGCTTGTGTATTGTGGCGTGTGTGAGTTTTGCGTGGAAGGACGGTTCGAGCTGTGCAGCGGCTACCGTGAGATTGCGCAAGTGTGGCCAGGCGGTTTTGCGGAATATGTGGCCATACCGGCCGAGGCCGTGCACCGCGGGACGATTCGGCGCATTCCTGCCGGGCTCGACCCGGTGGTGGCGACTGTGGCCGAGCCGCTATCGTCGTGCATTCACGCGCAGGAGACGGGCAGCGTCGGGTTGGGCGACACGGTGGCGGTGCTGGGCGCCGGGCCCGTCGGCTGCCTTCACCTGTTGTTGGCGCGCGCACGCGGCGCAACTACTGTGATTATCGCCGACGTGTCTGCGGAGCGGCTGCAATTGTGCACACAGTTCCATCCTGACCACATGATAAACATAGCGCAGGTAGATCTTGTTGAAGAGGTGCGCCGGATCACGGGCGGGCGTGGCGCCGACGTCGTGATCACAGCCAACCCCGCGCCTGAATCGCAAGTGCAGGCGCTGGAAATCGCCCGCAAAGGCGGCCGGGTACTGCTCTTCGGCGGCTTGCCGGCCGACCGCTGCCGCCCCGGCCTCAATACCAACCTGATCCACTATAACGCCCTGCACGTGATGGGCACGACGATCTTTGCTCCGCGCCATCACGGGCGCGCCTTGCAGTTGCTGGCCAGCGGCCGCATCCCCGGCGACAAACTCGTCACCCACCGTTTTCCACTCAGCGCCTTTGCCGACGGCGTCAAGGAAGCCACGGAAGGCCGCGCGCTGAAAGTGGTGTTCACCAATCACGTAGAGCGCTCTTGCCGCGCGTGAGGAGTCAGGAATGAGGACATTTCCATTGGATAACATTGCGCAAATTGCAATCATCGTCCCGGACTTAGATGCGGCCGTGCGGAATTACTGGGAACGGTTCGGCGTCGGGCCATGGCACATTTACACCTACGGTAAACCGCTGGTAAAGCGCATGACCCGCAACGGCAAGCCGACCGAGTATCGCATGCGCGTGGCGCTGGCCAACGTGGGCGCGATGCGCATTGAGTTGATTCAACCGTTGGAAGGCGACACCGTGTACGCCGAGTTCGTTAAAAAACACGGCTACGGCGTGCATCACATCGGCGTGCTGACCAACGATATGCAGCGCGCGCTCGAACAAGCGCGCGCGTGTGGGCTTGTGATGACGCAAGATGGCGCCGGTTTCGGCCCCGACGATGACGGCCACTATGCCTATTTGGACACGGAAAACTTGATCGGCACCACACTCGAACTGATTGAGCGCCCGAAACGCCGCAATCCGCCAGAACGCATCTTCCCGCCGCCAGAACAGGCGGCATTCAAGGAGGAATCATGATTGTCCACTACGCGTTTTTCAAGTGGAAGAGGGAGCTGGACTCCGCCACGCTCCAGCGCCTGCGCGAAGAGTTTGCCGCACTGCAAGCCGTTATTCCCGAAATCCGCAGCTTCCGCTGGGTGTACAACAACAGCACGGAAAACTTGGACAAGGGTTTTCGCGAAGGTATCCGCGTGGAATTTGACAGCATTGAGGCGCGCGAACGCTACCTGGCGCACCCGGCGCACGTCGCGTTCGCCACTGATGTTGTCATCCCAGCGCTAGAAGATGGGCTCGCATCCGTGCTCGTGTTTGATTATGAGGATACGACAAAATAACGCGCTGCTAGTGCTCTCTCGCCGTCTCTCCGTGCGCCGCACCGAGCGTGCGCACCGCCTTTTCTTGCCTACGTTTTTTTGTGCAGCGGCCACCACCATCCTTTTCACCCCTCAAGGAGTCTCCCATGAAAACACGGGTAACATTTGGCGTTATTGTCGGCACGCGTGGCTTTTTCCCGGCCTCGTTGGCCGTGCAAGGGCGCAAGGACATTCTAGCTAAACTTGCCCAACTTGGCTACGGCGCTATTTTGCCACCCGAAGATGCAACACCGCACGGAGCCATCGAGACAGTAGCGGATGCCAAGATCTGCGCTAAGCTGTTCCGCGAGCACGCGGAGGAGATTGACGGAATTCTTGTCCTCTTGCCGAATTTCGGCGATGAACTGGGCGTGGTTGAGACGATCACCCGTGCCGGCTTGGATGTGCCGATCATGGTGCAGGCCAGCCCCGACCGCGTCGCTCAGATGGACATGGCGCGCCGGCGCGACGCCTTCTGCGGCAAACTGTCCGTGTGCAACAATCTATACCAGCGCGGTTTCGCTATCACCAACACCTCGCGCCACACGTGCGATATTGCTAGCGAAGAGTTCACCGCGGATTTGCACTACTTCGCCACTGTCTGCCGCATCGTCAAGGGTATTTCTACGGCGCGCATTGGCATGATCGGCCAGCGGCCCGATCCATTTAATACCGTGCGTTTCTCCGAGAAGCTGCTCGAAGCTTCAGGCGTGCACGTGTGCGCTGTGGATTTGTCAGAGATTATTGCGGCGGCGCAGGCAATGGGCGAAACCGACGCTGTGCGCCAGCGGGTGGCCGAAATTCAGGCCTACGGGCCGGTCGCGCCGGGCACGCCCAGCGAGCACCTGCTGCGCCAGGCTAAACTCTCCCTTGCTGTCGAGCAATGGATCACCGCCAATGAGTGCGACGCCGCCGCAATGCAATGCTGGGCTTCAATTCAGAACAATTACGGCTGTGCGGCCTGTCTCACGATGAGCATGCTCGGTGAAAAAGGTACGCCGTGTGCTTGCGAAACGGACGTTATGGGCGCGCTCTCTATGTACATGCTGCGCCTGGCCACAGGTAATGCCCCGGGCTACCTCGACTGGAATAACAACTACGATGATGAGGAAAACAAGTGTATTAACATCCACTGTTCAAACTATCCGCGCAGTTTCATCGGCCACATCCGCGAGATCGGCACGCTCGACATTCTCGGCGCAGCCCTAGGTGCGGACCGCTGCTTTGGCGCCGTCAAAGGCAATGTAGCGCCCGGCCCAATGACCTTCCTGAAAATCTCCACCGACGACACGCGCGGCGTGATCAAAATGTACGTCGGCGAAGGCGAATTCACCAATGATCCCACCGACACGGTGGGTGGCGTGGCAGTCTGCTATGTGGAACGCCTGCAGGAGCTGCTGGACATGCTGTGCCAAAACGGCTTCGAGCATCACGTCGCCATGGTGCGTGGCCATGTGGCAAAAGCCCTGGCGGAAGCGGCCGAGAAGTATCTGGGATGGGAAGTGTTTCGTCACAACTAAGCGCCCGCATAAGGAGCCACCTATGCCGCCCTTCAAATACTCCTATTTTCAGTTGACTTTCGGGCAGGAAGAAACCTACCTGCATCCGGAACGGACGTATCAGCGCCTGAAGAAATTCGGCTATGATGCCATCGAACTCACGCCGCCGAAAGGACGCTATGGGATGGGCGTCAGCATGGCGGCCTATGCCCGCACCCACCGCGCGCTCAAACAGGAATTCGGCATGGAGATCTCTTGCATTAATGAATGCTGGGGCGCGATGTGGGATCCCTATTCGCCAACCTTCAAAACGCTCACGGAACCACGAACGGCCGAGTTGGCGGTGGCGGAAACAAAAACCTCGATTGATTTTGCCGCCGAAGTGGGTGCGCCCCTGGTCACGGTCGCCGCGGCCATTCATGCCGACATCACTGCGGACAATGTGGCCGCGTGTACCGCCATCGCGGTGGATGCCTTGCGCCGCATGGCCGAGTACGCGCGCACCTGCGGCGTGCGCCTCGTCTTTGAGGCCACCAACCATTTGGAGATGGGCAAATATGTCAACACCGCCATGAACCACCGCCGCATGATCCGTGCCACCGGATGTGACAATATCGGCATCCAACTTGACTGGTTTCACGCTAACTTTGAAGAGCTCAATCCTTACGAAGCTGTGATGGACGCGGGCGATCTGCTCTGGCATGTACACTTCCGCGACTCGAACTCACTGACCCCGGGGTATGGCACAGTGGATTTCAAGGCCGTCATGCGCGCCTTAAAAAAAATCAACTACACAGGCTACTGCACGATTGAAAGCGCGCCCATGATCCCCGATGCCGACACGGCAGCGAAGGACGGTATTGAGTACTTGAAATTCTGTGAACGGGTCGCCGAATACCAACTCTCAGAGGAGTTTCCGAATGGCTTTGCTGTCGCGCCTATGCGCGCGCAGACCCGCGCGTGAATCAGTGCTTTGGCGTTAGAGCATCATCAACAGGTTGCAGCCTCCAGGGCTTCACAGCCCTCGGACTGCGTTCCTACACTACCCGGTAGCGGTATCTGGAACCCCCTGCGTCTGCTGCGGGCCAAAACAGACACACTCCAGTTCTGCGTCTGATGCGCGGTCCGAGAATAAGTGAGGGTATGTGTGCCTGCCGAAAAGAGGCACCGGGGACTGTCAGGGTAAATACGCAGCATGTGTACCCCACGCTCGTGATCAACACGGATCAGCGGTGCCAAAACCTCTGAGTGTCGGAGGAACATTCTTATCCTAATGTGATGTGCGACACACACTCTTATTCCTAGCAGCACGGCGTCAGCTCTGTCAAAGTGCGGGACACCACACTTTGTGCCGTAGCGAACCGCGCAGAGGTCATGCGGTGCGTGCTTCTGGCCGAAAACCGACTGAAGTGTTGGAAAAGTTACGTAAGCTGCGCGAGAAATTGTTCTGCTTTGCGTGCAAGCTCGGCTCGGCGCGAAGGTGTAAACCGATCGTACATGCGCGGCATCACTGCGGTGCGCGGGCTGCCCTCCAGGGTGGCGCGCTGCCGATCAATAAACTGCCAGTAGAGCGCATCCCACACTTCACACCAGGCACCGCGAGGATAATCACTCATCCTGCGGATATAGCGTGAACTGCACACGTAGGGTTTTGTGGTCATTAAGCCACCATCGGCATACTGGCTCATGCCGTACACGTTTGGGACCATGACCCAATCGTAGGCATCCAGGAACAGCTCCATAAACCAGGTATAAACTGCGTCAGGATGAATGCCACAGAGCAGCATGAGGTTCCCCAATATCATAAGTCGTTCAATGTGATGAGAATAGGCCAGGCGTTGCACGCGCGCGACGACAGTGTCAAAGGGCAGGAGGCCCGTAGTTCCGTGATAGAACGCGCTTGGCATAGGCCGCGTGGAAGCACAGTGATTACTGGTGCGCTGGCGTACGCCGTGCAAAAGATAAACGCCGCGGACGAATTCACGCCAACCTATCAACTGACGGATGAAGCCCTCCAATGATGGAAGGGGTACATCCTTTTCACGCGCGGCGGCTATCACGGCCTCGAGCACTTGGGTGGGCGTGAGTAAGCCGATGTTGAGCAGAGGTGAGAGAACTGAGTGAAAGAGGAAAGGCTCCTCCCGACGCATGGCGTCTTGGTAAGGGCCGAACAGCATCACACGGTGTTCTAGAAAGTGCTGGAGCCATTGTGCTGCAGCTGCGTGTGTGATCGGAAGCCAAAATGCCGACGGTTCACCCGGGTGGTCAGGCCAGTGCTGAGTGACGTAGGCTATCGCCGCGCGTACCTCTGGGCAGGGCGAGATAGTTGGAAGTGGGGGAACAGGAAGGTTCTTGGGCAGCGGTTGGCGATTCGCGGTGTCATACGTCCAGCGGCCGCCGCGTGGCTTGCCGTTATCCAACAAGATGCCCATACGTTTGCGCTGAGCAATGTAGAAAGATGTCAGGCTGAGGCGCTGCTTGCCTTGTAGTCGGTTGAGCAGCCAATCACGTGGGGTGAGAAACCCAGGGGACGACAGCTCGGTAATGCGTATGCCGTGTTGCCTAGCGTAGCGGCGCACGCGTTTTTCCAACATGAAGTCACACACCTCCGCGACGACTATCTCAGTCACACCTGCGCGGCGCAAAGGCGCAAACAAATAGGACATTTCGCGGTCCGGCGCATACTCAAGGTAGCTGACATCGTAGCCACGCTGGCGCAGCAGGGTGGCGTAGGCGCGCATACTCGCGCGATGGAGGATCAACTTGTGCTTGTGAAACCGCGCGGGGTACCGCCAATCACGAAAGAAGAGCTGATCTTCAACCAGAACGATGCGCCGCCCACGATCTAACCCGGGATGGTCTGCGAACAACTGGTGCGGAAAAATGACCGTGGCGCTGCTCATCGCATCGGGCGAATCCGCACCTCAATGCCCGTGTCTTTCAGCAGCTTTGTCAGCCGTGTTGGATCTGTATCGCCGTAATGATATGGATAGAGAATTTTTGGCTTGAATGCCCGCGCCGCGTCGGCAACCATTTCGGGTGTCATCGTGTAGGGTAAGTTCATTGGGAGAAAAGCGACCGTGATGTTGGTCAGAGCTTTCATTTCGGGTGTGTTTTCCGTATCACCGGCGATGTAAAGACGAGTGTCACCAAAGGTGAGGATGTAGCCGTTCCCCACGCCGCGTGGGTGGAACGGTTTGCCAGGCGCACGTTCATGCTTGATGTTGTACGCCGGCACGGCGTGGATGACAATACCGGCTTTGGTGGTGTGCTCGCCGTTGCGCAGCAGGATTGCTTCAGGCAGGCTGCTCGCACAGATGGGTGGAGCAATGATGGCCGTTTTGTCGGTACGAATTTTCTTGATTGCGGCCAGATCGAGATGGTCGAAATGTTCGTGTGTAATGAGAATAAGATCGGCTTTGGGCAACGACGCGTAATCAGCCACCTGCCCAAACGGATCCACGTGGATGACCGTTTGACCATGCGTGAGCATGAGGGTGCCGTGCCCCAGGAACGAAATGCGCACCACACCTACTGATGTGGTGATGTCATCGCTGGGGAAGGGTGCTGCGGCGTTGGCACTAAAGGGAAGCAGAGCACATGGAGCGAGCCAAAAGAAACGATCCATCGTCGGACACTCGTGGGGTAAGTATGGTAACTGTCCAGTCTAGTATATCACACTCATCGCACTTCGTCAAATGACTGCGCACAGTGACGGCTGCTTTTACGTATTGCACCTGTGAGAGAATGCCGGCCCGGCGGGCTTATGTTCGTGGCGCTGTATCACTTCCGTCGCTGCGGTGGCGAAATCAACCGTGCCCGACCTAGTGGTTCGCGCTCCTTTTGACTTGTACGACAGGAAGGACTATACTTAGCTATTTCGCTGCGTCACCCACACGCACGTTGGCAGCGCAGCCCAAGCGTCATGTAACCAAAAGGCGTTGTTCACAGCGATTATTCTCTTCTCCATGAAACCCGGTGCGACGACGTTCCACTCGGCGCTGCTTCAGGACGGCACATTTGTCCAACACAACTACCACCAGGCACGGCCATTTGCCAGTTTCCTTCCCGGCATTGCAGGCGAGCACGGCATTCCCATGTGGGTCTTCTATTGCAATCGCGGTCAGGCGATTACTAGTTGTGGGACACGCGACAAAGACGGAGCGATTTTGGCATATCATCCGGCCAACACAGCGTACCAGCGTGTGAGTGTGGAAGGGTTCCGCACGTTCATTTGGAGCGCGGGCGAGGTGTATGAGCCTTTCCGCGTGGGAGCGAAAGGAGCGCGACAGACCCTGTGGGTGCGCGCACATGAGCTGGAGATTGAAGATGACAACCCGTCGCTAGGGTGGCGGGTGCATGTGCTTTACTTTACCCTGCCGCAAATGCCGTGGGGCGCCCTGGTGCGCTGGGTGACACTTACCAACACGAGCCGGCGAGCACGGCTGGTACGTATTGCGGACGGTGTGGCGCGCTTTGTCCCCGGCAGTGTGTGCGTGGCTGACTATGTGCACATGAGCAACACGGAGGCTGGGGTGATTGAGACGCTCACGCCAGCGCCGGGAGTACTGGTGAGTCGCGCACGCGTCATTCACTATGACACCGTCACGCCGGATTTCAACACAACCTTTAACTACTTGACCACGGTGGTGACGGGCGCGGGGCAACCGCAGGTGCAGATGATTGGCGATCCGCGCGAGATTTTCGATGAGGGCGGAGATCTGCATATGCCGCAAGCCTGGGTGGCACGCGATGGGCGGGTGCGGCGCGGAGCTCTCCGCTCGCGTGGGTTTATGCCATGTGCGTTTGCTTGCTTTGCGCGGAACCTGCCTGCAGGAAGCAGTTGCACCTGGTTCAGTTGTGTTGGCAATGTCGCTGCGCCGCGCGACGTAACACGGTTGCGGACCCTGCTCGCAAAACCAGACTGGCTTGCCAAAAAGCGCGACGAAAATGCGCGTCTGATCGCCCAAATTGAAGACCGCATGTGGACGGTGACATCCCAGCCAACCTTCGACTATTACTGCCGCCAAACATATTTGGATAATGTCCTGCGTGGTGGCCTCCCTGTGTCACTGGGGCGGCAAATTTTTCATCTCTATTTTCGCAAGCATGGCGACATGGAACGCGATTACAACTGGTTCGCGCTCGAGCCAGCCTATTACTCTCAGGGCAATGCGAATTATCGCGACATCAATCAGAATCGCCGCGCTGATGTGCTCTTTCATCCGCCGGTGGAATTGACCAACGTGCGCACATTTTTTAACGCGCTCCAGCTGGATGGCAACAATCCGTTGGTCTACCTTGGCACCGCGTTCGCGCTCCCAATAGATCTGCCTACACGTGCGCTGCCTGCGCAGCTCCGCACACTTGCAACAAAATTTGCCGGCGCACTCACGACACCAGGGGAGCTCGCCCGCGCAGCGCTACAAGAGAAACTTCCCCCGCCGCAGGTCCTTGCAACCCTACTGGCGCACGCACGCCGCGTGGATCGCTTCGGAGGGAGCGACGGCTACTGGTCTGACCATTGGGTCTACTGCCTCGATTTACTCGAAAATTACCTCGCCGTGTATCCTGATCACGCCGCTGCAGCTCTCTTTAAAGACTGCAGCTATACGTATCACGATAATCCCGAAATAATGCTGCCGCGCGACACGCGGTTTACCCTGGACGAAGCGCGTGGCGTGGTGCGCCAACACAATGCCCTCACCCGCGACCCTGAGAAAGCTGCGTTAATTGCAGCGCGGCGAGACGATCCGACATGCGTCCGCACCGAGCACGGCAAGGGCGTGGTCTACCGCACCACGTTGTCCGAGAAGATTCTCTCCGTGGTAGCGGTGAAGATGGCTTTGCTTGATCCTGAAGAACTTGGGCTGGAAATGCGTGGCAACAGGCCGGGGTGGAACGACGCCCTCAATGGCCTCCCGGGGCTTATCGGCTCTTCAATTAACGAGACGGCTGAATTACTCCGCTTGGTGCGGTTTTTGCACGCGCACCTGCCGGCGCACGGTGGAATTAGCTGTTGCGTGGAACTGGCAGAGTTGGTGCGCGATCTCAGAGCCTCGTGGGATGCGTCCGCTACAGCGCTCGCGCGCTGGCATGCGCGTAACGACGCTCTGGAGCGTTACTTGACTGACACGCGGCTCGGCGTTGACGGCGCGACGACAACGATTACCATGGATGAATTGCAAGAAACGCTTGCAATGTGGGAAACGGTGCTGCAGAGTGCCATTCGCCGCGCCCGAGACGAGCGCACTGGCTTGTACCACGGATATTTTTTCTATAACGTGACGCAGTACCGCGTCCTCCCTGGCCCAGACGGTGCGCCGCGTCGGCATGACGGGCATCCGTGTGTCTGGCCTGAGTCGTTCACGCGCGTAACCTTGCCGCCGTTTCTTGAGCCGCAGGTGCGCGTAATGTATGTGCTGGAGGGACCCGCGGCAGCACGTGCGCTGCATCGAGCTGTGCTTCGCAGCCCGCTCTACGACCGCACCTTGCGCATGTTCGTGCTCAACGCGCCGTTGGCGCGGATCACACAGGAGATCGGCCGCGCAAATATCTTTCCGCCCGGCTGGCTCGAAAATCAATCCGTGTGGATGCACATGGAGTACAAGTATTTCTTTGCACTGCTCCGCGCTGGTCTATACGAGCAATTTTTTGCTGTGGCGCGTGACGCGCTTGTGCCCTACCAGCCGCCGCAGCGCTACGGGCGTAGTCCGCTTGAGCATGCGTCGTTCATCGCCAGCAGTGCGCACGAAGATCGGCGCATTCATGGTACCGGTTTCTACGCGCGCTTGAGCGGGGCAACGGTAGAGTTCATCAGTATGTGGTTAGAGCTGAGCGGCGCGGCGCGGATATTTTCTCTGGACGCACAAGGGGCGCTGCGTGCGCGTTTCCAACCGATTCTTCCTGCGGAATTGTTTACGCGGCGCGCCGTCACGCGCACGTGGGAATCGTTAGAGGGCAGGCAAACGGTGACGATTCCTGCGCACGCCTGCGCGTTCGTCATTCTGGGTGGCACGCTCCTCGTCTATCACAATCCGCAACGACGCGCGACTTTCGGGCCCCGCGCCGTTACGCCGGCAACGTATCACGTCCGCATGCGCGACGGTAGCACCTGCACGGTGGCGGGCCCCTGGCTACCAACTGAGCTTGCTCTGCGCTTGCGCACAGGTGAGGTGGCCCGCGTGGACGTGGAGTTACGCTGATGTGTGCGACGCACCGGCAGCGGCGGGAGTATATGGCGCCTGCGCAGCCGCTCGGCGATCTTGATGCCGTTGTCTCCCGCCCTGTCCTCCGCTCACATGCGCTGGGTAACGCGCATGCTAAGCAACTGGAGTGAGCTTTCCCGTGCGCTGCAGTAAGCTGTAAATGAGCTGCTTTATGTCCTCTTCTGCACGCATCCTCGTCGTGGGCAGCTATGCAACGGACCTAGTCATCCAAATACCACGCCTGCCGGTGAGCGGCAAAACCGTTATTGGAAATTCATTTCGCGCCGTGCTTGGCGGCAAGTGATCTAACCAGGCTTCACAAGCAGCACGTCTGGGCGCATCCACTGCATTATTGCCGCGGTAGGCAACGATGCCTACGGGGACGCCATGCTTCGCTTGATGGCCGACGAAGGTATAGCCACTCGCGGCGTGCAACGTCATGCAGACTTACCTACTGGTGTGGGCTTCATCATCGTGGACACCGAACGGCACAATCCCATTGCCGTCATCGGGCGCAAATAGTGCGCTGACACCGGATGATCTGGCGGCGCAGCGTGAGCTGTTTGAGCATGCTGTGGTCATCATCACGCAGCTTGACACTCATCTCGAGCCGCACTGGCAGCAATGCGTTTAGGTGAGGTGTGCGGCGCGCAAACGATCTTTAATCCTGCACCTGCTCATGATCTCTCCACTTGTGATCTGTCATGCGCTCATATCATCACGCCGAACGAAACGGAAACAGTAGTGTGCGCGGGTATGTCGGGGGATGATTTGGTGACCGCGATGCGGCGCTTGCAGGCGCTTGGATGCCGGGCGGTGGTTACCACACAAGACGCGGCAGGCCGTTGTGGCTACAAGAGCATGTCCATGTTGCCGGTGAGCGTGCCGACCTGGCCCCTGATCGCGGTAGATACCGTGGGTGCTGGCGATGCGTTTACCGGCGGCCTATCGGGGTGGTCTTGCGGAAAGCATGGAGTTGGCGGCGGCATTGCGCCTCGAGCACGCGGCGGCTACGCTCTCGCTCACCAAGCCCGACACGATCCCCTCCTGTCACTGGCGTGAGGAAATCTCCGCGCTGCAGCGGGGCTCGGTAGGAGGACTCGCGTGACGCCCCGTGCGCGCGTGCACGCCCTCATCGCTGGCGTGCCGGTGGAGCGTTGCGCTTTCTGGCTCGGGTGCCCTCCCCAAGAAATCCAAGCCACGCTTCATACCGTGCTCGGCAGCACCTCGCTCGAAGAACTTCTGCAATTTCTGGGCGATAACGTGTGCTGGATCGGCCCGCAGCACTTTGCTTCCACGTATAGCCACCCCGCCGGTATGAGCATGCGCCCCTGGTGAGAAGCTACCCTCCCACGGCTTAGCGCGCAAAGGGCTTTTGCCCGCTACCGTGGTGATGTTGATACCTGCCGTTCCCTGACGCTCGTTACCTCGACTTTAACGAGACGCCTGCCCACCTCGACGCCTGCGGGCCCTACTATCGCATGAGTGGCCTCTGGACACCGTTCTTTCATGACCTGTGCTATTTGTTTGGCACGGAAGATTTGCTCTCCTTGCTCCTCCTCGCGCCAGACGTGGTGAACGCGGCGCTCGAGCGAATGTGCAGTTTCTACTGCGATGTCAACGAACTGTTCTATCGCGCAGCTGGTGCGCATGGATGCCAGCTTCATGGGCAATGATTTCGGCACGCAAACTGGGTTATTAATGTCACCCGCGGTGTTTCGCGCCTTCTTCCGCCCCTGGAATGCGCGATTTGCCGCACAAGCACACGCGCACGGGTATGTCTTAGCCCCGCACTCATGCGGCGCTATCAGCGAACACATTGACGAGCCGACTGCAGCTGGTGTGGATTGCCAGCGTCACATGCTAACACGTGCCAAGGGGATGGTTCCCGCCGACCAGGCCGCCCGCTTTGGCTCGCGGCTTGTCTTTATGGGCGGGGTGGACACGCAGGATCTGCTGGTTCATTCCACATCTGCCGAGGTCACGGCAGCGCTGCGCGAGCTCCGGCGTGCGTGTGCTGAACGCATCATTGTGGGTCCCAGCCACAAAGCCATGCTCCCAAACACGCAACCTGCTAACGTGGTGGCCATGGTAGCTGCAACACGCGTTCCTCTTGCTTCCGACCCCGTCGCCCATCACGGCCTGAAAAAGAGAACGTTCAGTGACGTCGTCAAAAATCAATGAATCCAAGGCACCTTTCCCACCCTCACGACAAATGTTCATTTCGCCACGAGGCATTGTCCCGACGTTCGCATCTGTGTCAAAACACTCGCTGACGAGGGCTTGCCTTTCCCTCATACCTCACCGCGCGGCAAGCGCGCACGGGGATGGAATTGGCGATGCACAGCGCGTAAACGTTGATGGTCCACGTGCGTGTATCGTTGCGTGGTCGTGATGTTTGCGTGCCCGAGAAGCTCCTGTACCACGCGTAAGTCAGCGCCATGCATAAGTAAGTGCGTGGCAAAGGAATGGCGCACGATGTGTGGATGCGCGGCCTTGAGAATCCCAGCCCTTTTTGCATACTGAGTAATGCGTTTCCAAAAGTTCACACGCGTCATGGCTGTATGCCGTGAGGTACAAAAAAGGGGTTCGGCTCCCGCTCCCGATCCGCGCCATGACAGGTAAGCTCGCAGCGCCGCACGTGCCGGCGCGCCAATCGGAACCACACGCTCTTTTCCGCCTTTCCCGCGACACCGCAAGAATCCGCTCTCCAAATCCACGTCACCTAGTCGTAGGGTCACAAGTTCACTCACCCGCAGACCCGTCGCGTACAACAACTCAAGCATGGCTTTGTCTCGCGCTCCACGCCACGTGCGCTCATCCGGCGCTGTCAGAAGCTGTTGCATCTCCCCTTCGCTCAGCACCTCTGGCAATAGACGCCACACTTTAGGTGCTTCCACGCGTGCGGTCACGTCCTCCTGAACCGTTCTCTCTTGCACCAGATATCGGAAGAACACGCGCAAGGCAATTAACTCGCGCAAAACAGTATTCACGCTACGCCGGAGAGCATGGCGCTCGGTGAGAAAGTCAGTAATATGTGCAGGTGTGACCTCGTGCCAGGCATTGATACCATGCCGGGCCAGAAACGCGCCGAAGAGCCGCACATCGTTTTCGTAAGCCAGGCAGGTGTTGCGCGCCAACCCACGTTCGAGCTGAAGATGAAGGACGAACTGGCGAACTGCGGTGTGGAGCGGATTTTCGTGAGCGGGCGTTGGCATGCGAAAGCGCTCGCCTGCGAGACGTCATGAGCGTGAAGCGCGGTAGCGCGCGTCACGAAGAAATAAAAAGCGGCTGGTACTTGTCCTGGGGGTGACGTTCCCAGCCGCGGTGGCTGAATGATGTTGAGCGTTGAGATGCGGCCATGGATATCGGTTTGTGGAGGAGGGACTTGCTGTTTGTCGTGTATCCATCTAAGGATGCCGCATCTCGCTCGCCATCGTGCGTATAGTGTAGCACATTGTGGTTCAAAAATCAAGTCCCCCCAAGATGTAGCGGAACCCGCGCGCTTCTGCGGCAAGACTCTCGAAGCGAGCTCTGCGGAGAGCACGCGGCAGTCACACCAGCCGTCTCCAGAACCTCAGTGCCCGCACTTGAATGGTGCTGGGAACGACCCGCGCGTTGGCGCACTTTTTTTCCGTGCGCAACCTTACACCCCCGCGAATCTCAAACACGAACGCATGTTTATTTCACCAGCCGATTGAAATCTTCACCAGCACGTCGCTTGGGCGGACGAACTCTTCGCCCAGCTGGGTGAGCAAGCGATGCCGGTGATGGTCCATCCGTGCCATACGAATGAACGCGTTTCAGGTAATGTACTGCCTTCCACGCCTCGCGCCGTCTCGCCTGAGGAACATGGACTGCGCGGATTCAACACGGGTAGCATGCACGTGGGAGTACTAAAGAACGCTTCACTTCAAGCCTGCTCGAGGAAAGCGCCACGGAACTTATCAGTACGCACATCGCTAGTGCTCATCGGTTCACGGCAAAAAAACACCAGCTACGCACTTTTGGACTTTGACAGCACCGTCGCTTTTTGCTACAATGCATTTCTTGTAGTGGACAACGCTTGACGAGCGCGCGTGCGCCATTAGCTCAGCTGGTAGAGCAGCTGACTCTTAATCAGCGGGTCCGAGGTTCAAGTCCTCGATGGCGCACCATGTGTTTTGGGCTGTGGGCGCCGGCGCGGCGGCGCTCCCGCAGAACGGCGGGAGAGGTGGCTGAGTGGTCGAAAGCGGCGGCTTGCTAAGCCGTTGTACGGGTTACACCGTACCGCGGGTTCGAATCCCGCCCTCTCCGCCAGTACCCGTACGGAACCTGCAGCACGTACATGGCGGAGTTCCTCGAATTTGTTGACGTGTCCAAAACCTTTGGCCGTTTACGCGCCGTGGATCATGTCTCCCTGGGCGTGCGCCGTGGCGAATTCTTTTCACTTCTCGGCCCGAGTGGTTGCGGCAAAACCACCCTGCTTCGCATGCTCGGCGGCTTCGAAATACCCGACACGGGACGAATCTATCTCGATGGCGTAGATATCACCGATCTCCCGCCCAATCGCCGTCAGGTCAATACCATCTTCCAAAACTACGCCCTCTTTCCCCACCTCTCGGTCTGGGAAAACATTGCCTTTGGCCTGCGCGTCGCCAAGCGGCCACGCCGCGAAATTTTCAATGAAGTAGAACGCATGCTCGCGCTCATCCAAATGGAAGAACACGCCCACAAAAAACCCCACCAGATTAGCGGCGGGCAGAAACAACGTGTTGCCATCGCCCGCGCCCTGATCAACAAACCCAGCGTGCTTCTTCTCGACGAGCCCCTGGCTGCGCTAGATCTCAAGCTGCGCCAGCGCATGCTGATCGAACTCGATCTCATCCACGACCAGGTCGGTATCACCTTCCTCTACGTCACACACGACCAAGGCGAAGCGATGAGTTTGAGTGATCGCATCGCCGTGATGAACCAGGGCCGCATTGAGCAGCTCGGTACCCCCGCAGAAGTGTACGAAGCGCCGCGCAGTAGTTTTGTAGCCGCCTTCATCGGCGACACCAACTTCTTCGAGGGGCGCGTAGCCGAGATTATCAATGATGATTACATTTTAATGCAGATTGACGGATTCCCTTCTGTGGTCTGCTTCAACGATAAAAAGATGAAGGTCAACGACCTCGTCTACCTCAGTGTGCGGCCAGAAAAGTTCCGTATCTCGCGCGAGCGCCCCCAGCTAGACGGGCGCTATAACCTCATCTCCGCGAATGTGGAAGACATTATCTATCTCGGCTCGCACACAAAGTATTGGGTGCGCGTAGATGAATATCGTCTGGCGATTTCGCAACAACATGGCCGCTTTCTCCTCGACGAACAACCCATTCGTTGGAAAGATGACGTCTGGATTTGGTGGCACGCTGATGATGGCTACATGCTCGAGCGTTATAGCGAAGCTGACGAACTGCTGATCCAGACTCCACCCGAAGAAGTGGGCCAAAATGGCGCGGTACCAGCGCCGCCGCGAGCGGAGGTATAACATGGCTCCCTCTCGCCGCACTCTCCATGAAATTCTGGTCACCACACCATCGTTTGTTTGGCTCTCGGTCTTATTCTGTGTTCCCACGTTGATCGTCTTTGCCATGACCTTTAAGCCAGCAGACATGTATGGCGGACTCGGCCCAGGCTGGACACTCGAGACATTGCGCCACCTGGCCAATCCCAACTACCCGGCAATTATCTGGCGCACGATCTGGCTGAGTGCGGCAGCCACCTTAATCTCACTGGTGCTGTCTATTCCCATGGCATACTACATTGCGCGGGCGACGCCGGGCCTGCGCAATGCGCTCTTACTCCTCACCATCGTGCCCTTCTGGACCAACTTTCTTATCCGCATCTTCGCCTGGAAAATTCTTCTCCATCCCGAAGGCTTCCTCAAACGCGCCCTCGTGGCCGCGGGAATCATTGCGCCGGACACTTCGCTGCTCTATAATCCTGAGGCCGTCTTAGTCGTAATGGTGTACACCTATTTGCCGTTTGCCATCCTTCCCATCTATGCCGCGGCGGAAAAATTCGATTTTCATCTCCTTGAAGCGGCAATGGACTTGGGAGCGTCGCGCCTCACCGCCTTCCGAAAGGTGTTTCTACCAGGGATCCGACGCGGTATCCTAACCGCGTTTTTAATGGTTTTCATTCCCTCTCTCGGCTCCTATGTCATTCCGGACGTAGTGGGCGGGCCAAATAGCGAAATGATCGGCAACAAAATTGCCCAGCGCGTCTTTGTTGACCGCAATTTACCACACGCAAGTGGCCTCTCCGCGTTCCTCACGCTTGCCGTCCTTGTCCCGTTGGCAGTTGTTTGGGTCGTGCAAAAGCGCACCTCCGGCCAGCCTCCCACCATGCAGGAAGTTGCATGAAACGCAGCCCGCTACCCCTTCTCACCACGCTACTCGTGTTGGTGTTCTTTTATCTGCCGATCGCGGTCCTTGTTGCCAACTCGTTTAACGCCTCTCGTTTTGGCGGCACGTGGGAGGGGTTCTCCCTGCGTTGGTATTCGCGCCTGTGGCACGAGCGCGAGATCTGGCACGCGTTCCGCAATACGATGCTAGTGGCAACCACGGCAACACTGGTATCCACCATCTTAGGTACCTCGGCTGCGTTCGCACTCCATCGTTACCACTCGCGTTTGCAACGTTTCCACTACGCTCTCATCTACACCCCACTCGTTATTCCCGAAATTCTCATGGGTATGAGCCTCCTACTATTCTTCGTTGCGCTGAAGATCCAGCTCGGTTTGTTCACCATCTTCCTTGCCCACGTCACGTTTTGCATCAGTTACGTCGCCATGGTCGTTCTCGCCCGCCTTCAGGATTTTGATTTTGCCATCGTCGAAGCGGCAATGGATCTCGGGGCTGGGTGGTGGACCACCTTGTGGCGCGTCCTTGTACCGCTACTCGCCCCAGGTATTCTCGCCGGTGCTCTCCTGGCCTTTACTCTTTCCATCGATGACTTTGTTATCAGCTTCTTCGTCGCCGGCCCGGGTAGTACGACCTTGCCCATTCGCATCTACAGCATGATTAAGTTCGGCGCAACCCCCCTGATTAACGCGCTCTCTACCATTTTGCTCGTATTCACCTTCTTGGTTGTTTTGCTCACTCATCACCTCACTAGGGAGCATCACTCATGAACCGTTATCGGATCATACCGCGCCTCTTCTTGCCGGCACTCTGGCTCGCCGGCTGTGGGCAACAAACACCTACTCTTCACATCTTTAATTGGGCTGATTACATCAAGCCCGCACTGGTTGAGCGCTTCGAACGTGAGCACGGCTGTCGCGTGGTAATTGACACCTTTGAGTCCAACGAAAGCATGTACAACAAGCTTAAAGCTGGTGCGACTGGGTATGACCTTATCTTCCCGAGCAGCTATATGGTGGAACTTATGGCTGCACAAGGCATGCTCCGTCAGCTCGACCATTCGCTCTTGCCCAATTTGGTGCACATCGACCAAGCAATGATGGTATATGCTACCGACCCGCTCTGTACTTATAGCGTGCCGTACATGATGAGCAACGCTGGCATTGCCTACCGCGCGGATAAGTTAGGAACCATCGAAGCTACGTGGGCGGTGTTTGACCGCGCAGACTTGAAAGGACGCATGACACTTTTGAATGACTACCGTGAGACCATTGGCGCGGCACTTAAATTTCTGGGCTACAGCTTGAATACCACCAACGACGCCGAGCTAGCCCAGGCGCGCGACGTGGTTATTCGCTGGAAGAAGAACATCGCCAAACTAGAAAGCGAGCAGTACAAAAACGGCATTGCTTCAGGCGAGTTTCTCCTCGTCCATGGCTACAACGGCGACCTAATGCAAGTGATCAGCGAGAACACCAACGTCGTGTACGTCACCCCCAAGGAAGGTGTTTCAATCTCTTGCGACCACATGGTCATCCCCGCCACTGCGCGAGAGGTCAAGCTCGCCCACGCGTTCATTAATTTCATGCTTGATCCACAGGTTGCCGCGGAAAACACAGCGTTTGTGCACTTTCTTTGCCCCAACAAAACCGCGTACCAGTACTTGAGTGACGAACTCAGGAATGATCCGGCGATCTTCCTGCCGCAAGATATTCTCGCAAAGTCGGAAGTAATTAAGTATCTCGGCCCCGCGGATGCTAAATATCGCGTCATGTGGGATGCCATCAAGGCGGCAGAATAACCTGCACGAGTACTGCCTATGTTTTCATGGATCAACCAGGGTCTTACCTACGCGCGTCCGCCCAAGCGCGAACTGATGCCCCTCATGCCTCTCCTTGGCTATGCCAAGGAACATTGGGTGCCGTACGCTTGTCACATGCTGTGCATCAGCGTCCTGGCAAAAATTATCGGACCTTATTATGCCTACGTTCTCGCCGTGCTCGTCACGGCGTGTGCCTTACTCGTTTTCGCTGCACGGGGCAAGTACCCTGAACTGACAGCGCGAGGGACGACACTCACTGATTGGCTTCTGGCTGTGCTTGTTGGCATCGTGGGGATTATCGTCTGGATTGCACCCTATCACTTCTTCCCCAAACTGATGCTCGCGCGCATCCCCATTCTGGGCAATCAACACATTTATCTCTCTTTTACCTACGGCGTGGAATTGCTTGGCGACGGCACGGTCAAGGCAACGTACCAGCCGTTCAAGGAACTCGCGCCCCACCTCCAAGTGCCCTTCGTTATTTTCCGCATTTTCGGCGCTGTGGTCACTGTGCCGTTCTTCGAGGAGCTGTTCACACGCTCGTTCATCATTCGTTTCGTTGAAGACGAGTACTACAAACGTGTGCCCATCGGCTGGTACACGAAACAAAGCTTCGTGATTGCACTGCTGTTCTTTGTTGTCGCCCATCCGTGGTGGCTAGTAGCTGTGGCGTGGGGCTTGCTCATCATGTGGCTCCTGTATTACAAAAAGAATCTGCTTTTGTGTGTGGCAGCCCACGCCGTGTCGAATGCCATCCTTGCCTGGTACGTCCTGACATTCAAAGCGTTCTATCTCTGGTAACGGGCTCAACACAAACCGGTGTGAGAAAGCCACGCTACTGAGGGCGACAAGTACGATACAAGCGTGCAAGGCTGGCGCAAGCCTTGTCAGCAGGCATGGAGTGCACAGCGTACTTCCCCGAACAAAGTGCAATGTACACCCCAAGTGGCATGTCTTGTATTATAGCGGGGGAAACGTGCGATTCTGCACCATACACTGCGCACTAGTTTGACTTGGTGCATAAAGCGAGCTATACTAAACTTGAGAGATCATGCACGCCGTACACTTAAGATTTCTCATCGCGTTCGTAACTGGCGTTGCGGCGTTTTCTTCACAGCTTTTGCAGGCTGAGCAGCGCGGAGCCAGCCAGACCAATACGGTCACTGTGTTGTCCTGCTGGCCGTCGAGTGGCGTCGAAGTTCAAGTCTCGCGACCAGACATCTACGGTTTGCGCACTGGCTGGACGCCATTCGAGCGGCGCTACCCTGCTACCGCACGAGTGCGGTTCACCGCCCCCGAAGCGGCCGAAAGTAATTCCTTTCATCATTGGCAAGTGGCCAAAGATAAATACTTGCGTACCCGCACCATCCGCGTGATTCCCTCACGCAATCTTCAACTCACAGCTGTATTTCTACACGCAGAAGGTGCCGCCTCGTTTGTGTATCGCGGCACACGGCGGCGTGATACGCTCATCGCCACTGGCTTCACTCCGCCACTCAGTCGCCTGTTCGCGGATGGAAAGGTGCGGGGCTTCGGTATTCGTGCCTTGGATGAGGCGCGTACACCCATCCATGGCCCGTTTCCACTCCAGCCGTACGCTGACGGCGCGATGTGGATGTATAATGGTGCCAAAGAGCGTACTGCGGTGATCCGCTGCTACCCGGAATTCGACATGGTCGTCTACGTCGCATACACGAACTTGCCTCACGAATTCGAATTGTACCCTTGGTCGCCGAGCCCGACCGGTCCATCACGTACAGCGTCGCAATAGCAGGAAGAGAAATACGGGTGCGCCCACACATGCGGTAATGATCCCTACGGGAATTTCTGTTGGCGCCAGCCATGTACGCGCTCCCACATCACACAGCGCCAGCACCGCACCGCCCAGAAGCGCTGAGGCCGGTAAGACGACACGCTGATCGGGCCCTGACATCAACCGCACAGTGTGAGGCACAATCAATCCAACAAAGCCGATCGGCCCCGCCACGGCAACTGCACCCGCGGTCATGAGAACACTGCCAAAAAATGTCATCGTGAGGACGCGTCGCACGCTCACCCCGCGTCCGCCAGCCACCTCCTCACCAAATGATAGTTGATTTAACCCATGTGCCTGGCTTATTACCACGACAGCACCAGCGATGATGAGCGGCAACATCCCCGCCACATCACTATAGCCAACGGTAATTAAGCCACCCATCAGCCACCTATCCACGGCCACGAGATGCTGCGGGTCGGCCACAAAGCGCACCAGCAACAGTGCCGAGCTACAAAACAAATTCAGTGCCACGCCACTGAGTAACAACACGTTTGTGGAAACCCCGCGCAGCCGCCGTGCTAACATGAAAATGCCGAGCGCGGCGAGTACGCTGCCCGCTAACGCAGATCCTTGCGTCGCCCCCAGTGGTCCCAGCCGGCCCGCCAACCCTGGAATCGCCAAAACAACCGCTGCTCCCAATGCCCCCGCGCTTGCCACACCCAACGTGTACGGTGTAGCTAATGGATTGCGCAAAATCACTTGAAAAGCCGCGCCCGCCATGCCCAAGGCCATACCAACAACCAGTCCCAAAAGAACCCGTGGTACACGCTGATCAATGAAAATTAACCAGACACTGACATCGCCGCCCCCGCGCCACGCCGCCCAGACTTCACCCCAGCTCAACCGCGTCGCGCCCCACCAGGGCGCCACACATAGAACAATCACCACCAGTGCACCATAGGCCGCCATGATGCGCCACCAACGGAGCGGCGTAAGCATCGGGCTATTCATGGCGGCACAAC
>JAOACZ010000107.1 GCA_026417575.1 bacterium | reverse complement strand
ATGTGAAGAAAGCGGTTCGGCGGTTGAGCCAGCCAGAGCGGCGGGAGCACCATTTAGCGACGGAAGATTATCATTTAGGGCCGTGCGGGTTAGTGCGGGAGATAGCGTGGGAGCGGGTGACGAGTGCGGCGGAGGTGGGGCGGGCGTTAGAGGGGACATATTTGGAGGAAGCGTTTCGGCGTGGGCTGGCGGTGTTTGGGGAGCAGCATGATTTGCTGTTGTTTGAGTGTGGGTTAGAGAAGAGTTATTTAGAGGAGTTGGCGCGGCGAGCGCGGCGGGTGGCTGGGCCGGATGGGGCGTTGCTTTTGCCGCTGGTGGGGAACTATGTAGACGAGGCGTGTGTGCAGGCGGTGGTACGGTTGCGATTTCAGCACGGGTTAGAGAATGCGGCGGTGTTTCCGCTGTTGCCGCTGGAGGGATGCATGCGAATGAACGAAGGGATATTTTGGCGGCTGGCGGGGGCGCGGAGCATGGATGAATGGTGTAGGCAGTTGCGGGGGGAGCGGGGGTGGTGTGGTGTGGCGGGCGAGACGTACGCGGGAACGATTCGGGCGTTGCGCATGGAGCGGCAACAGTTGTGTCGGCGGGCGTTTGTGCGGGCGACGCCGCTGAGTTTAGCGCCGGTGGTAGCGTTTGCCTTTGCTCATGAGCAGGAAGTGCGGGATGTGATTACACTTTTGCAAGCGAAGCGAATGAAAGTGCCGCTGGAGCCTGGTCGGTGTATTCGCGCGGAGGCAGCATAGATTGGAGCTATGTTTAAGCCAGAGCGAATGAGCTTGTTGCAGGTGGTGGTGCAGGACGCGGATGTAATTCGCGCATGTGCCTGTTTGGTGAAGGAGAAGGCGATACACTTAGTGGACCGAGCGCACGTGGCGCCGGCGTTGCGGGAAGGGACGCCGGCGTTTTTCTCGAGTGTGCATGCGGATTTAGAGCTATTGAACGGGGTGATAGAGCAGCTACGGGGATGGATTCGTGAAGAACTTGGGGAGGTGCCGAGGAGAGAGCGGCGCGGGATGTCTCTGATCGACCCACCACGAACGGTGGAGGAGCTAAAGCCGAAGGTACTTGCGGCGCAGGGAGAATTTGAGCGGCGGCAGGGGCGGAGGGCGTCACTGCAAAGCGAGTTACAACGTTTGAAACAGATATCAGACACGTTGCAGAGCTTTGAGACGGCGGGGGTAAGTTACGGGGAGATGTGCGCGTTTCGTCATTTTGGGTTTGTGGCGGGTGTGATGCCGATGCGTTCGATGGGGTTGTTGCGGGCGAGTTTGCGGCAGGTGGTGTATCATGTGGAGGTACGGCGATTGGATGAGAACGATGCGAGCGTGATCATTGTGGCACCGAAGGAGCAAGTGGGGGCGGTGCGGGCAGCGCTGCGGAGTGTGTATTTTACGGAAGTGACAGTACCGGAGGAGTACCGTGCGGAGGCGGCGGAGGCGATGGACCGGCTGGAGGTGGAGATGTGGCAAGTGCGGGAGGAGTTGGCGCAGGTGGCGCAGGAGCTGCGGGGGCTGAGCGAAGAGGTAGGTGAGTGGGTAGAGGAGGCGGGCTGGCGAGTGCGAGCGAATTTACGGGTATTGGAGGCGATGCAGTTATTTGGGAAGACGGCACGGACGACGTGCATAAACGGGTGGGTGCCGCGGGAGGCGGTGCCCAGGGTGGTGGGGCGGTTGCGGAGCGAGCTTGGGGGGCGGGTGATCGTCCATGCGTCGGAGCCGGAGACGAGTGGAGGGCTGGCAGCGGAGGTGGTGAAGCGGGGTGCGGTGCGGGTGCCGACAAAGTTTCGTCATCCGGGATTTTTGAAGGCATTTGAGGGGTTGGTAACGACGTATGGGTATCCGGCGTATGATGGGATTGATCCGACGATCTTTGTTGCGGGGACGTTTTTGTTACTGTTTGGGATGATGTTTGGGGATGTGGGGCAAGGGCTGGTGTTGATGGCGGCAGGGATATTGTTGGCGAAGCATCGCTTTTTCCGGCCGGTGCGGAATGTAGGCTGGTTGCTGAGTGCAACGGGTGTGAGTGCGAGTATATTTGGTTTATTATTTGGTTCGGTGTTTGGGTTAGAGGGGGTGATTCAGCCGCTGTGGTTTTTGCCGATGGAGCGGGTGCAGACGATGTTGGTTGTTTCGATTGTGGTTGGGGTGTGCATTTTATCATTAGGGCTGATTTTGAACATTGTGCAAGCGGTGCAGCGAAAGAAGTATCGGGAGGCGTTGTTTGGGCAGTGGGGGGTATGCAGCGGTACGTTTTACTGGCTGACGTTGTTGGTGTTTTACGCGAGCGTAGTGCGCGGAGCGCGTTTGTCGGTGTGGCTGACGATAGCGGTGCTGCTTTTGCCGATAGTCATGGTGGTAGTGGGGGACATTTTGTATCAGCGTTGGTTTGAGAAGAAGGTGGGAGAGGAGCAGGGGGAGGAGGGGGAGCATTCGTTGGCGGAGATCATATTCAAGCCGGTGGAGATTGTGCTGAGCTGTGCGACGCACACGATCTCGTTTGTGCGTGTGGGGGCATTTGGGCTGAATCATGCAGCGTTGATGATGGTGGTGTACATTTTGGCGCGGATGGGGGGGAGCTTCGATGGGCAGGGAGCGACGTTTACGACGCGAGCATCGTTTGTAGTATTTGCGATTGTGGGGAATTTGTTTGTGATGGTGTTAGAGGGGATGGTGGTGTTCATCCAGTGTTTACGGTTGGAGTACTACGAATTTTTCTCGAAATTTTTTGCGGGGGATGGGATTCGGTATGAGCCGTTGCAAGTAGAGGATGCGTAGGTGTGAGGATCAAGTAAACTGGAACGCAAGGAGAGAAGCGATGACAAAACAATTTGTGATGGGGAGTTTGATATCGAAGGCGGTGATGGTGGTGATCAGCGCGGGAGTGATCTGGTTTGGGGTGACGTTATTAACGGAGCCAGTGCGGGCGGAGGAGGGTGGAACGACGGTGACGGTGGAAGCGAAAGCGGATGGGAGAGCGTTAGGGATGAAGTACATATCGGCGGCGCTGGCGGTAGGGATTGGGTCGGTGGCGGCGGGGATAGCGGTTGCGATGGTGGGTTCGGCTGCGATGGGGGCGGTTGCGGAGCGGCCGGAGTTGATGGGGAGGTCGTTAATCTACGTGGGGTTGGCAGAGGGGATAGCGATTTATGGGGTGGTGGTAGCGATCATGATTTTGCTGGGATGAAGGTGTGACGGTTCGAGTGGTAGGAGACATAATTACGGTGCGGGGATTTGGGTTTGCGGGGATAGATGGGAGGGTAGTGGAGACGGGCGAGGCGGCGCGGGCGGCGATCCGTGAATATCTGGCTGATCCACAGGTAGGGGTGATTTTGGTTGCACAGAGCATAGCGGACCTGTTGGGGGGGGAATTTGATGGGTACAGGCTGCGGCGGAGCTTGCCGTTGGTGCTGAACATTCCGGACAGCACAGGGGCGGGGATGGAAGGTGAGGACGTGCAGAAGTTAGTGCAGCAGGCGTTAGGGATTAAGCTATAAGAAGAGGCGGGAAGCGATGGATCAATTGTTTGCGGAGATACGGGACAATGTGCAGAAGGAAGCCGAGCAGCTGGTGCATCGGGCGCGGCGGGTAGCAGAGCGGACGTTGCAGCATGCGCGGGAGGAGGCACGGGCGAAGGTAGCGGCGCGGCGAGCGGCGGCGGAGCAGGAAGCGGGGGTACAGCGGGAGCGGGCGAAGGCGCGGCGCATGGCCGAGGTGCGACGAGCTGAGCTGCGGCAGCAAGAAGAATTTATCGAGCGGGTGACGGCAATGGCGCTGGAACGACTGCGCAGCATGCCGCGGGAGGGGGCGTACCGAGGATGGTTAGAGCGGGTACTGAAGGCTGGGTTGACGCAGTTGGGGACGAGCGACGCGGTGGTACGGTGCAACGTGCAGGACAGGGGGATCGTGGAGGCGATTTTAGCGGGCACAGCGGCGCGGCTGGCCGAGGAGCCGGTGGGGATAGCAGGTGGGGTACTTGTGGAGACGGGGGATGGGCGGGTGAGTGTGGATTGTTCAGCGGAGGCAGCGTTGAGGCGCGTGATGGATGACGCACGTGAGGAAGTGGTGGCGCGTATTATTGGAGACAGGCAGGCGATGCAACAGTAACAGGTTTTGAATATGACAGAGCAACAAGGAGTAGTGATACGGATCAATGGGCCGGCGGTGTTTGCGCGCGGGACGAGCGCGATGCGGATGGGGGATCAGGTGCTGGTGGGAGAGGAGGGGCTGACGGGGGAGATAATTCGGCAAGAGGGCGACGTGGCGACGATCCAGGTGTACGAGGACACGACGGGGCTACGGCCGGGAGCGCCGGTGGTGAGCACGGGCGAGCCGCTGTCGGTGGAGCTGGGGCCGGGGTTATTAACGAGTATTTACGATGGCATTCAGCGGCCGTTGGGGGCGATTTATGCGCGGAGTGGGATTTACATTGGGCGAGGGATGCGTGTGTCGAGGTTACCACGGGAGAGGCGGTGGCGGTTTGTGCCGGTGAAGGCTGTGGGAGAGGTCGTGGCAGGGGGTGCGATTCTTGGGTTGGTAGAGGAGACAGGGTTGATTGAGCACCGGGTGATGGTTCCTCCGCGAATGAGGGGGGAATTAGTATGGGTGGCGGGGGAGGGGGAGTATACGGTGGATGAGCCGATAGCGCGGGTGCGAGGAGATAGTGGGGTAGAGGAGGTGGTGCGACTTGCGCAGCGGTGGCCAGTGCGCGTAGCGCGGCCGGTGGTGGAGCGGTTGGAGGCGGAGGTGCCGCTTTTTACTGGTCAGCGAGTGATTGATTTTTTCTTTACGATAGCACGAGGTGGGGCGGCAGCGATTCCGGGTGGTTTTGGGACAGGGAAGACTGTGACGCAACATCAGCTGGCGAAATGGAGCGATGCGAATGTGATTGTGTACATTGGGTGTGGGGAGCGTGGGAACGAAATGACGCAAGTGCTGCAAGACTTTCCGGAGTTAAAGGATCCGAAGAGTGGGAGGCCGCTGATGGAGCGGACGGTGCTGATAGCGAACACCTCGAACATGCCAGTGACGGCGCGTGAGGCGAGCATTTACACGGGGATAACGATTGCGGAATATTATCGCGACATGGGGTATCACGTGGCGGTGATGGCGGATTCGACGTCGCGGTGGGCGGAGGCGTTGCGCGAGATTAGCGGGCGGCTGGAGGAAATGCCGGCGGAGGAGGGGTATCCGGCATATTTGGCGAGCCGGCTAGCGGAGTTTTACGAGCGTGCGGGGCGGGTGATAGTGGGGAGCGATGGGGAGGCGCGAGAGGGGTCGGTCACGGTAGTGGGGGCTGTGTCGCCGCAAGGGGGTGATTTTTCGGAGCCCGTCACGCAGCATACGCGACGGTACGTGAGGGCGTTCTGGGCGTTAGACAAGGCGTTGGCGAGTGCGCGGCATTTTCCGTCGATTAACTGGAGTGACTCATATTCGGAATATGTGCAGGAGGTGATGGGGTGGTGGCGTGATAGCGTACCGGGTTTTGACTACGTGGCGATGCGTAGGGAAGCGATGGCTCTTTTGCAGGAAGAGAGCAAGCTCCAGCAGGTGGTGAAGCTTGTGGGCGCGGATGCGTTGCCGGACCGGCAGCGGCTGATACTGACGACGGCACGGCTTATCAAAGAGGGATTTTTGCAACAGAATGCGTTTCACGAGAACGACGCCTACTGCACACCGGAGAAGCAGCTGCGGATGATGGACGTGATACTACATTTTCACAGGGAGGCGAGTGCGGCAGTAGAGAAAGGGGTGCCGTGTGCGCGGATTATGGAGCTGGAGATAATACCGGCGATGATTCGGATGAAGACGGACTACAGTTGTGCGGAGGCTGAGCGGATTTCGAAATTAAAGGAGGAAGTGACATACGTGCTGCGCGGGCTTAAGACGTAAGGGAGAGGGTGAAGATGTTGGTAGATGAGAGGCTTTACACGATGGTGCGGGGAGTGGAGACGCGCTGGGCGAGTCCGGAGAACCCGGGCGGGGCGAAGGGGGGAGGGGGGAGAGCGAACGGGGGACGGAAGGGCTCGGCGTACGTGCGATTAAAGGCGGGGGGGAGGCATGTGCTGGCAGAGGTGAAGGGGAGGAGTGGGGTAGTGCGGCGGATCTGGCTGACGCTGGGGAAGCGCACACCGGTGCTGTTGCGTAGTTTGCGGTTGCAGTGTTATTGGGATGGGGCGGTGCGGCCGGCGGTGGACGTGCCGTTGGGGGATTTTTTTGGGTGGGTGATGGGGCGGAGTGTTGCATTTGAGAGCGCGTTGTTTAGCAGTCCAGAGGGGCGGAGTTGTAATTGCTACGTACCGATGCCCTTTCGGCGGGCGATGCGGATGGAGGTGATCAACGAGAGCGACGAGGAAGTGTCCGGGCTTTTTTATGACGTGGACATGACACTTGGGGATGCGCTAGGCGCTGAGATGCTGTATTTTCACGCATGGTTTCATCGCGAGAATCCGACTCGACTGCAGAAAGACTATAGGATCTTAGCGCGCGTGAAGGGCAGTGGGCGCTTTCTTGGGGCGATGGTAGGTGTGGCGGCGGACACGCGGCGGTACGGGCTGACGTGGTGGGGGGAAGGGGAGTGCAAGATTTATCTTGATGGTGACAGGCGCTGGCCGACGCTCTGTGGGACGGGGACAGAGGATTACATTGGGACGGGCTGGTCGCAGGGGCGGTTTGATCATTTGTATCAAGGGTGTCACCTTGCGGATCAGGCGCGGATGCACTACGGGTTTTATCGGTTTCACGTTCCTGACCCAGTCTATTTTGAGCGAGAGATTGAAGTGCGGATGCAGCAAATTGGGTGTTGGGAGCCGGGGTGGAAGGAGTATTTGCAGCGTTCAGGGCGGGTAATTCGAGCGGGGCGAGGGCGCAGGCGAGTCGATTTAAGAGCGCCGGAGACGCCTGAGTATGGTTTATTCGAGCGAGAGGACGATTGGTCGAGTTGCGCGTATTTTTACGTAGATCGGGCGGAGGTGGATCTTCCGGAGCTGCCGTCGGTGGGGGAGCGCACGGCGGGCTTGCTGCTGACGCAGCCGTGAGGTGGGGAAGATGGAAGGTGATGGGAACGAAGGAGGAAAAATCGTATAATAGGAGCGTGCCGATGGAGCAAGAGCTGCTGAGCCTTGGGCGCAAGTATCATTTTGATGAGCAGCACGCGCGGCATGTGACGCAGTTAGCGTTGCAGTTGTTCGATCAATTGAGGGAGGTGCACGGGTTGGGGGAGGAGGAGCGGCGGTGGCTGGAGGCGGCGGGGTGGCTGCATGACATTGGACAGTACATAGCGTATCGGGGGCATCACAAACACTCATATTACTTGATTATGCAAGCGGATTTGGGAGGATATGATGAGCGGGCACGGGCGGTGATTGCGGCGGTGGCGCGCTATCATCGGAAAGGGGGGCCGCGGGGGAGGCACGCGGCGTGGAAAGCACTTGGGAAGCGGGAGCGGGGGTGTGTGGCGAAGTTGGCGGCGATATTACGGATAGCGGACGCGTTTGATCGGTGCCATGCGGGGACAGTGCGAGAGGTTCAGGCGAGTGTGGGGCGTGGGCGGGTTGAGTTGAAGGTGGCGGCGGCGGGGCCGCTTGCTGCGGATGCGGCTGTGCTGGCACGCAAGACGGCGCTGTTCCGGGAGGTATTTGGGCAGGAGGTGGTGATACGGACTAACCATGAGGAGTGAGGAGAGAGAGGAGTATGACAGAGCCAGTACTACCAGGGAAGCTGATAGCGGTTGAAGGACTGGACGGCTCGGGGAAGTCAACACAGATCAACTTAGTGCACCAGTGGCTGAGCGGGTTAGGGTGCAAGGTGTACTTTTCGGAGTGGAATTCGAGCGACATTGTGAAGGACGCGACACGGCGGGGGAAGAAGAAGCAGTTGTTGACGCCGACGACGTTCAGTTTGATTCATGCGACAGATTTTGCGGATCGGTATGAACGGCACATTTTGCCGATGTTGAAGGGAGGCTACATAGTGTTGTGCGATCGGTACGTGTACACGGCATTTGCGCGGGATCGGGTGCGAGGGTGCTCAGCGCCGTGGTTACGCAAACTGTATGGGTTTGCGCGGACGCCGGACATAACATTTTACTTTCGCGTACCGCTAGATGTGGCGTTGGGACGATTGATCGAGGGGCGGACACGATTGAAGTATTTTGAAGCGGGGATGGATATGGGTTTCTCGCCGAACGTGCAGGAAAGTTTTCGGATTTTTCAAGGGCTGGTGATGGAGGAGTACGAGCGGATGGCGGACGAATATGGTTTTACGATTGTAGATGCGACGCTACCGATACCGGACCAGCAGGAATATGTGCGGGAACAGATTCAAGCCCGGATTGAGTTGCAGGATTTTAAACAGAGGATGCACACATGAGCCCGATGCCGAAAGCGAGTGTGAATACGGTGAAGCGGACATATGGGGAGCCGTTGCCGAACGTTGATCTGACGAAGCTGATCGGGGGATTGATCGTGATCGAGGGGCCGGACTCCTCGGGGCGATCGACGCAGATACGTTTATTGACGCAGTGGCTGCAACAGGAAGGGTACGCGGTAGCGAGTTCGGGGCTGACGCGGTCATTGCTGGTGGGGGAAGCGCTGGATCAAGCGAAGCAAGGCAATATTCTTAGCCCGCGGACGATGTCACTTTTTTACGCGACGGATTTTTACGATCAGCTAGAGAACAGCATAATACCGGCGTTGAGGGCGGGATACATTGTGTTAGCGGATCGGTACATTTACACGCTCATGGCGCGTGATTTAGTACGCGGGGCGGACCGGGCCTGGTTGGAATCGTTGTACTCGAAGGCGCTGGTGCCCGATGCGGTGTATTTACTGAATGTTTCGGTGAAGAATTTAGCGGAGCGGACGCTGGCGATGCACCAGTGCATGGATTATTGGGAATCAGGGATGGACCTGGGGTTATCGCGAGATTGGTATGACAGTTTCATTCGGTATCAGCGGCGGCTGCACGTTGAGTTTATGAGACTGCAGAAGGATTACGGGTTTGAGGTGGTGAATGGGAATCGGGGTATCAAGGCGATCCAGAAAGATTTACGGCAGCGGATTGAGAAGGTGCTGGCGCAGATTTTTTAGGGGGGAGGGAAAGTGAGCGAGTTTGAGAGGGAAGATGAAGAGGGTAGGACGACGTGAGCGGGGGGTATTGCTGGGAAACTTGGTGGCGCGGATTCTGACGACGCAGTGGAAGCGAGCGGAGGAGAACCGGCCTGGGGCGGCGAAGTGTCGGAATCCTGAGCGGATCCACGACATGCGGGTAGCGATTCGGCGCGCGCGGACGGCATTGAAGGTATTTGCGCCGTGTGTGCCGGACCGGGCGTGGCAGCCAGTGCGAAAGGAGTTAGCGTGGCTAGCGGGCTATTTGGGGGCGGTCCGAGACTACGATGTGGGGCTGGAAGTATTGGCGCAATTGTGCGCAGGGGACGGTTTGGCGGAGAAAGAGGTAGCGGAGGTGCGGGCGGCGTTGTTGGAGGAACGAGAGAAGCATGTTGCTGCGCTGCGGGAGGTACTGAGTAGTGAGCGGGCGGATAAAGCGCTCGGGGCGCTGGGGCTGGCGGCGCGGCAGGCGCGGCGGTGCCTGACACCTGCGGCGCGTGGAAGTGCGCGGGAGTATTTAGCGGCGGCGATACTGAGCGCATTGAAGGATGTCCAGGCGTCGGGGGATGAGGATGTTACGCAGCTATTTGCGGAGCATCTTCATCAATTGCGGATCAGCTTTAAACGGTTGCGTTACCTGTGCGAATTCGCGCGGTCGGTGTACCAGAGCGCACTGGACGAGTTTATTGCAGGGTGTGTGAGGATTCAGGACTGTTTAGGACGCCATCAGGATTTGGTGGCGTTCGCTGGGCATTTGGAGGGGCTGGCGAAGCGGCTGGGGAAGAGAAGGAAGAAAAAGGCGGGGCGTCTGCTGTTGACGTGCGGGGCGGTATTGGAGCGCGCGCGGGCGAGGATGGCACGGGAGCGGGAGGCGTTTGCGGAGCTTTGGCGCGAATTTCCGGTGTTGGCGGAGCAATTGCGGGCGCGCCTGTAGTGCGCATCAGTCTGGGCTGGCAGGGCGAGGCAAGTTTTGAGGGGCTGGGGAGAGTGTGTTCGTATCTGATGTTGTGCGGTGGTGTTCCAGAGAATGTGCGGTCGCATGCTGGGTGTGAAAGAACGTTCAGAACTGGAGTGTTAGGGGGGGCAAGAAAGAGCGGCTGACTTGCAGGTGGTACGTGGTGCCATTGTGGGTGATATGAGCCAGTGGGGTGAGAGGCGGCTGGTAGGCCAGCCGCCTTTTTAGCTTAGGTAGGGGTGCTCATGTGGGTCTGGGAAGGAGGGGGAGACTAGGTGGGCGTACGGGGTTTGAGATGACAGATTTTGACATTTGCAGATGGGGATTTATGGTGATTGAGGGGAATGAGGTGGGAAAGTGGTTTAGGGGAAGGAGGAAGGAAATGAGTGAGATCATGGTGTGGTGTCGAGAGGCTGTTCGGGCCCGGGGAGGTGACCTGCTTCGATAAGAGCGATGAGTGCGAGCAGGCCGCCCCAGTGATAGAAGGCGTCGCTGTAGTCGTAATCACAGCCTTGGCCAGTGATAGCGGAGTAATTTTCGTGGACATGGCCGTGCTGCTGCCACTCGTTGAGGAGCAGTGCGAGGGATTTTTGTGCGAGGTCGGCACATGCGTGGCGGAGGTGGTAGCGGCGCAAGCCGAGGTAGACGAGGAAATTCATGGGCGGCCAAATGCGGCCACGCCAATAGTGTTGCTCGGGGAAGGCGGGATCATTGCGAGCGATGGAAGGGAGCACCCATTGGCCCCAAAACTCGTTTAGGTTGTAGAAGTGGCGGGTGAGCATGAGGTCAGCCTGTTCGGGAGTGGCGGCGCCGGCGAGGAGTGGGTAGAAGTTTGTGGGGGAGATGCGGAGAACGAACTGGCCGGAATCGGTGCGGCGGTTGAGGAAGAGGGCGTGTTCGGGGCACCAAAGGGATTGGATGCGGTGGCGGAATGTTTCGGCACGGGCGCGGAGTTCGTGAGCTTCAGGGGAGCGGCCGAGGATGTGAGCGAGGTCGGCCAAGCATTCGCAGTCGAGGAGGTAGAGGGAGTTGAGGCCGACGTCATGAAGATGGAGGCAATGGGAGAGGGGGTCGACGGGGATGTCGTCGTACATTGGGGAGTTATCGAGGCCGGACTCGAGGGCGGCGCCGAAGGTGGAGCCGACGCCTTTGGTTTCCCATTCGTTGTCGAGGCGGGGAGGGTAAGGATTGGATCCCCAGGTGAGGAGTCCATTGACGAGGCGGGCGCGCATCCACCAGCGATTCCAGGTGAGCAAGTCATCGAAGAGGAGCTGGAGGAGCCACGTTTGGCGGTGAAGGCGGAAGAGTTCGCGGACGATCATGCTACCGACGGGGGGTTGGGAGCGATCGAGCGTTTTAAAGCCGTGAGCGTTGGAGGTATTTGGGACGAAGCCGGCGGGTGTTTTTTCGCGGGTGATTTCGACGGCATTGGCACAGGCGAGAGGGGGGTTGTCCAAGGCGGCCATGTAGGCAGCGAAGTAGGTATCCCAGCAGAAGAGGACCCAGCCGCCATTGTAGCTATTCCAGCGGCGGCTAACGGGAGAGATGACGCGGAGGTTGGCTGGATCGAAGATAGTGTTCCAGGCGAGGCAAGACTGCATGGCGGCGTGTGCATCAGCGAGGGCGCCGTAGGCAGCATGGGCGGCGAGGCAGCGCTGACGTTGGCGGCGAAGGATGTTTTGGATTTCTTCTAGCGAGACTGGGCGGGAGGAGGAGACGCCGAGCGGTGCTGTAAGCGGAAGAGCGAGGTAGGGAACGAGGAGTGGGACTTGCGGGTCATGGGTGGGTGTGGCAGTGGAAAAGATGGGAGTGTGACCTTGGGGCCATTCGGCGACGAGGTGGTTGTCGGAGAGTGTGATATGCCCGGGGCGATTCCAGAGGAAGCCGGCGTGCAGGATGAGAGAGGCCGGCCGCATTTGGTTGCGCAAAGGTGTGATGAGAGCCACAAAGTTGTCGTGATCATCTAGGCCGGTTTCGATGCGCAGGACAATATCGCGCCATGTGAGCTCGAGTTCGGTATACGAGCCGTCGTAGGAGCGGAGGCCTGGGCGTATACGCTCGTCACCATCCTGGCGCCGACCGATTAAGGGTTCAAGGAGGATGAAGCCTGAGCGGTATTCTTTCAGCGCCAGATTAATGGCGAGCCCGGCGGGGAGGAGGACGTGTGAGAGGACATTGCGAGTATTCCAGGTGTTCCAGCCCTGGGCGAGGATGCGTTGGCAGGCCTGATACGAGGTGGGAAGCATAATGGGAGAATGAGGAGGAGTTAGGGGACGATCACAGGATTAGCTTGGGAAATAGGTAGCGAAGAAAGGGGGAACGGTGGTAGGTGAGTGATAACGTAATGTCGCGGAAGGGCGCGCGAGGAGCGCCGGGGTAGTGCGTCGAAGCGGGCTGACGAGCGGATTGGATTTACGTGTGGAAGTGATGAATGTTCTGGTGGAGAGATCGATGAGGGGAGAGTTCATAATGTTTGAGGCGGCAAGGAGATGTTGGTTTAGCTTCTCCACGCCACGGAGAGCATGAGGGAGGGTTCGGCACGGGTTTAAGGGTTGGTCGAGGGAATAGAAGGTCTCTTGCACGAGTGTAGCTGAGAAGTTCGATCATGTGTACGGCTGTGTAAATTGGGTTTTGAAAACGAGCGTATTATAGCATTTTTGAAAGGGGGGTTATGGGGTTATGTGGCAGAGACGAGGCTGGAATTGAGAAAGTGGAAATGTGAGTTTTGCCGTGGTGGTAACGGCGGAACAGGAGCAGGAGTAGATGCGCATGAGGGTGTGGAGAGCGAGGGGCGGGGTACGAAGAGCGGGAGGGGCTGAGGGTGATGGGTGAGGGGATATTGACAAGAGGCGGGGGAGGTAGTAGAATCTAACGATGTATTGCGCGAGCAGTGAGGGCAGGGGTGGCGGCTAGAGAACGAGGTGTGGCAAACAAGGTGGAGATCAGGAATGAGAAGAAGTGGAAGTGATAGAAGAGCTCGGCCAACGATCAAGGAGATAGCGGCAGCGACGGGTGTGTCGGTGCGGGTAGTCGCGGCAGTGTTGGCGGGTGACGTGGCCAGTACGGTGGGCTACAGTGCGGCGACGCGGGAGAAGGTTCTGGCGGCGGCGGAGCGCTTGGGGTATCAGCGGAATCGGACGGCGCGGTGGCTGCGGTTAGGGCGGCATGGGGCGTTGGGGGTAGTTGTGCAGACAGAGCACGTGATACCTGTGGAGATTATGGAGGCGATGTTAGTTGCTGCGCGGGAGCGGGGGTTGTTTGTGGTGCAGGATCGGACGCCGCCTGGGGAGCAGCCGATGTTTTTGGAGGAAGATAGTGTAGATGGGCTGATATGCTTTAGTGAGTTAGATGAGGCGAGCATGGCGCGGATTCGAGCGCGGAGGCTGCCGGTGGTATGGGTGAACACGGATGTACGGCGGGGTGGGAATGTGATTACGTATGACGAGCGTGGGGGGGCGCGGGAGGCGGTGAGGCATTTAAAGGAGCGCGGGTGGGAGCGTGTGGGTGTGGTGGCATGGCGGCATGCCCATTACTCGGTGAGGGAGCGGATAGCGGGGGTACGGAGTATAGAGGCATCAGCACCGGTGTTTTACACGGATGTGCAGCCATGGGAGCACGGGGTGGGTTATGAGCAAGTGGTAGAGGAGATGGGAGAATTTTTGCGGCGTCATGCGGGGGTGAATGGGTTAGTAGTGACGAATGCGTTACTTGTACCTGGGCTATATCGGGCGCTTCGCCGAGTTGGGCGAGTGGCGGGGCGCGATATAGGTGTAGTGACGTTTGAGTGGCAAGAGGTGAGCGTGTTTGTGGAGCCACGGGTGACGGCGATGGAATTGAATTTATCCGAGATTGGCTTTCAAGCGGTGGCAATGATCGAGAGGCTGATAAGTGGACAAGAGACGGAGCGGTACGTTGCGCCGTACCGGTTAGTGGAGCGCGAGACGACGCGGGGAGTGGGGTAAAGGAGGGGAGGAGGTGCGGTAGTGGCTGGGGGTATGCGTGGTCGGTTATACAACGATGTATGTGCTAGGTGTAGGGTGCTGAGGGTGACAGCGGGAGTGTGGAGAGGGGACGCAATGGCGCGGGTGAGGTGCGAGGGGAGGGACAAGGGAGTGGGGATGTGCGAACCAATTTAAAGGAGGAAGCTATGCCACGGACGGAGATTCGCGAAGCACAGCTATGGATAAGCAGGGATGATCTAGCGACTGAGCTACGTCAATGCGTGGATGAGGGCAAAGATGTAAGCACGGTGCGGGGGCGTTTTGAGGAGCTGATGGCGCTTGACGAGGAGGAGTTGCGTGGGGAGGCGGCGCAAGCAGAGTGTTGCGCGTTGCTTGACAGGTGTGCGGGATTGCCGCAAATACCAGGGTATCCGTATGTAGAGCCGGAGACATTGGAGGAGATTCGCGCAGAGTGTGGGGAGGGCTTCGTTGCACGGGGGGAGTTAAGTGATGAGCGGATCTATGACAGTGTTCATGGCGCGATTTTGGGGCGCTGTATTGGTTGTTTGTTAGGCCAACCAGTCGAGACGGTGCGCAGAGCGCAGTTGTGGCCCTGTCTCTTATACACATCT
>JAOACZ010000084.1 GCA_026417575.1 bacterium | reverse complement strand
CGTCGGCAGCGTCAGATGTGTATAAGAGACAGGAGTGAGACGGGTTGGGTAGGGGAGAATAAAAAAGAAGTAGGAGGAGAAGAGCAATGAAGCTAGAAGAGTTGAGGAGGCGTTATTGTGAGTTAGAAGGATGCGTGGAGGATGTGGGGCGGGCGATTGAGGTGATTTGTGGGGCGTATGAGAAAGGTGGGACGGTGTTTACGTGTGGGAACGGAGGAAGCGCTGCGGATGCGGAGCACATTGTTGGGGAGCTGATGAAGGGATTTTTGAGCAAAAGGAGGTTAAAGGAGGAAGAGCGTGCGGTGCTGGCGCGGTGGGGCGAGCGAGGAATATATTTGGCGGAGCATTTGCAACAGGGGTTGCGAGCGATCTCGCTGGTAACGTCGGTGTCGTTAGCGACAGCGTTTGCGAACGATGTGGCTGCGGAGTTAGTATTTGCGCAGCAGGTGTACGGGCTGGGGAGGGCAGGGGATGTTTTGATAGCGATTAGCACGTCTGGGAGGTCGAAAAATGTGGTATATGCGGTGGTTGCGGCGAAGGCGCGAGGTCTTGGGACGATTGGGCTTAGCGGGGCGAGTGGGGGCATACTAAAGGAGTTGTGTGACGTGACGATTTGCGCACCTTCGACGTGCACGCCGGAGATTCAAGAGTATCATGAGGTGATTTACCACTGCATATGCGAGGAAGTCGAGGCCCGATTCTTTGAGAATTCGCGGTAGAGGGGAGGGATGGGAGTAGTCAGCTACAACGCGAAGATGGTGGTACGGCTTGTGGTGAAGCGGAGTCCGTACTTTCACCTTGCGTTGCGGGAGATAGAAGAATTTCGCGGGTTAGACGAGTACGAGCAACAGGCGGAGCAGCTTCGGTTGTTAGAGGAAATGTTGGATAAGGCGGCCGAGGTGAGGTGGTACAGCAAGGCGCTGGAGGCATCGCGGCGGATAGACAACCCGATAGAGCGGCTGAAGCGGCTGGGGTTGGTAACGAAGGAGGAGGTGCGGCGTGACCCGCGTGGATTTCGCCGGAGGGGGCTCATGGCCATACCTGCGTATACGAGTGGGACGACGGGGACGCCATTGAAGTTGTGGCGGGATATGTATTCGGTGGCGCGGGAGGAGGCGGGTTTTTTTTGGTGGTATGCGGAGCACGGGCATGTGGGGCGGGAGATGATGGGAGTGTTACGGGGTGACTTAGTGGTGCCGGTGGCGCGGAGGGTGCCGCCGTTTGGGGTCCCGGACGTTATTTTTAATCGGTACGTATTTTCGTCGCAGCATTTATCTGATGAGACGATACCGTGGTACGTGGGGGAGATACGAGACAAGGAGGTGCGCACATTAGCGGCGTATCCGAGTAGCGCATATGTGTTGGCTGATTATCTGCGGCGGAGGGGGTTGGAGCCGTTGAAGTTGAGGGCGGTATTTTTGGCGAGTGAGACGGTGACGGAGTGGCAGCGGGAAGTGATTGAAAGGTACTTAGGGCCAGTGCACGCGCATTATGGGAATGCGGAGCGGGTAGCGTGGATGACGACGTGCGCAGCAGGGTACTACCATGAAGATAGGCAGTATGGGTTAGTGGAGTATATGCCGATTGGTGATGGGATGTATGAGATAGTGGCGAGTGGGTTAACGAACGGGGCGATGCCGCTGTTGAGGTATCGGAC
>JAOACZ010000216.1 GCA_026417575.1 bacterium | reverse complement strand
GGGGGGGGAGGATGGGGAGTGGCAGGTTGTGGTAGTGGGATACGGGGGGCATTAGGCTGGCAAAAGGGGAGATCGAAAGGGGGCGGCGGCACGTCTTCCCAGGGGGTATCTTTAGGGGCCATGATAGAGAAGGCGGGGCCTTCGTGGTGCCACCAGGCGATGAGGTGAGCGCGAGCTGCGTCCCAATCTTCTTTCCAGAAGGGAGCCATAACGCAAGGATTATAGCGCGGCGGGTGATAATTGTCAATATACGGAACGTATACGACAAAAAATTAGGGGTATGGTATTAGGCGACGTTGACGCCGCGTGCGGCGGGGGCGGTTAACCAACCGCCGCCGAGGAGGGCGTCGACGCGTGTGAATTTGCAAGGGAGAGCAAAGGGACGAGCTGGGCTGGAGAGGGCGGCGGCAAAAGGAGAATGGCGTGTGGGCGTGGACGAACACTGCACTGCGAACTTAAGGTTTGAGTGATTTACTCAAGGAGCAGGGCCTGCTTACTTCTCTGCGTGGACCGTAACCACGTCACCTTTAAGGAAGAAATTGGCGAAACGAGCTCGCACTTCTGCGAAAACAGGCAGGAGCTCAGCACATAAGTTTGACGAGGGTTGGCCACTGCGAAGGTGGCAAAGAGTGCTCGCGATTTCAGAGCAAAAGATACGGGTGACTTTGAGGCCGCAGGTGGTCAAAAGGTACGTCAACGATTGAATGCTGAAGATGTGGATGTGGGCGGGGCATTCGAGTGCAAACCACTTGTCTTTATAGCGCTTGGCGAGCCAACTGTCGTGATTGGGCACGGTGACCACGAATTGACCTCCAGGGCGTAATACGCGTGCAATCTCCTTAACCACGTCAAGTGGTGAAGCTAAGTGCTCTAACGAGTGGCAGCTCAGGACGGCGTCGTAGTGTTCGGGGGGACACTGGCGCAATATGTCCAGTGCATCGCCAACGTGCACTAGGATGTTGTGTGCCGCGAGCTTTTCTCGGATGGTCGGCTCTACATCGATACCTTCACATTGCCATCCCAAAGCAGACAACTCCTGGAGAATAGTTCCGGCTCCACATCCCACGTCCAGGAGAACGCCTTTAGGGACGTACGTTGGGTAGTTTGGCAGTATCCAGCGGAAAGCCAGCGCGACACGGCTAGTTTGGGAGCCAGGGCCATAGATCCAGCGATGTACACGCTCGCGAAGCTTTGCGCGCCATCCTCGTTGTGAACGTGCAACGTTGTAGGGTTTGTAGTTGCGTGAGTAAAAGACACGCAACTCCTCTTGTGTTGGCATCAGGCCGAGGAAGATGTGCGTACACGTGCTACAGTGCATGAGGTCGTAGTAGCTGTGGGGGTACACTTGCGAGCGGATTTTCATGAAAGGACGGGCTCCGCTCGCCTGACAGACTGGGCAATTTGTGATCACGGATGCATTGAAGAGAAGTTAACCAAGGTGTGAAAGCCGTTTTGGGGAGAAGGCGGTTGCGGATTTACGCCCAGAATAGTATTTAGGTAGGTAGGCATTTGAGCTTCGAGGGAGAAGCGGTGTTCGAAGTCGGCGCGGGCGTGAGCGCCCATGCGTGCACGTTCTTGGGGGTGGTCGAGGAGGTAGGTAATGCAGCGTTGCCAGTCGGCGGGCGTGTGTGCGTACAAGCCGGTTTCGCCATCTTTGATGAAATGGGTTGCCATGCCTTTTGGGGTGACAATGGAAGGTATGCCGGCGGCCATATACTGGAGGATCTTACCGGGGAATTTGCCGGTGAAGGGGACGTAGGAGGGGAGAGGCGCGATACCGATATCCCAGCGTGGCACGTGGTGTTTGAAATTAGCTTCAGTCCAGGGGATGATGCGGGCACCGATGCGCGCAGCGAGGGTGGGTTCACCTTCCATTAGGTCAATGGCGACGCGGCCGCTGGCGGTAAAGGAGCGGAAGACGTCGAGGTACTCAGCCATGTAGTGGCAGGTGGCGGGGTGGCCGCACCAGCCGATACGGACTGGTTCAGTGAGCGGCTTTTGTTGCAGGGGTTGAAGGTAGGAGGAGGGGATGGGGTCGATGAAGAGAAAGGCATCTTTGCCGCGGGCGCGCACTTGTTCAACGCAGAGGAAGTTGTTCGTGCAGACGAGGCGGGCTGCATCGACGTAGGAGAGGAAGTTGCGGTAGTTACGGCGCATACGCCAGCGCATGAGGGCGCCGCGCCATCCTGGGGGGCAATGCAAGCGAATGAAGTCCTCATTATCGGCGAAATCGACGGTGTCATAGACGAAGCCATTTGGACGCTGAGCCAGGGTGCGCGCGAGCCAAGGAGAAGAGTAGGCGTTCAAGACAATCACGCGATCTGCGCGAGCTGCGAGAGCGGGCACGCGGCGGGCGCGGATTGGCATGAGCAGGCGGACAAGGAGGCGTTGGAGGATTGGTGGCAAGTGGTGGACGACGGGGACTTCTTTGGGGCAAATGGAGAGGTGCCAGTAAGAGATCTGATGACCAGAAGCGGTCAAGTAGTTACCTACGCAGTAGGTGCGCCAGCGTGTGCTAAAGTTGGCACGGTCAAAGGCGTCAACGAACAAGATGTGCATGCGACGTTGAGTCTCCGTGTACTGCTCGAGTCGTAGGCCAGTATACCCGAAAGGAGCGCTGGATGCAAGCCTTCTTGGGGCGAAGAAAGAATGAGGAAAAATGGGAGAGATTGGACGTTCGCAGACAGGGTGTGGGGAGTCGATTTACGTGAAGCGGAGTATTTTGGTGGTAGGGAACGTGAGAAGAGGTGGGTGCGAAAAAGAGAAACACGTGAATCCGGACGTTATTTGCAGGCGGCGGAACATGTGATGGGAAACGTGCAGGACAGTGATTAGTATGTGCGAAGGGTGAGTGAGCTGCCTTGGGCGAGAAATTCGAGCAAACAATTGCACGAGATTTGAATGGCGCGAAATGGCGGTTGTGGTGAGTAGGAGCGGGCTGAGCGAGGGGATTTGCGCGGGATGGAGAGCGTGGATTGGGTAGGATGGGTGCGTGTGGTTGTGGGAACCTGAGCGTGTTAATAGGGTGCGACACGACGGGAGATAAGTATCCTGGGACGTTTAGTCTGGCGCTCTGGACAATGGAGAGGAGGAAACCTTGTGGACGACGGTCGCGGGGAGGTGACTTAAGGTTTTTAAAGGCGGGGAGTGAAGCACGTCAGCTGACGGTGGTGCGTGCTTGTGTGGACGGGCTTGGGTGAGGCAGTTTGTGGAGACTGAGGTTTGGGAGGGGCTGGCATTTGAGGACGTAGAGGGAGTGGTAAATGAGGCGGTTGAGAGGGCACGGTATGTGGCGTGTTTTGGATGGAGAGGGTGAAGAGATGAATGGAATTAGGCGGTGGCTTGACGAGGGGAGCGGAAGGAAGGGGATCGGGCCAGTGAGGTGTGGGTAGAGGGTATGCTTGAAGGCGGGACTATAGATTGTGATTTGAGGGTTTCGAGCATGGAGTGAATGTTTTTGGGTGGGAGTTCGTTTGGATTGCGCGGGGAAGTGCGAAGACAAAGTGATCAAGGCGGGTGCGGCAGGCAAGGGGGGTTTTGATGACGGTGTCGTAAGGACGGTTGAGGGGGAGAAGGCTGTGTGGGGA
>JAOACZ010000205.1 GCA_026417575.1 bacterium | reverse complement strand
CCGCAATCGAGTACCGTACTCGCCCTCCCGATACCTTCTCAACAAATGTTCCCGGCACCTCCCCCAACCGCACTAAACCAGTCCGCCAGTTGTGCTCCCGGAACACTACCCCCGGTAACTCCCCAAACATTTCCTCTCGCTCCCGTGCCGTCATCGCCACGTGCGTCCCCACCGCCGGTAAAATCTCCACCTCCGCCCGCGGCACAAACCTCCGTACATGTTCCACAATCAGCCGCGTCAGCTGACCCGCCCCAGAATTCGCCCGCGTAATGTCAGGCGGTATGATCAACAAACGCCGCACCCGCATCCCCCATGGCGCAAACAACGCACGTATCCCCCGGCGCTGCTCCCCTTCGCCCAGCGGCCCACCCTCAGCCACCCTCCGGTACATCATCTCGTCTCGCATCCCGCCCCGCGCTCCCTATTCCGTACACTCACCCCTCCCCTCTCCTTCCCCCCCTCACTCCCCAAGCCAATCAGTGTGGAAAAATTGCCCCCGCGGCCTGTCCACTCGTTCATACGTGTGCGCCCCAAAATAGTCACGCTGCGCCTGCAGCAAGTTCGCCGGTAGCCGCTCACTCCGATACCCGTCATAATACGCTAACGCCGAGCTAAACCCCGGTATCGGCACCCCCAATTTCGTCGCCACCATCACCACCTTCCGCCAATTCCGCTGCGACTTCACCACAATCCGCTTGAAATACGGATCAAGTAGCAAGTTCGCTAACTTCTTCTTCCGATCAAACGCTTCCTTAATCCGCTCCAAAAACCGTGCCCGAATAATGCACCCATTCCGCCACATCAGCGCAATCGAACCAAAGTCCAGTTTCCAGTTGTACTCCTTCGCCGCCTCACGCATCAAAGCAAACCCTTGCGCATATGCACACACCTTCGACGCATACAGCGCATCTCGCACCGCTTCCACAAACTTTTCTCGCGAACCTGTCAGCTTCCCCCGCGGCCCCCGCAGCTTCTTTGACGCTGCCACCCGCTCCTCCTTCAGCGCCGACATGCACCGCGCAAACACTGCCTCCGCTATCGTCGGCGCCGGTACCCCCAAATCTAACGCCGTCGTGCTCGTCCACTTCCCCGTCCCCTTCTGTCCCGCCGTGTCTAAAATCACGTCCACCATCGGCTGCCCCGTCTCCACGTCTCTCTTCTTTAAAATCTCACTCGTAATGTGAATCAGATATGAATCCAAGTCTCCCTCATTCCACGACTCAAACGTCTTCTGCAGTTCTTCCACACTCATCCCCGCACACTCTCGCAACAACTGATACGCCTCACATATCAACTGCATATCCCCATACTCGATCCCGTTGTGTACCATCTTCACAAAATGCCCCGCCCCATCACTCCCTACCCAGTCACAACACGGTGTCCCATCCTCCACTTTCGCCGCAATCGCCTGAAAAATCGGCTTCACATGCTCCCATGCCTTGTACGACCCACCTGGCATGATGCTCGGCCCCTTCAACGCTCCTTCCTCTCCACCAGAAACACCTGTCCCTATGTACAATAACCCCCGCCCCTCCACTTCCCGCGTCCGCCGTATCGTGTCCTGAAAATACGAGTTCCCCCCATCAATTATGATATCCCCCTTCTCCAAATGCGGCACCAATTGCTCAATAAAGTCATCTACCGCTGACCCCGCCTTCACCATCAACATCACCTTCCGCGGCCGCTTCAAACTCTGACATAACTCCGCCACTGAATGACACCCTATAATCTTCTTCCCGCGCCCACGCCCATTCACAAAGTCATCCACCTTGCTCACCGTTCGATTAAACACCGCTACCGTATACCCATGGCTCTCCATGTTCAATACCAAGTTCTCTCCCATCACTGCTAACCCAATCAGTCCGATGTCCGCTTGTTGCATTTCTTTCTCCGTCGTTCCGTGTTACTAATCTCTTCTACTACCCTCACAATGGTAGTAAATGCCCTCGAAAACTGTCAACCAATCCCCACTCCACTCCCCCCTCCCGACCACACCCTACTTCTCCCGATACGCTTGCGGCACATACTCCGCCAACCGCTTCTCCGCAAACACCTTCTTAAACCGCGTAAACCTCTGTAAGCCCCGCTCCAAAGGCACTGCCGGCCACCCTTCCCCAATCAGCGGCCGCGCATACCGCACAAACTCGTCCGTCACGTCAATCCCATCCTTGCTAATCCACTCCTTCGGAAACGTCCGCTCTGAATTCGCTACCGCCTCCAACGGCACCTTCTCATACACCGGCGCATAGCTCCCTCCACGCCCCCGCAAAATCGTCGCCATCCACCCGTTCCCCTCCTTCCGCGCAATCTCCACCGCATGCCACCCCACCCGGTACGCCTCCTCTATGTCCACTTCCGACGCATAAATCGCCGCCGACCGCTGGTCCGTCCCTGGTACCTGACAACGCGCCTTCCCAGGCACCGGAAACTTCAGCGTGTTCAAGTAGTTCGTCACCACCTGCGCCACCGTCATCTGGCTCGCCCCAAACGCCGTGTGGCCAAACGCATCCTTCACCGCACCAATCTCCCCAACCTCAAACCCTTCACTAATCACCACGATGCATCGCCCATCCTTCCCTAACTGCCTCACCACATTCTCCCCAAGTTGCTCCAGCGTCAACCCCGATTCCGCCATGTAAATCTGCATCGGAAACTCCCGCTCCGGATCCGCTAACCGCGCCGCCGCCGGTATGTACCCAATCTTCCGACCCATCGCCTGCAACACCAACACCGGATCCGCAGGACTCGACCCCCGATTCTCTTCCTCCGCATTCTGCACCACATACGCCCAATACCTCGCCGTGCTCCCATACCCCGGCGTGTGGTCCACTAGCTTGAACTCCGCATCCCCCACGTCGTTGTCGATCGTCTTCGGTACCCCTGTCGCAATCAACTCCAAACCCTGCTCCCGCGCCAACTTCGCCACCTTGTACGCCGTGTCCATCGAGTCATTCCCACCCGTGTAAAAAAAGTACCCTATGTCGTGCGCCTTAAACACTTCTATCACCCGCTGAAAATCCGCCGCATTCTTCTCCTTCAACTTGTACCGACATGTCCCGATCGCTCCCGCCGCCGGCGTGTACCGCAGTAACTTCACTTCCTCTCGCTCCTGCACACTTAAATTCAACAACTCCTCCTTCAATACCCCCTCAATCCCATGCCAAGCCGCGTAAATTGTCCCAAACGTCTCCGGATACGCCTGGCACCCCTCTATTACCCCCTGTAGCGAAGAGTTGATCACCGGCGAAGGCCCACCAGACTGCGCAACAATCACATTCCGTGGCATTCTTTCCTCCTTTCCGTTCGTTCTTTACGTGACTATAAACTTTCCACTCTCAAACCTTACCCGCCGCGCCATTCCCCAGAAACGCGCCGCATCCTCTCCAATCAAATTTAACGCATTATAAAATCCTGCCCGCCATAGCCCAGCTTCATCTAACTCCCCGGTCCCCGCCAATACGTTCATGCATTCCAGCATCGTTAACCCAGACCCCGCTAACTTCCCCGTGCGCGGGCAGTAAACCCGCCCACTCTCCTCAACAATCACCCGTTCGCCCAAAAACTCGTACTCCCCCACGTCTAGTCCGGCCACCGGCGCCACATCGCTCACTACAATCACTCGCTCCGGTCCTGCCAGCCGTACCGCCGCCACTAAAAATGATCGCGGAAGATGATACCCGTCCGTTATCAGCATCACCGCCAGCTCCCGGCACGTCAGCTCGTAGAAAATCGCGCTCTCCCTCACCGCCATCACCCGCCCAACCGCATTCCCTACATGCGTACACGCCCGTGCCCCCGCTGCCACCGCCGCCGCCACCTCCCCCTCTGTCGCTCCGCTGTGCCCAACCGATACGGTAATCCCATTCTCACGCGCCGCCTCAATCACCTCCAACACCCCCTCCACCTCCGGCGCAACCGTCATCAGTCGGATTTTCCCACCCGCCAACTCCTGCCACCGCCGAACCAACTCCACGTCCCCTTTCCGCACATGCTCACGCCGATGCCCTCCTCGCGCCCCATCTTCCCCCGATATAAACGGCCCCTCAAGATGTATCCCCAAAACATGCTCTCTTATCCCAGCCTCCCCCATCGCCCGCGCCAACACCGGCAAATTCTCCTCATACACCTCCAACCCCGACGTCACTATCGTCGCACAAAAACCTACCGTGCCCCTCGCCACCAAACCCTCTACACACCGCCTCACCCCCTCCACCGTCAATCCCACCCTCGAAAAATCTACCCCCCCATACCCGTTCACTTGCAAATCTATAAACCCTGGACACTCTCCCATCTTCTCCTCCCCAACTCAACCCCACTCCCCCTTCACACGCCCGAAAAAGCATTAAATCCACCGTCCACCGGCACCGTCACCCCCGTCACAAACCGACTCGCATCGCTGCAAAGCCACAACAACGTGCTCACCAAGTCCTCTGGCTCACCATACGTCCGCTGCGGCGTCGCCTCCAAAATCGCTTGCCCTCGCGCCGTCGGCTGCCCCGTCTTTTCATCCACCAATAAATACCGATTCTGCTTCGTCAGAAAAAAACCAGGCGCTATCGCATTCACCCGAATACGCGCACTGTACTCCCGCGCCATGTGCACCGCCAGCCACTCCGTAAAATTCTTCACCGCCGCCTTCGCCGCCGAATACGCCGCAATCCGCGTCAGCGGCCGAAATGCATTCATCGACGCGATGTTGATCACTACCCCGCGCTTCCGCACCACCATGTCCCGACAAAATACCTGACACGGTAGCACCGTCCCTATCATGTTCAACTGAAACACCATGTTAAAGGCCTCAAGATCCAAATCAAAAAAGGATTGATCCGGCCCGGTCGTCGCCTTCGGATGGTTCCCCCCCGCCCCGTTCACTAAAATCTCAACTCTCCCTAACCGCTTCCGGATTTCCCTGTGCGCTGCTTCTAACATCGTGCGGTCCAACACATCCGCTGCTATCCCAATTGCACCGTTCCCACACCGCTTCGCTACCTTCGCCGCCGCATCACCTGACTTGTCTAACACAGCTACCCGCGCACCCTCCCTTGCCAATGCCTCCGCCATCACTGAACATAAAACACCCCCCCCTCCCGTCACCACAGCTACCTTGCCTTCTAACTCTCTTTTCTGGTTCCTCATCGTTCCCTCGAACTTTCCATTAAAAAACACCGCCGTATTATATCAAACTCCACTCTCTTGCAACTGCCCATGTAGGGGCACCGCCCTCGGTGCCCACATCCTCACGCGAACCCACCCCGCCGAACCCAACCGACTCCAACCACCATCTGCAACCAACAAAAATTGTCGTCTGAACCCACACCCGCCCCGCTCCCCACATCACCACACGATCCCACCCTGCACGAACGCTTCCCTCCCTCACCGCCATTCCCAATCAACAAAAATCGTTGTCTGAACCCACATCCACCCCGCTCCGCACATCACCATACGAACCTACTTCTAAGGCGCGCCACCCTGACTGTGTTACGCCCTACCTGTCTTCCATGATGCCGGCTCTGATACACTAAACTCTTTAATTCCACCCTCGCGCCATCCTGACAATAGCGTTTTCACTAACCTACGCCCACTCGGACAGACCAAACCACCATCCCAAAGGTAATGACAAAACCAGCTGCACTACCGTCGCATCATCCAGTTCCCCCCTTCCAGCACCTCGTGGTCCTGCGCTATGCACTCCCACAGCACCATTCTTAATTGCATCCAACCACTCCTTTTTGTATACTAAGCTCATGACCGCATGCCCTCACCATCAGATTGTTGCAGCCTCTGCTATTGTGGTTCTCATCCTTGCAGCCTGCGAGCCAGGAAAGCCCCGCATGACATCACCGCCCAGTGAAGCTCCGGATCCGATTTTGGTTCCACCTGCTTCCCTAGACGGCATTGCCCTGCAACTCTCCCAGCCGAAAAATCAAGCCGCAGCTATCCTCATTGATGACGCTGTCGCGATCACACAGGAAGCATCGCCACCTCCCAAAACCTCTGCTCCTTCTGCCGCCGCTCCCACTGCAAACTTCTTCCATGTCGCCCGCGCCGGCGAAACGGTTAACGCCCTTGCCCAGCGCTACGCCGTTGACGCCGATGCGCTCGCACGCATCAATGGCGTCGCAAAAACTACCCCTCTCCCCAACGACACGCTCCTTCTCCTTCCCCGCCCGCTCGACTCAGTTGGCACCGCTCCCGACGTCACCACCTATACGGTCGTCGCAGGTGACACGTACAGCAAAATCGCCCGCGCCTACAAGCTCTCTACCGCCGCCCTCATGTACCTTAATAAAGCTCAGTCAAGCAATCTAAAAGTGGGCGACACGTTGTACGTCCCCAAACGGCCTCGCTAACGTCTCTTCCTTCCCAAGCTAATGACTCCCGACGTGCTTTCCCACACACCCTTACATGATGCCCATTGTGCCCGCGGTGCCCGCATGGCTCCCTTCGCTGGCTGGCTTCTGCCTATTTATTACTCCAGCATCATCGAAGAACACCTGCACACTCGCGCTGCAGCCACCCTCTTCGACACGTGCCACATGGGCCAATTCCTCCTCAAAGGCCCCAACGCCGCGCGCGACCTCGACCGCCTCCTTACCTGCAACATTACCTCTCTGCCCGTCGGCCGCTGCCGCTACGGTCTCCTCCTCAACGACCGCGGTACCGTCCTTGACGACAGCATCACCTACCGCCTATCTCATAACGAGTTCATGATCGTGGTCAACGCTGCTACCACGCAGCGCGACGCTCGTTGGATCGCAGCGCATTGTTCCTCCGGCACATCGTTCGAAGATATCTCCCCAATCACCGCAAAGTTTGATCTGCAAGGCCCGCTCGCTGCCGACATCCTTCAGCCCCACCTCAGTGAGCCCTTGAATTCCCTCACCTACTTCTCATTCCTTCGCGCCACTCTTCACGGCGTGGATGTCCTCATCAGCCGCACTGGCTATACCGGGGAATACGGATTTGAATTGTACGTGGCCGCGCCTTTCGCCATCCCTGTGTGGAATCTCCTCCTTGAGGATCCTCGCCTCAAGCCTGCCGGGCTGGGGGCTCGTGATACGCTCCGGCTCGAATGCGCGCTGCCACTGTACGGTCACGAGCTCACCGAAGACCGTTCCCCAGCCTTTGCGAATCTTGACTTCGCTATCTCCGCCGAAAAAGACTTTATCGGAAAAAATGCCCTCGATCAGGCACGCTCTGACCCCTCACAGCCACGCTTATGCGGTCTCTCCTTCCCCACTCGCCAAAGCCCGCGCGCAGGCCACCCCGTTCTGCATAACGGATCCACGTGCGGCGTCATTACTAGTGCATCCTTCGCCCCTAGCCTCGGCCACGCCATCGCCTTGGCTTATCTCGACCCCGCGTGCGCTTCTTGCGGCACCCACGTGCAGGTCTCCTCTGGCCGCGCTCTCCTCGATGCCGTCGTCTGCCCGCTCCCCTTCTACCAGCACGGTACTGCCCGCCGCCCTACTGTTACCCCTACCTCATAGCTCCACCAGCCCTTCCCACCTCAATCCTCGTACCTTACCTCCATCTACGGTATTCTCAACACTTGCCCCACGCGCAACTGATTCGGCCGTTCTAACAAATCTCGGTTAGCGTTGAATATCACTGTCCACCGGTTCCCATCACCGTACACGTCCCGCGCTATCTTCATCAGAGAATCTCCCGCCTGCACCGTGTACACTCTCCCAACACGCATAGGTGTCTCGTCGTACGGGACAACCACATTCGCCCGCACCAGTCCGGTCGCTTCCTTCGCGGCACCAACCGCCCCACTACGCTCAGTGCTTGGCCCAACACGCGGCCGCGCCCCCGCCGCCGCCAATGCCGGCGCTAACGTCGCCACATTTAATTCGCCACCCCCACCTTGCGCCAGCCGTAGGGCCTCATATCGCTTCTCCACCTGGCGCAACTGTGCCTCAACTGCACTGCGTGCCGCCCGTTCTGTTGCCAGCGCCCGCGCACTCTCCTCGTATTGCCTGCTCCGCTCCTGCACCAACCGGCGCAGCTCCGCAAGCTCATTCGTCGCCGCACGAAACGCTTCCCCGACGCTGCCCGCCCCATCTCGCATCGCTAACTCGGCCTGCAGATTCGTCACCATCGCCTGCAACATCTGCTGGCCTTCTTCGTATTCCTGCAATCTCCGCCCCTTCTCCTCCAGCGCCTTTTCAAGCCTCGCTATCACCTCCCGATTCGACGCTAACGTCTCGAGGAGCTCCGCCCGCGTCGTAGCATTCCCCGCACTCCGCAGCGTCAGATTCTCCTCCTCAACTCGCCGAAGCCGCTCTTGCGTCACCTGTAACTCTTTTTTCACTGCCCCTAGCTCGCGTTCATAACGCTCCGCCGTCTGGCGCCGTACCGCTTCAAGCTCAAGATCCCGCTTCGCTACTTCCTCTGCGACCTCACTCTGCTCATTTTTCCGGCCAGCTTGTTCCACTTTCTTTGTGGCCCATCCCTGCGATTGCCGCGCACGCTCAAGCCATCGCTGCGCGTGCTCCCGCATGGTCTCATCCTTTGTCTTGCGCAGATACTGTTCATACGCTACCACCGCATTACTCATGTCGTGGAGATACGTGTCAAACAGCAGCGCCATCTGCAAATACGCATCCTCGTACTCCGGATCAACGTCTATCGCCATCCGAAATAACTTGAGTGCCTCCTCGTACTGCTCTGCTTCCGCCAGGGCCGTCCCCCGATCTACCAGACGGCGCGCATGCTCCACTGGCCGACTACACCCGCACAAAAACCCGCATGCGCAAACGATCAGCCATCTCGCGCACGAACGCGCAATGTTCCTTCTCCTCATCTTCTGACCTGTCGTGCGTCCACAAACCGCTGTAACAAACCGCACCATAGTATACCAAAATGTCACCCCGAACGCAACGTCAACACAATCCCGCATAAAAACCGAAAGAACATGAATCCGTCCGCTTGCATGTCTATGCGCTCCCAGGCGCGACCTTTACAACACTGAAAATCCCCATTCACCCTCATGCCTGCCGCCACTTACATCCTCTGCGCGCTGCGCCGTAAAAGGCCAGGCAATGACGCATTCAGGCCGGACACACCCCGCGTTTTCTATCATCGGTATGCGCCCGCTCCAGCTCTCCGCCTGCCCCTGCGCTGCTCTCGCACTTGTATGATTCCATCCGCACGTACCAGGCCTCACACGCCTGTGCCGCAGGCAACTCAATCATACACAAGTGTGCTGCACGCTCCCAGCACAGGTCTTGCCCGGGGAGTCACACGATACCACCGATGATAACTCTGAGCGCCGCCGATCTCGTCGAAGTTGGACTTGTTCGATCCCGCCTCTCACTCCCGCCGCTCTCGCGCTCCACAAACTCTTCCCCAAACGCCGCGCCGCCATGGCGTAGCTCGGCACGGCTGTAGTCTGATGTACTCCAGCTCATCCCCTGGGGCTCCCGTAACCGATTCATCGCAGCACTCCTCCCCCTACTGGCCTCTGCGCCCCGCCTGCGCGTTCTCGTACGCCCGGACGATCCTGCTCCTAACTTGCGCCGCTCGCCTGTCCGTACCCACGCACCACGTGTCTCCTCTATCTCTTGCCTGCGCTCTCCCCACACGAACATTTCATGCTTTTCACCGCCTTGTCCCCTGTTATTTTGCCCGACTGCCCTCCACCTCCGTGTACCAGTGCGTCTTTCATCCGTCTCCTTTCGTTTTCAAGTCGCCAGATAATGACCCGACCGCACCCTCGCTTTGATTTCTCGCCTCGCCGTGAGGATTTGACTTAAAAACATGGTTTGGATATAATTAGCTCGTGCTGGGAACAGCAGCATTCCCCAACCTGCTGATCGCGGCGAGTCAAGTAGTTGTGTTTAGTTTTTGTAACCAACGGAGAGGTTTGAGCGCGTGTTAACAGTAACGGTACGCAAGAACGAGCCGGTGGAGAAAGCCATCCGGCGACTGAAAAAAAAGGTCGACAGGGAAGGTGTTCTGAAAATTGTCCGATTGCACGCCTACTACGAGAAGCCCGGCGAGAAGCGGCTGCGAAAACAAAAAGCGGCTCGCCGCAACCTCGCCCGGCTCCAGCGCGCTGCAGCGCGCGGTGCGTAAGCGCAAACGATACGTAAGATTGCTGACTAGCTCGTGACATAAGAGGAAACCATGACCACCAGATCACGGCAAGCCGGGTTTACCCTAATGGAGTTAATGACGGTGATCACGATCATCGGCATCCTAGCCGCGTTAACGGGTGGTGTGGTCTCCGTTGTGACAAAGCAAAACAAAGTCGAGGCGGCAAAGGCGACAATCCTTAAAATTCAAATGGCCTTGGAGCAGTACTACAACGACATAGGCGCATACCCGCCAACGCCGAGCGAGGACGGAAACGCACGCGTGATCGCGGCGCTCACCGGCGATTTGAACGGGGACGGTGTCTACGATCCGACTCCGGGATCCGGTGACATACCCCGAACGCATCCGCGCTGGCGACGCCCCTACTTGATGGTGGAAAAATCGCAGTACGACGGCAATATGAACATGGTGGATCCGTGGCGTCAGCCCTACCGCTATTTTGAGAACGAACGCGAAGCGCCACGGTGCAAAGTGAACCCTAGCTCATTTCTGTTATTCTCCTACGGGCCAGACATGAAGGCCACAGCGAAAACGCGGGAAGAGGCAATTGATCCGACCTTACCCTACAACAAAGATAACATCAAGAACTGGGAGGACGAATGATGCGCGACATACGGCGTGGCTTTACCTTGATTGAGCTGTTGGTGGTCATGTCCATCATCGGCGTCTTGGCGGGGATGGGAATGGTTGGTGTACCCATGATCATGCGGCAAGTGAAAATAGCGAAGGCGAAAGCAGATATTCGCAACATCGAGATGGCGCTGGCAATGTATAAGAAAGACTATGGCGTTTACCCGAACGACGTCACACCAGAGCAGGTGAGCAACGATTTGACAGGCTACGCAAGCGATCCCGACACCCCGGACGAGAAGTACCAAAAGGATCCAGAATGGCACGGGCCTTACTTAAAGACTGAGCCAAAGCAACACGAGTTTATGCAGCGCAACCGAGCGCTCGTGGATCCATGGGGAAAGAAGTATCAATTTCGCTTGAGCAAGCCGGTCAAAAATAAGTTTAGCGTCGATATTTGGTCGCCAGGACCGGACGGGATCGATGATCAGGGCGAAAAAGACGACGTCAACAACTGGCGCTGAATAATGAAAGGGCATCCGCGACAGAGGCAGCCGGGCGGCTTCACGCTCATGGAGCTGCTGACCGTGGTGGCAATTATCGGGATCCTGATGTCTGTCGCACTGCTCGGGATGCAAGGGATGGGAAGAAAGGTACGATTTGAAGGGGCTGCCAAGACTCTTCGCGACAAAGTCATGCTCGCCCGCAGCCGCTCGATTGCCACAGGCCGGAAGATGGCCGTCCGAATCCAGCAAACGCCGTTGAAAAAGTGGAAGCTCGTCATTGTCGACAGCTCGGACAATATTTTTGACAACGACGACGACCGCGAGTACGACAGGGCTTACCTGTTCCCGAAAGGTGTAGAACTAGAAGGCGAGCAGGAGATTGAATTTAGCGCGGAGGGCGGCATCACATATGCAACGTCTAACCCGATTGTCTTGACTGACGTGAGTGAACGCAACGAACCCTGGCGGCTGACGCTGACGATCTACAAGGCGTCGGGGATCGTCAGGATCGGCGAACTGGAGAAGGTAGCCCCCGAAGCAGCGAGCGAGGAGAAAAAAGCAGAGAGCGAGGAACCAAGTAAAGGGTAGTGCGTGCTCCCGCCGAACGCGTGATGCAGCTCGATGACATGAGGTGATCCGATGCGAACGATCAAGCAAGTGAAAACAGGCTTTAGCCTGATTGAAGTCTTGGCCGCGATGGCCATTCTCTCGATCGGGCTGTTGAGTATCTTGTCCATCTTCCCGGTGGGAATGAACGCGTACCGCGAGGCGCGCGACAAGACCATTCTTGCAAATCTCGTACGCTCCAAGGTGAATCAACTCATGTACGAGCTGAGTGACCCAAACATGTCGGGCAAGGGAGATCCAAGTGCGATCATTGCGGCCCGTTACTTGAAGCACGATCGCGCATTTGCCCGGTATATGGCGGAAAAGAAATGGAGTGGTCCGGTGTACGATTCGGAAGTGTATCCGTTTGAGGAAAACGACAAGTACTTTTGGCAGTACACAGTCTACGACATTGGCATGGAAGGCGACACGAAGATCGGGGCCACAGGAGTAAAAGGCGTGTTCTTCCAAGTAGAGTTTAAGGTGTACACGCGAGATCAAATCGCGGAAAAGAAAACGCCGCTGGATTTGTCACTGGTCAAGGAAGAGGAAAAGGACAAGCCGTTTTTGCGCCAAGTGTTTCGCGTTCATAATCCCTATCCGGCAGTCAAGTATGGGGAGAAGCGGCGCTAAAGGCAGGACCGGATTTACCCTGATCGAGGTGCTCGTCGCGATCGCGATTCTAGGAATTTTGATGAGCGCGATCATGGTGGCCTTTGATCAAACCACGCGGATGACGGTCGAAACACAAGAAAACGCTGAGATGATGCAAAGCATCCGCGCGGCAACTGAGCAATTCCACCGTGAATTGTCCCAGGCAATCATCAACAACAACCGCCCTGACGGAGAACAAGTCTACTTCCAAATCCGCCAGTTGTCGAAGGACCAAAGCGTGCTCCGCTTTGGTTGCACTACCGAGCGCGGCTTGGTGGAAATCGGTTACATGGTACGACCAGACCCGGCAGGATGGCACAAGTACGAGCTGTGGCGTTTGTACAAGACCACCGATATGTGGAATTACAACACACCGAACTGGCCTGCGTTTCCCTTTGAGCCGCCCTATGCAGAACCGTTCGCATTCAATATCATTGGCTTCAAAGTATATTACTGGAGCAGTCAGCACGGTCGCTGGGTCGCCGGAAACTGGGAATCAATCCAGCGTAATGCCATGCCCCGCCGGATTAAAATCGTTTTGAAAGCTATTCCAACAAGCCGTGCAAAAGCGCAGCGCAACGTGGAGGATATGGCCAAACTAAGCCATGTCCAGGAGTTTCCTGTGGAAATCAATCTGCCGCAAGCACGTTGACCGTTACGAAACTATATAGTAAAATAACTAACCAGGAAAACCAACCCAGGAGAGAAGCATGAAAACAATTTGGATGATTACAGTAAGCGTAGTCCTACTGACGGCAAGTATATACGCGGCGGTCGACCCAAACACGCTCGAAGACGAAGCCAACGTCATGCGCCAGGCACGCAGCGCAGATTTATGGTTCGAAAAGTGGGGATTCAAAATGACGCGCGGAATCGTAAATGCGGCGACATGTTGGGTGGAGTTACCCCGTTGCGTGCACGTGGAGACAATGGATAACCCGGTTGTAGGTCCCATGAAAGGATTGTTCAAAGGGCTTGGCTTGACGGTCGTGCGCGCAGTGGCGGGGACGATGGATCTGGCGACGTTTGGAACGGTGGATGACACGTATACGATCTATGATCGTTACGCGTTTCCGTATTTCGTGTGGCAAAATTGGAATCGCTCAGAACGGTGACGAAACTAGGTACCCCGTAGTGTAATTGGCAACACAAGGGTTTTTGGTACCCTATTTCCTGGTTCGAGTCCAGGCGGGGTAGCCATAAATTTCACACCAGGAGCATCAGATGTCTATCACCAGTGAGATCGCAGAGAATTTGATCAAAGGGCAAGCGCCGAAGGTCAAGGAGCTGGTCCAGGCTGCCCTCGAGCAAGGGCTGTCCCCGGCAACGATCTTAAACGAGGGGCTCATTGCAGGAATGAACGTCGTGGGAGAACGGTTCAAGAAGAATGAGGTATACGTCCCGGAAGTGCTGATCGCCGCACGGGCAATGAAAATGGGGATGGAGGTACTCAAGCCAAGGCTCGCCGCCGCGGGGGTGCAGCCAATCGGCAAAGTCGTGCTCGGGACCGTGAAAGGTGATTTACACGATATAGGGAAGAATTTGGTCGCGATGATGTTAGAAGGTGCGGGATTTCAGGTAATCGATTGTGGCATTGACTGCCCCGCGGAGAAGTTCATTAAAGCGGCGCAGGACAGTGGCGCGACGATCATTGGGATGTCGGCGCTGTTGACAACAACGATGCCAGCGATGAAACAAGTAATTGACGCATTGGCAGCCGCAGGGTTGAAAGGAAAAATTAAAACGCTGATCGGCGGTGCGCCGGTGACACAGAGTTACGCGGACGAGATTGGTGCCGATGGATACGCACCGGATGCCGCAAGCGCCGTGGATGCAGCAAAATCGTTGCTCCGCAACTAGAGGTGCGACCTATGTACGCACTGTTGATCATCATCTTAGTGTTGGTGAGCATTTGCCTGATTGGCGTCGTATTGATCCAATCAGGGCGCGGTGACGGTCTATCCGGAGCGTTTGGCATGGGAGAAGGGCAGGCGGTCTTCGGTAACAGGGCGGGTGACGTCTTGACGAAGGCCACGAGCTGGTTCGCGATAGCATTCATGGTCCTGTGTTTGCTGGTTACTTGGCAAAGTAAGCGAGCCGGGGACTCGATTTTGCGGGGCCTCAGCGGTGGGGTGCGGCGCGCTGTGGGAGGGCGGGCGCCCCTGATGACACTAGCCGAACAGGAGCGGCAAGCTGCGACTGCCACGACCAACGACGTGGTTGAAGCAGACCTACGACCGGAGAAGCAGGAAACTCAACAGGAGGAGCAGAGCGAACAAACCAACGCCGTGGCACAGTGATACTGTTGACTGGGGCCAGCGGTTTTTTTGGCAAGATAGCGTGGCGAGTGTGGAGTGCCACGCGTGAAGTTTACGGTGTCTGCCGCACGAACACGTGCGGCGGACGTTTTTTTGCCTGCGATCTGACAAACCCTGGGGAAGTTCGTGCGTTGTTAAACCGACTCCGGCCTGACGTGATCGTTCACGCAGCAGCTGTGCGTGACCCGGACCTCTGCGAACGTCAGAAAGAATACGCCTGGCGCCTGCATGTCGAGGCAACACGCCAACTAGCCGCGTGGTGCCGGTCTAACAGCGCCTGCCTCGTCTACATTTCCACAGACTACGTATTTGATGGAAATGCACCACCGTACGCCGAAGATGCCCCAGTTAATCCTCTCAATGTTTACGGAAAAACAAAAGCAGAAGGGGAACACGCCGCACGCGAGGCAGGAGAATGGATTGTCGTGCGCATCCCTCTGCAGTACGGCTACAGTCAGCCGGACGACGATTCCCTCGTGCTCAAAGTGTTGAGTGCCTTGCGGAGCGGTGAAACATACGAGCTTGATGACAGACAAGCTCGCTACCCGACATTAAGCGACGATGTTGCTGTGGCGATTCTCGCGTTGCTGGAGCGTGGAGAGCGCGGGATTTTTCACTTGCGTGGGCCAAGCCGGCTAACGAGATACGAAATATGGTGCAAAATTGCAGAGGTGTTCGCGATGCCCATGAATGGCCTTCGGCGCGCGCCAGGGGGTTTGACGCAAGCAGCTCGCCGTCCGCTCGATTGTGAGCTAAAAATGAGCAGGTATGATGCTCTTGGGCTGACGCCCTTTCATGACTTCGAGGGCGGACTTAAATGGGTGCGCGAAGCCATGCAGCGAGACGGTTATGACTGGCGCGTCGGATAAGCAAGCATATCGAGAGTTGCTCGACTATCTCTACACATTGCGCCCTTTTGGGACAAAGCTAGGATTAGAGCGCATCCGTGCGTTACTTGATCGTCTTGGTTCGCCAGATCACCAGCTGCGTTTTCTGCACATCGCGGGAACGAATGGGAAGGGAAGCACGGCCGCGATGCTGGACGCCATACTGCGACGCGCAGGACTACGCACGGGCTTATACACCTCCCCACACTTAGTCGACTTTACAGAACGGATCCGCGTGGATGGAACCCCCATCCAATGGCACCAGGCACTCGAACTGGCCAAAATCGTACGTGCGCAATCACGCAACCTCCCGGCGGGAGAAGCAACGTTTTTTGAGATCGTCACTGCGATGGCTGCATGCTGTTTTGCACAGCAAGGCTGTGAAGCAGTGATCTGGGAAACAGGAATGGGAGGACGCCTTGACGCCACCAATGCCGTACAATCGACTGCCAGCGTTATTACCACTATCTCCTACGATCACTGCCAATGGTTGGGCAACACACTCGCGATGATCGCTGCGGAAAAAGCAGGAATCATCAAGGCAGGCGTGCCAGTCTTTACGAGCGTCGTGGAAGACGAACCATTGCGCGTAATTGAGAAAGTAAGTCAGGAGCGAGGCGCGCCACTGTATCTGGTCTGCCAAGCCGACGAACTGCCCGGAAAGCTCGCTGGAAACGTGATTGTGTACGACGCAGAGCGTTACGAACCAGGCAGGTATGCGTTACGAATTCCCGCGCTGCAACTGAACCAAGTCAAAATAGGACTGTGCGGTGCACACCAAACGAGGAATGCTGCATTGGCGGCTGTAGTCGGGAATTGGTTTTTGCAAGCCCAGACAAAACCACACAACCGCGAGCACGTGCGGAGAGGGCTTGCCGAGGTGGAATGGCCTGGCCGTTTTCAGATTCTTCAGAAACGACCATTCGTAGTAGTTGATTGCGCGCACAACGCGAACGGAATGGCATCTCTTGCCCGAACGCTGAGCGAGTTCGGCCGTGAAGCTTGGATACTGGTGATGAGTGTGATGGGCGATAAGGACGTCGAGGCGATGCTACGAGAGGTACAAACAGTGTGTAGACGGGTGTGGTACGTGCGCATGAGGAACGAGCGTGCGATGGCCGAGGACGTATTTCGACGCGCAGTTACGCACGCGCTCGGGGGTTGCACCGTTGAGCGAACGTTCGGTGACGTCGGGCAATTGCTACAAGCTTTGAGAGAATGGCAAGGCCGTGAACGATTTGTGATCACAGGGTCGTGCTACTTAGTAGGAGAGGTGCTGGCTGCCTGGCGAGGGGGAACGAGGGACGCTCGCGCTGATGATACGGTAGAAATAAGAGCCAAATAGTAGGACATTGCGGAGAACCGGAGTTGTGGAACTTAAACACCTCTATCTTGACTTCTCTAGCTGTGTGTGATACAATGAGCGGGGATGTAACAGGCCGTGCAATGATGGCCACAACCTTGGGGGTGTCCTATGACAACACAGGAGCTACTCGTCAAGTTGGATGAAGTACTCAACAAGGCAAAGGCAGGAGTCCTGGGAACGGTAGGCAGCAATGGACAACCACATTTGCGCTGGATGACACCAGCACTGCTGCGTGGTCGACCGGGATACATTTATGCGGTAACGTCGCCCGCCTTTGCCAAACTTGTCGATGTGCAAGCAAACCCCCGCGTGCAGTGGCTCATTCAGACGCCGTCACTTCGGGAAATATGTGCCCTGGAGGGCATGTTAAGAGTGATTGATAATCCCGCATTGAAGAACGAGATCGTGGAGACCATCGGCAAGATTTTGTTTGTTTTTTGGAAGGTAAATCCATCGAGCGACTTCGTAGTATTAGAGACGCGCATCACACAGGCCACCTACTTTTGTCCGATGAAAGGCGTGAAGGAGACAGTGACTTTCTAACCGGGAGGCCGCATGCCGACACAGAAAAACGATACCGCCGGCGGATATCAACGACAAGGCAGCCTTGAGATTGATGCTGACTTGATGGTGAGGCTGCTGCGTCAGATGGTGTTGATTCGCCGGTTCGAAGAAGCATCTGCCCAAATGTACGGTCTTCGAAAGATAGGTGGCTTCTGTCATTTATACATTGGCCAAGAAGCGGTTGCAGTGGGCGCAATTGCGACGTTGGATCTGACCAAGGATTACGTACTGACTGCGTACCGTGATCACGGACATGCGCTCGCGTGCGGGATGGATCCTGGAGTCTGTATGGCGGAGTTGTATGGTAAGATAACCGGATGTTCACGCGGGAAAGGTGGCTCAATGCACTTGTTTGATGTGGCCCATCATATGTACGGGGGAAATGGTATAGTGGGCGGGCATATTCCGGTCGCCACCGGTGTCGGATTAAAGATACGCATGAAGAAAGAGGACGGCGTCGTTTTGTGCTTTTTCGGCGATGGGGCTATACACCAAGGCGCGTTTCACGAGAGCTTGAACTTAGCGAAGGTTTGGAAACTGCCAGTGGTATACATTTGCGAGAACAATCAGTACGGGATGGGGACGGATTATCGGCGGGTGTCGGCAGTGCATGACTTGTCGTTACACGGTGTTTCTTACAATATCCCGGGCAAGCAGGTCGATGGGATGAACGTCCTTGCAGTCTACGCCGCAGTGCATGAGGCGGTAGCACGAGCGCGGCAGGAGAGTGAGCCAACGTTGTTGGAAGCAAAGACATACCGCTACAAAGGACACTCAATGAGTGACCCGGGGAAGTATCGCACAAAGGAGGAGGTGGAGGAATACCGACGCCAGGACCCCATCCTCATTTTGCAGAGACATATGCTGGAACAACGCGTGGGTGATGAAAAACTCTTCAATGCAATCGATGAAGACGTGAAGCAGATTGTCAGAGACGCGATTACCTTTGCGGAACAAAGCCCAGCCCCCGGGCTGGAAACGATTTATGAAGACATTTATGCGTAATCAGAGCACAGAAGGGGAGCGCAATAAACTATGCCGGTGATAAGTTATCGCGAGGCGGTGCGGCAAGCATTGGATGAGGAAATGGCACGGGATGAGAATGTCTTTATCATGGGAGAGGAAGTGGGCGAGTACAATGGAGCGTACAAGGTGACGCAAGGCTTGTTGGATAAGTACGGGCCAGAGCGAGTCCGTGACACGCCCATTACGGAGGAGGGGTTTGCGGGGATAGGCATCGGTGCCGCGATGGTTGGTATGCGGCCAGTGGTCGAATTTATGACGTTTAACTTTGCCTTTATGGCCATCGACCAGATTATCAATAATGCGGCCAAGATGCGGCACATGTCGGGTGGCCAAATCGCGTTGCCGATTGTGTTTCGTGGCCCTAACGGGCCTGCGGAGTATCTGAGTTCGCAACATTCACAGGCCTGCCAGACTTTTTATGTGCATTGCCCCGGGCTGCAGGTTGTGGCACCTAGCACGCCGTACGACGCCAAAGGGCTGCTAAAAACGGCTATTCGTGGGAACAATCCGGTGATTTTCCTCGAAGCCGAGCTAATGTATAGTTGGCAGGGAGAGGTACCAACAGAGGAATACTTGATCCCCTTCGGGCAGGCGGCCGTGCGACGTGAAGGTAATGATGTGACGTTGATTGGGTACGGCAAGCCGATGAAGCTGGTCGAAAACGCCGCGGCGTTATTAGCAGAGGAAGGTGTCGAGGCCGAAGTAATCGATTTACGCTCCCTGCGCCCCCTTGATGAACAGGCGGTTTACAGATCGGTGCGCAAGACCAATCGCTGTGTGATCGTGGATGAATCTTGGCCGGTGTGCAGCGTCGCCAGTTATGTGGGATGGCTGGTCTCGAAGAACTGTTTCGACGTACTGGACGCGCCCGTCGAATGCGTGACATCGGAAGATGTGCCCATGCCATACAACCACGCATTAGAGCTGGCGGTGCAGCCGTCTGTGGAAAAGATTGTATCCGCCGCGCGACGGGTGCTCTACAAAGAATAACGAGTCAGCGGCAGGGAGGTGCCTATGGCTGAGAAACTCTTGATGGTGGCGTTATCGCCGACGATGGAGGTAGGGACAATCGCGAAATGGCACGTTGAAGAAGGCGCGCAGATTCGGCCTGGAACGGTGGTGTGCGACGTGGAGACTGATAAAGCGACCATGGAATACGAAAGTCCAACTGAGGGGACATTGTTGAAAATTTTGGTACCTGCAGGTGGTAAGGCCGCAGTGGGCGAGGTGATTGGGATAGTGGGGACCGCAGGAGAGGACATCAGCTCGATAATAGCGGAGCTCAGCAAGAGCCCTACTCAGCCTGAAAAAAGCGATGCTGTGCTGGAGGCGAAGCGCGATGAAGTTGCTGCAGCGGTGCCCGGGATCGAAGCTGCGGAGAACGTGATCAGTACGCGAGTTATTCGCTCGTCGCCGTTGGCGCGGAAATTGGCGTCGGAGTATGGCATCGACTTGAGAGACGTCCCAGGAAGTGGACCAGGCGGTCGGATTGTCAAAAGCGATGTAGAAGCAGTGCGCCGAGCCCGTGAAAAGACGATGCGAGAAGCGCACACACCGGAGACCAAAGCTGACGAAGGGGATACGTTTCTCCGTGTCACACAGATGCGGCGTATCATTGCAGAGCGCCTGTCTGCTTCAATGTATAGCGCACCCCACTACTACCTAAAAGTACGGGTGGAAATGGATCCAGTATTGAGAGCGCGTGAAGTACATAGCCGTACAGCGGAGCGACCATGTTCGCTGAACGCGATCTTGATGTATTTCGTCGCCCAGGCCTTACGCAAACATCCGATGGTAAACGCCTCATGGGAAGGGGACCAAATTCGACTGTTTCGCCACGTTCATCTTGGCCTGGCAGTCGCTGTTTCCGACGGGTTACTGACTCCAGTTGTGCGCAATTGCGAAAAGAAAAGCATACGGGAAATTGAGGAGGAACTACGACCGTTGATTGAGCGTGCGCGAGCAGGAAAGCTCGCCCCCGAGGAGTTCACGGGAGCTACATTCACGATCACTAATCTGGGTTCTTACGGGATTGAGGAATTTACCGCGATTATCAATCCTCCTGGCGCAGCAATTTTGGCTGTAGGAGAGGCGCGCAAAGAACAAATTGTGGACAAGTCTGGGGATCTACGCGTGGCAACAATGATGCGTTTGACGTTGTCGTGCGACCATCGGGTAATAGATGGTGCTGTCGGTGCAGCATTCCTGCGTGATGTAAAGGACATGATTGAGCAGCCAGTGCTGCTCCTCTTCTAGGAACAGGTGACCAATGCCGGATTTATGGCGTGAAACAGGAGATCCGACCAAGATATGAGTTGGCTTCTTAGTATGCATCCAGTAGTGCAAGCCCTGCTGGCAACCTTGTTTACGTGGGGAGTCACAGCGCTAGGGGCGGGGCAGGTGCTTTTCTTCAAGAGCATTAATCGAAAGGTGCTCGACGGAATGTTGGGGTTCGCCGCAGGCGTTATGATTGCTGCGAGCTTCTGGTCTTTGTTAGCCCCCGCGATTCGCATGGCGGAGCAGTCTTCACAGTGGCCCGCTTGGGCCCCGGCGCTAATTGGTTTTCTCCTCGGAGGAGGATTTCTCCGTATAACAGATCGCCTGTTACCCCACCTGCATCCTGGGTTGGCGGAGACACAAGCAGAAGGCATTAAAACGCATTGGAAACGAACTGTCCTGTTGGTTCTGGCGATTACCCTTCACAACATCCCAGAAGGGTTAGCAGTCGGGGTTGCGTTTGGAGCGGTAAGAGAAGGACTGGGGCAGGCGACCTTAGCAGGAGCAGTTGCGTTGGCATTGGGGATAGGAATACAAAATTTTCCAGAAGGAGTGGCCGTGGCAGTACCGTTGCGGCGAGAGGGGATGAGTCGTCTGAAGAGCTTTTGGTATGGCCAGTTATCTGGTGTGGTTGAGCCCGTGGCGGGGGTAGTAGGGGCTACCGCGGTAATGACTATGACTACCTTGTTGCCTTACGCACTCGCATTTGCAGCGGGTGCGATGATCTACGTGGTGGTAGAAGAGTTGATTCCCGAATCCCAGTTGTCGGGAAATAGCGACATAGGAACCACTGGAGTACTTTTAGGCTTCGCGGTTATGATGACATTAGATGTAGCATTAGGATAGGGCGGCCACAAATGGCTGCCACCTTCCTCGACTCTAAGCACAAGGCTGAGAAGGTACTGCAGGGGTTTCGAACGGTCATGACACAACTAGTCCTACCCTCTAAGCAGGTAACGGCTTCTTAAACGTGCTTTTGTTCCGCAAGACCAGCAGGCTGAGCACTTCCCGTTTTTAATCCCACCTGCGTCAGCTACAGAGTCAGCTATAGTGAAATCGGTACTTCCTTTTTTGAGCATCAATACGCTATACTAATGCGTCTTCCGATGAATAAGTAACACTTGCAAGGAGTCTTGTGAAATTTCGTTTCTGGATTTGCTTGTGTCTTTGCACATGGGTAGCGTGGCGGTTCGAACTCGCTGCCCAGAGCCTGCTGAGTGAGAATTTCGATGGCTTCGTTGGTGACTTTACGATAGACATAAGTGCCAATCTGGACGCCTACACGCAAGTCCCTGGGTGGACCGGCGAAAAAATATTTCCGAGCAACCAAACCGCTAAGTTGGGATCAAGCTCGGCCCGTGGTGTTATTACGACCCCGACCCTCGACCTCTCCGCAGGCCCCGCTGTCCTCTCCTTCGATGCCCGCTGGTGGTCAGCTTCCGACGCCACTAAAATCCAAATCCTCCACGCCCCTAATGGGTCGTCCTTTTCCCAAGTCGGTCCTGACATCCAACTAAGCGCTTCCTTCACGCGTTACACCCTCGAAATCACCGGCGGCTCGCCCGCTTCTAAACTCCGCATTCAAGCCGCAACGGCTGCGAACGAACGATTCTTTCTTGATAATCTCGAGATCGCTCAATCCACTTCCCCTGACGACCCTAACCTCGTCATGCCTTCTTCCCTCACTTTTGGCCTGATACCCCCCGGTTTCGTTGCGACTCAATCGTTCGTCCTTGCCAACAGTGGTCTCTCAAACACCCTTGTCATCGCCACTGTGCTGCCCACCTCCGGAGATACGTCAGTGTTTTCTCTCCTCGATATGCCTGTTGCCATCCCCGCTGGAAGCTCCACGCTTGCTCAAGCTGTCTACGCCCCCGGATTTCTCACCGGGGCCACGCACACCGCTGCCTTCCTCGTCCTCTGTAACGATCCATCCAATCCCACGAATTCATTAACGCTCTCCGGGGCCACGTCACGCGGCCCTGTTACGGTCTCAAATATTCAGTTTACCTCCAGTCCTTCGGGGGTATCTCCCCTTTCTAACGAACTAGTTGACGTTACCGCGATCGTGACCTATGTTGACGGCCGCGGATATGTCATCTCTGATCCTCAAGGCGGCCCGTGGAGCGGCATCTACGTCTTCGACAATATCCATCGCCCAGAGATTGGCGACCAGATTCGCCTTACAGGTCGCGTCGTCGAATACTACAACCTTACTGAAATTGACTCTGTCTCTTCGTTTGCGTTACTTAGCAAATCCAACACTGTGCCTGCCCTTCAGCTTCCGGCAAACCTTGTCGCTCAGGAACAATATGAGGGCGTTCTTGTCTGTCTTAGCAACCTCACTGTCTCAAACAACCGCTTTGGCACCAATGAATGGCAGGTGCAAAATTCTTCTGGTACGTGCCTGGTCAATCACGACCCGTATCGCGTTCTCTACCGCTACATCCCCCGCGTCGGTGCCTACCTGACCGCTTTGTCCGGCGTTGTCTGGCAGGTCGGCTCAACGTACAAAATCCAAGTCCGCAATGATGATGATTTTGTCGGCCGCCCTGTCAATAATTACGCACTCTTCGGCATTGCAATAACCCCCGACGGCCCACGGTCGAATTTCTACGTCCACATTGTCGATGACGATATCGTCGCTGTCACAGATGCACCGCCTCCCGGTGTGCTTGTTGTCGCTACCGATGGTCTCATCTTCCCCGGCCTTCTTGATGTCCACAATCATATCGCGTGGAATTCGTTCCCCACTTTGATGTTCAACAACTTTCCCTACGGCCATCGCGACGAATGGGGTGAATATGACCCCGAGTACGATGCTTGGCGCAACAAACGCAGCCAAGTCACCGGCCATCCGCGCGTCCTCGAAAGCCAAAAGAAAACTATTTCCAAATACGGCGAACTGCTCGAACTCATGGCAGGCTGTGTCACTGTCCAAGGCGAAAGTGCACCCACAAGCCCCGAAATTAATCACCCCGTCGTTATGCTCTACAACATTGAGCAATTTCCTTCGCGGATCTACGCTAATATCTTCCCTTGGCGCATGGATAGCGCCGCGGCAGCCAACCTCAAGCAACGTCTTGAGGGCGGCGCTATCAACGCCACCCTGATCCACCTCTGCGAGGGACCCGATGCTACCTCCCTCGCTCAATTCTACACCTGGAAAAGTCTTGGTTTACTCACCAATGCTACCGCCATCATTCATGGCACTTCCCTCACTTCGAACGAACTCGCTCAGCTCGCCGCCGTCGGTGGCAAGCTCCTTTGGTCGCCCATGTCTAATATGAAGCTTTACGAAGCCACCGCCAACGCCGCCCTCGCTCATCGGCTCGGCGTCGTTGTCGGCCTTTCACCTGATTGGACTCCGAGCGGCGCCGCCAATATCCTAGAAGAACTTGGCTATGCGTGGTACCTCAACACCACCCTCTTCAGCAACTACTTCTCACCGCGTCAGATGATCGACATGGTTACTGTCAATAACGCTATCGCGTGCGGATTGGCCGATCGTTACGGAAAGCTTGCCCCAGGCTATAACGCTGGCATCGCAGTTGTTCGGACTGTCACCAACGATCCCTACCTTTCTCTCATCCATGCTCGTCCGAAGGATATTCTCTTGACCATCGTGGACGGTACGCCACGCTACGGCGACCCTTCCCTCCTTCAAGCCCTCGGCGTGACCGGCGAAGTCGTCTCCATCCACGGCATGCCAAAAATGTTCAATATCGCCGTTGACCACCCCTTCCTCAGCTATGCCACTGACACCGTTGCAAATGTCCTCGCGAACCTCCGCACAGCTCACGCTTCCCTCTCGCCTTCCGGAGAACTCGAGCCCGACGAACTCCAATTCCTTGACCTACATCTTCTTCAGCTCGGCCCAGATCATGTTCCTCCCTTCCGTGCGGAAAATCCTATCGCTGCTCCTCCCGCTGGCGCCCAGCTCACTGTAGGCATCCCCTCCGAACTCCGCTTCCGCCGTCAGGATTTCTGGGATAACGAAACTGATAGTCGCTCCCTAATCCACGCCCAAATTGCTATTGTCCCTCAGCCCCAACCAGCTACGCTCTTCCAGATCATTGCGACGAACGTCTTGAACTATACTCCCGCCTCGAACAAAGAAGTCATTGTTTCTTTCGTCCCCAATTTCGTCGCCTTTAATACCAACTGCCTCTTTCGTTTTATCACACTCGACCGCTTCCGCAACGCGCGCACCACACTCGTCTCTGCCGTAACCTTTACAGTCGTACCAGAGCCCCTGGGCGGCTTTCTTTCCCTTGCTGTTGTTTGCTACATCTATCATCGCACAATTAGATCTCGCCTCACGTTATGATCTCCGCACCTCGTGGTACCAGCGATATCCTCCCACCAGATTCCTCCCTCTGGCAGCATATCGAACAGTGCGCACGCACCCTCTTCCAGCGTTACGGCTACGCTGAGATTCGCACACCTGTCTTCGAACATACCGAACTGTTCGTTCGCTCAATCGGTGACACGACCGATATCGTCGAAAAAGAAATGTATACCTTCCCCGACCGCAAAGGCCGCTCGCTCACTCTCCGGCCGGAGGGCACCGCTTCCGTCGTCCGTGCGTGCCTGGAACACAAACTTTTCTCGCTCGGTAAACTTCTCAAGTTCTTCTACGCCGGCCCCATGTTCCGCTACGAGCGCCCGCAGTCCGGTCGGCAACGCCAGTTCCACCAGATCGGTGTCGAACTTTTTGGCACTTCCAGCCCCCTTGCCGACGCTGAAGTTATCGCCATGATGGTTCGTTTCTTCGAAGCCACCGGTGTGCGCAACCCCACCGTGATTCTTAATACCCTCGGTGACACCGACAGCCGCTCCGCGTACCGTGCTGCCCTTCTCTCCTTCGTCACTCCACATCTCCCCAACCTGTGTCCCGATTGTCAGCGCCGTGCCGAGCGCAACATCCTCCGCGTCCTTGACTGTAAAGTACCATCCTGTAAAGCCATCTTCTCCTCGCCCGACACGCCCCGCACAATTTCTTCTCTCTCCTCCTCAGCTCGCGCTCACTACACCGCTGTCCGCCAAGCCCTCGATGCCCTCCATATTCCTTACACTGAAGACCCGACTCTCGTTCGCGGTCTCGATTACTATACCCATACTATCTTTGAAGTCCGGCACGGTGCACTCGGCGCACAAGATGCTCTTGGCGGCGGAGGCCGTTATGATAACCTTGTTCGTGAAATGGGTGGCCCAGATGTCCCTGGCGTCGGTTTCGCAATCGGTGTTGAACGCCTTGTCATGGCCTTATGTCAAGCGTCCGTTCCCCCCACTTCGCGCGCCCCCGACGTCGCTCTGATCGCGCACGATGAGCAGGCTCTCCGCGATAATCTTGTCCTCGCCGATATACTCCGTGGTCGGGGTCTTTCCGTACTCACCTGGTATGACCTTCAGTCCGTGAAGGCACAAATGCGTCAGGCTAACAACGCCAAGGTACGCTGGGCAGTTATCCAAGGTGAAGACGAGCGCCACCACGGCCTTCTCAAGCTTAAAGATATGCGCGTAGGAACTGAACGCTTGTGCTCGCTCGATGAACTCGTAACGATTTTGTCTGCTAACCTCCCTTCGTGAGCGGTCTCCCCTCCCCCTACGCGCTGCGCCGCGCTCGCCCTCAAGATATCCCCGCCATCATCGATCTGGCTGACCGCGTCTTCCGACCGGATAGGACGAGCTCGATGGGAGCCGAGTTTCCCCTCTTCCTCGGCCCCGATAACGCCCACAACATCTTTGTCGCCTCATATCATTCTGACATCGTCGCTATCCTCGGCCTTTTTTACACAACTTTGCTACTTCCCTATGCTTCTCTCCCCGTGGCCATGATTGGTGCCGTGGCCACAGATCCACTCCACCGTGGTCGCGGCTTAGCTGGTGCGCTCCTTGATGCCGCTCTCAATGAAGCTCTCGTGAAGCGTACCGCGGTTGTCTTCATCTCTGGTGACCGGGCCCTCTATCGTCGCCGCGGTGCGTGCTCAGCCGGCTACCTTATTCACTACCTCGTCCCGTTCGAGGCCTGGCATAAGTGGCAACCACACCCAAGCCTCCAATGGCGCCCTTACGCGCCCTCTGACGCTCCCCACCTTTTCCGCCTCCACTCCTACCAGCTCCCGCGCTTCGCCCGCACCCTCAACACCATGGATGCCGTCATCCGTGCCCAACCATGCGGACTCCGTACCTTCACCGCCTGCCGCAATGGTACCCCCGTCGCTTATGCCGTCCTCAAACCAGTACGCGAAACGGCGACCGTCTCTGAATTTAACGGCGATCCGGCTTCTTTCCAAGGAATACCTACGTGTCTCCCCTCCACATTCACTGGAACGCTCTCGGTACTGCTTCCACCCACTCACCCGCTCGGCTACGAGCTTAGACGATTCCCACTTGTTACTTGTCGGCCTGCCCCTTTCGATGGCACTCTGCTATGGTCTGACTTCTCGTCCGCTATGGCCTCCCTTCTCCCCCACTGTAATGCCCACGCGGTCCCTCCCCTCCACGGTGAACAACTTCTCAACGGTCTCGCCCTTACGGACCGTTCCGTTCGCGCCGTGCTCTCGCCCTCAGAAATGTGTGCAGCTCTCTGGGGGGCTCCAGACGCCCCTGCGCTCCCCCTTCCCTGGCAATCTGCATTTCCTCTGCCACTCTGCCCCTACGGCCTCGACTTCATCTAGCTTTCCCGCTGCCCCTTCACCACAGTAAATACACCGCCCCACCAGCTGCTAACCCAACCATAAGCGCGTCGAATACCCTCTGCGAAACACGCTGGACAAAAAAATATCCACCCACACCTCCCAGGACGATCGCTGGCACTACCAGCCCATTTACCACAAGCGAATCACGTGTGATCAGACCTAACTGCGCAGAAAACGGGATCTTAAAGATATTGACGCACAAATAGCACCACGCCATCGTCCCCACAAACTCCCTTTTCTCCAACCCGCACATCAAAAGGTACAACGTCATGATCGGCCCTGACGCGTTCGCGGTCATCGTGGTAAACCCTACAAGCAGCCCTACCAGTACCGCTAACATCGGATGTCGGCGAACACCATCTAGATTCGAATGCGACATCCTATACTGCAACACAAGCAAACCCAAGACGATACACCCAATCAGCCGCCTTAACTGCCCATCTGTGATCCTCCCCATCAGAAGGTACCCAACTATCACCCCCACGGCCGCCGGTGGAAACACACGCCGGATAATGTCCCAACGCCCGTGTCGCCGATATGCAACAATTCCGACTACATCGCCCACGCACAACAACGGCAAAAGGATCCCCGTCGAACTTTTCGCAGGAAACACACTGGCTAGAAGCGGAATGACCAAGATTGTCCCTCCAACTACCCCTGCCTTTGCCGCACCAATCAAAAGCCCCGCAACCCCTAGCGCCACCCATTGCCCCTCCGTTAGCTCGTGTATCATCCGGGCGCCCGCTTCCCTACCACCGTGAACTCAGTGGCGCCCCCAACCCCCATTACCCTGAGTGAATGCAGCCCCACGTACACAAATGCCACACTATTCAGCAACATGAAATATGCCAAAATTACATGCCCGTGAAGCAAACAGTATCCTAACGAAATCGTACAATATACCCCCAACCCCAGCTCCACCCACCCGTATCTGTCCCCCACCGGCCGGTACTTAACCCGCTTGCTTGCCCCCTCACCTTCTTTTGGCGTGCGTACAAACGGACTCTGAATCCCTCGTAGCGTCTCGTACATAGCCTTGCAATTGCTCACTAATAGCCCCGTGTATAAACACGAGAGCACCGGTATATACGGCATCACATGCCACCAACGTCGTCCCAATACCCGCTGTCCGTATCCATGCAGTGCTGCAGGTGCTGAAATACTCAGCACAAAAAGCCCGCACAGTATCACACCCAAAATCACCCCATGTACCTGCCCTCGTGCCATCAACAGCGCCGGTAACGCACACACCACCAAAATCATGATCAATGGATCAATCACGTGGTGCGTCAAATGCATCACCGCCTCGAATTTCCTGAACCACCCGTCGCGCGAACGAAGTATCGCCGGCAATAACTTCCGCGCTGTCTGTAAAGACCCCTTCGCCCAGCGAAACTGCTGCGTCTTGTATGAGCTCACTGTCCCAGGCAACTCGCACGGCACCTCCACGTCAAACACGAACTTCATCCGCCACCCTGCTAACTGCACACGATATGATAAGTCCATGTCTTCCGTTAACGTGTCATCCTGCCACCCACCCACCGCCTCAATCGCCGCTCGCCGCCAAATTCCCGCTGTCCCGTTAAAGTTCATGTACAACCCATTCCACGCCCGCGCCCCCTGCTCAATTGCAAAATGCGCATCTAACCCAATGCTCTGCGCCCGCGTTAGCACACTCTCCTCCCGATTCAAGTACTCCCACCGCGCTTGTACGGCCGCACCCCGCTCATCGACAATGATCGTAGGAAGCAGCCGCCTCAAAAAATCCCGCTGCGGCACAAAGTCAGCGTCAAAAATTGCGATGTACTCTCCCACTGCTCGCTCCATCCCGTACTGCAATGCACCTGCTTTATACCCCTCGCGTGTTCCTCGCCGAATATGCTCAATCCACACCCCTGCAGCCTGGTACCGCCGCACCTCCTCCGCTATCACCTCTGTCGTCTCGTCCGTAGAGTCATCTAAGACTTGAATCTGATGCTTCTCCCGTGGATACTCTACGCCCACTACTGACTGCAACAGTCGCACTACCACGTTCGCTTCATTGTACACCGGCAATTGCGTCGTCACCACTGGTAAGTCCGCATTCGTTGCTTCGCTCCAAAACCGTTCGCATTCCCTCATGTATCGCTCTTGTTCCTCGCGCCGCCGACGGTGAAAGAGCCAAATCATCACATAGCAGTTCACCGCGTACACGCCCAGCACTACCGCGCAAACACCGTAAATCGCTAAAAACATCCACCCACTCGCTTCCACCATCCAATCTAACCACTTCTCCATCTCCTACTCCCTCCTACCGTCACAATCCTGCTTTACCCCGTAAAATGTACTCCATGCAGCACGCACCCTTGTTGCAGCGAAGCTCAAGCCGTATCCCCTCGTCATCCACCAAAAACAGCGGTGCTCTCACGTTCTTCTCTTCACGGTTTCGTACGCACATCCCCCGCTCACGCAGAGGGCAATACCTCGTTCGCATCACCACTTCATTTTTGAGCGTTTCTCGTGCGTCACCTCCGATCTCGATCGCTTCTACGCCATGTCGCCGGTAGAATGCCGCTGCCCGTTGGTTTAGCACGTTGCCCGTATAGTCTAATCTTCGCTCTGGGAATGTCGACCGCTTGCCGCCAGCCCTTCGAACCATCCGCGGCCGCTCTATCGCCCGTTGTGTTGCTAATCTCTGCAACGCCTCCCGCCGCAGCCTATTTAGCTCAGCTACCCTTGGCACTCGCTCTATCTCCCCTACTACCTGCACCCCAAGACACCGAAATTCAGTCCCCCCACACTTTTCAAACTGGCGCATGAGCCGCCCCCGTGCATCCGCCCTTCCACTCACCTCGTTCCCCTCCCACACACAGCGCGTCTGTACCCTCACCCCATCTTCATCGCTCACTCGACAGACACACTCCCTTTCCCTTATTTGAATCTCAAACTCTACCCCTATTTCCCGCCGCGGTCGCACGCGCTCCAAAGCCCGCATAAACGCATGATCATAATTCCGATACACCATCTCCCCCGGCTGTAACTCCAGTTCCTCCTGCACCACCAACCGTCGCCCCTCGGCCACGTTCACCCGCGTCCCTTTTAACTCCCCCTGGGCGTCAAAATAACTGATCCCATCCCCATTCCCCACCCTGTTCGCACCCTCTAGCTCCACCACCCGCCCTAAAACACTCACTACTCTCCCCACCGGTTCACCAATCCACTTCGGACTACGCGCTTCGTTCACTCCCTCGCTTACTCCATGCAAATAATAGCGCGTGTACCCCCGATTAAACGTCTTCTCAATCTCGGGAATAAACCCACTTACGCTCCGCCCCGACGAGCCACGCCCATACCCACCACTTCTAATCACCTCATCCAATTCCCGCCGATACCACGCCACGGTGTTCATCACGTACCCTCTGTCCTTCAACCGTCCCTCAATCTTAAAACTCGTCACTCCCGCTTCCGCTAATTCCCCAAGAGCACCCGTCAAGTTCAAATCCTTCAGTGATAGTAAATATCCTGGCCCTGCTACCATGCGCCCCTCTCGGTCCACCAAGCGATAGCGCAACCGACACGGCTGTGCGCATGCCCCGCGATTCCCACTCCGCCCCCCGCGCGCGTAGCTCAAATAACATTGACCACTATAACATACACACAACGCACCATGCACAAAACACTCTAACTCTACCTCTGGCGCGGCCGCCCTTATCGCCTTGATCTCTTCCAGCGTCAACTCCCGCGCCAAAATCACCCGCGTAAACCCTACCCCCTCAAGAAATTTCACCCGCTCCGGAGTGTGATTGTGCATCTGTGTACTCGCAATCAACGCTATCGGCGGTAACTCACATTCCAACAACCCCACGTCTTGAATAATTACTGCATCCGCCCCCACCCGGTACATCTCCCAGATCAATTCTACCGCCTCCTCCACTTCCTCGTCCCGCAAGAGTGTGTTCACCGTCACGTACACGCGCGCCCAATACTTGTGTGCATACTCGCTCAAACGCCCAATCGCTTCAATTTCGTTGCTCGCCTTCTCCCGCGCACCAAAACGTGGCCCGCCAATGTACACCGCGTCTGCTCCGCAGTCGATCGCCGCCTTCCCACACTCCAGATCCCTGGCCGGCGCTAACAACTCAAGCCTCTTTACTCCTTCAGACCCTCTCACTAACTCCTCCTCACTTTCCGCTCTGCTTCGCCGCGGCCCCGTTCCGCAGCATCCCCTCTACACGCGCCGCTTCCGCCAGAATCTTCTCCCGCCGCTCCTGCTTCACCACGCTCTCCTTAAACCCCGCATCCCGCAATGCAAACGCCAAGCGCGACAATAAATGCAAATGCACCCGCACGCTGGCACTCACCACTGTAAATAAGCTGCTCACTGGTTGGCCGTCTAGTGCTCCAAATTCCACCGCCTGATCCAAGAAACATAACGACACAAATGACTGTGGCACGTGCAACACCAGCGGATTCCTCACATGCGGTATCGCTATTCCATCCCCCACCGCTGTCGTCGCTAGCTCCTCCCGCGCCAGCAACACCCGCAAGAAAAACTCCCGATCTACCTCCTCCGGTAACCTCATCACCTCTAACATTGCCCGAAATACCTCCTCCTTCGTCTTCCCCTCCACTCGATAATAAATCCCACCGCGCCGCAGTGCCTCTACCAGCGTCGGCAATGGTTCAGCGCTCCTCTCCCCCTCCTGTACCAAATCCGCTGATACCCCGATCTTCCGCGACGCCGCCCACTGCAACAGCTCTGCCCGGTTAAATCGATATTGGTCAAGAATCTTATACGCAGGTATCGCCTCCTGCTGTATCCAACGATACACCGTCCGCTCAGATACCTTCAGCAGCTTTGCTACGTCCTTCACCGTCAAGTCCATACCTCTCCCTACTCGCTGAGTTGTCATTTATTCTACCCAAAGTGACATGTATTGTCAATTCTTGTCGCGATATGTCGCCAACTGACAACGCTCCCACTACTGCCCAACCCTCTCGCAAGGACCTCGCTTCTATCCTTTTTGTTATAATTTCGCATGGTTTTTGTCTATTCAATCCTCGCCCGCTTCACTGGCTTCTTCGCGCGCCTCGAGCGCCCACATTTCCTCGTGCGCACCCTCATTCACTTGTTTGTCCGCCTCTACCGCGTGGACATCACTCAGCTCTCACAGCCACTCTCTTCATTTCCCTCACTCCTTTCCTTCTTCATTCGCGAGCCTGCTCAAAACTCGCGCCCCATCGCACCCCAGCCAAATCTCATCATCGCCCCTGTTGATGCCTTCGTCACCGCTACAGGCCTGGTCCTTCACGATTCCCTCCTTCTCGTGAAAGGCCGCCCCACCTCGTTCTCAAACTTGCTTGGCACCAATGCCCCCGATTACCTCGAAGGCATTTTCCTCTCATTCTACCTCTCACCCCGCGACATTCATCGCATTTATTCTCCCTGTGATGCAATTGTCACACGCTGTTGGACAATCCCCGGATCGCTCTTCCCTGTCAGCCCAGCCGCTGCCCGTAAGCGCCCGAACGTGCTCCTCCGCAATCGTCGCACAGTTACCGAATTATCGGCGCCGTGGGGCAAATTTTTGATGATTAAAGTTGGCGCTGCGAACGTAGGAAGGATCGTCACCAAGCACCCACTCGACCCGCAACCATCTCCACCTGTCGCCTACCGCAAAGGCGATGAGCTCGGCCGCTTCGAGCTTGGCTCAACTGTCATCTTGGTTTTTCAACCCCACCGCGTTGCCCTGCTCTCCCACATCACTCAGGGTTTCCGCGTCCTCATCGGCCAACCTATCGCACGCGTCCTCTGCAACTCGCCCTCTCCTTCAACGCCCTAGCACGTTCGAGCTTACAACCTGCACCGCGTCCCCCTCCCGGACCACCACATACCTGCTTCCCCACGGATCGCAAAATCCATCATCTGCATGCGCATACGGCCCGTTCCATCCCTCCACATCGCTCTCTACTAACTCGCTCAATTGCCTCAGCTCTCGCCCCGTTTCCATCTCGTATCGCTGGGCTGCTGCGCTAAGTTCCCGGCATCTCTCCATCGCCCTTGCCATCCGCGTCCGCTCCCGTGCACCCACCACCACCCCTAACACAAGCACAATCAAAATCCCTGTCACCACGCAGGCTGCTAAAAATTCCACCAAACTAAGTCCCCTCCCCGCCTCACTCCGCACGCAACACCTCCAAAAACGCCTTCTGCGGTATGACCACCTTCCCCACTTGCTTCATCCGCTTCTTCCCCTCCTTCTGTCGCTCCAGCAGCTTCCGCTTCCGCGTAATGTCCCCGCCGTAGCACTTCGCCAGCACGTCCTTCCGTAACGCGCGCACCGTTTCCCGTGCAATCACTCGCCCCCCGATCGCCGCCTGGATCGCCACCGCAAACTGCTGCTGGGGAATCACCTCCTTCAGCTTCTCTACCAGCGCCCGCCCGCGCTCATACGCCCGGTCGCGATGCACGATCGTCGAAAATGCATCCACTGCCTCCCCATTCAACAAAATGTCCAACTTCACCAAATCACTCGCCCGAAATCCTATGTGCTCGTAATCCAAACTCCCATACCCGGACGTCACCGTCTTTATCTTATCGTAAAAATCAATAATAATCTCGTTCAGCGGCATCTCAAAATGCAAAATCACCCGCTTCGCATCCAACGTCTCCGTACTCTTCATCGTTCCGCGCCGCTCCAAGGCTAGCTGCATCACCGCGCCAATCCGCTCGACCGGTGTCACTACCGCTGCAGCCACATACGGTTCGTCAATCTCCGCAATCTCCCCGGGGTCCGGAAACTTCAACGGATTGTCAATCTCTCGCACCTCACCGTTCTTCAGCAACACCTGATACACCACGCTCGGCGCCGTGGCAATTAAATTGATCCCAAATTCACGCTCCAGTCGCTCCTGAATGATCTCCAAGTGCAGCAACCCCAAAAAGCCACACCGAAACCCAAACCCTAACGCCGCCGACGTCTCCGGCTCATACGTAAACGACGCGTCATTGAGCCGCAATCGCGCCAGTGCTTTCTTAAACTCGTCGTACTGGTCCGCATCAATCGGATAGAACCCGCTAAATACCATCGGGTGAAATTCCTTGAACCCCGGTAACGGAGCCGCGGCAGGCATTCCGTCCAACGTTATCGTGTCCCCAATCCGCACATCCGCCGCGTCGCGGATCATCGCCGTTAAATACCCCACCTCCCCAGGCCCAAGCTCTTCTACCGGCGTCATCCGCGGCGTAAATACCCCAAGCTCGATCACCTCAAACACCTTCCCACTTGACATCATGCGAATCCGATCCCCTTTCCTCACCCGCCCGCTGAACAAACGCCCGTACACCACAACCCCTTTGTATACGTCGTACTCCGAATCAAAAATCAGCCACCGTAACGCATCATCCTCTGGTTCCTGCGGCGGCGGCACCCGCCTCACGATCGCCTCCAACAACTCCGGTACCCCCTGGCCCGTCTTCCCGCTCACCCGCAAGATATCATCCGCTCCCACATGCACCAGCTCCATCATCTGCTCTATACTCCCCTCTATGTCCGCCGTCGGAAGATCAATTTTGTTCAACACCGGGATAATCGTTAGCCCGTGTTCCCTCGCCAAATGCAAATTCGCCACCGTCTGCGCCTGCACTCCCTGCCCCGCGTCGACCAGCAAAATCGCCCCCTCGCACGCCGCTAAACTCCGCGACACCTCATACGAAAAATCGACATGCCCAGGTGTGTCAATCAAATTCAAAATGTATTCCTGCCCCTCACGACCCTCGTAGCGCAACCGCACCGGATGCGATTTGATCGTAATTCCACGCTCGCGCTCTAATTCCATATCATCCAACGTCTGCTCCACCAGCTCCCGTTCCGACACCGCATGGGTCAGCTCAAGAAACCGGTCGGCTAACGTCGATTTCCCATGATCTATGTGCGCAATAATGCAAAAATTCCTAATCCGCTCTAACATACCTGCATTGTAACCCTTTCACCCCTTTTTTTCAACCGCGCCGCCGCTCTTCCGCTCACACGCGCTTCCCCCGCAACCGCCAATTCCCCGCTTCCCCCAAACTATTTCCCCACTCCATACAATGTCTATGACTCACGCACGAGTAAAACAGCCTGTTCGTTACCTGGACGAAGCGCAAACGACAAAAAATGTCGTTTGCTGACGACCAAAAATGTCATCTGACGGCCGCCCGCGAATGCAACCCCATCGCCACCAAAAATAACGCAGCTACGCGGGCACCGACGCCACATACGCACCCCTACGCGCGCCCCTCGCCCGCCTCTCGCATCGTCTGACTACCCCACCC
>JAOACZ010000133.1 GCA_026417575.1 bacterium | reverse complement strand
GCCCCACCCCCGCCGAGCTCAGCGCCGCCGCCGACGCCCCCTCCTTCCCCCAGGCCCCTCTCCCTCCCTCCGCCTTCCTCGCCATCCAGCGCGAAGTCCGCAGCGCTACCGAAGCTCTCCTCCACCCCCTCCGCGTCGCCTACATGGGCCCCCAAAGCTCCTTCACCCACCAGGCCGCCATTAAACACTTCGGCCAGGCCTGCCACTTCATCCCCAAAGAGTCCATCCCCGATGTCTTCCGCGCCGTCGCTAATGCCGAAACCCATTTCGGCGTCGCTCCCATCGAAAACTCGAACGAAGGCGTCGTTACCCATACCCTCGACATGTTCATGGACTCCAACGTGCAGATCTGCGCCGAGGTCCTTCTCGATATCCATCATCACCTCCTCAGCCGTGAGCCCCTTTCCAAAATCCGCACCGTCTACAGCCACCCCATGGGCTTCGCTCAGTGTCGGCGCTGGCTCGCAACCAACCTCCCGCGCGCCCGCCTCGCCGAAACCTACAGCACCGCTCACGCCGCAGAACGCGCCGCCCGTACCCCCCACAGCGCCGCCGTCGCCGCCGAGCTCGCCGCCCAGCTCTATCACTTGCCCATCCGCGCCCGCTGTATCGAAGACTATGCCAATAACGTCACCCGCTTCCTCGTCATCGGCACTCACATTCCCCCGCGCGCCCGCGCCTCAAAAACTTCCCTCCTCTTCTCTATCAAAGACCGCCCAGGTTCCCTCTACGAAGCTCTCAAGCCCTTCAAAGACGCCGGTATCAACCTTACCAAAATCGAAAGCCGTCCCAGTAAACAAAGAGCTTGGGAGTACATCTTCTATGTCGACTTTGTCGGCCACGCCGAAGATCCTGTAGTCGCGCGCGCCCTGGCCCGTCTCTCACATCATTGCAATTTCGTCAAGATTCTCGGCTCCTATCCCCTCGTTGCTACTTCAGCTTCCCAATCCTGCTGCCTCGCCGATTAGCGCTCCTCTCCCGCCTCTCCTTCACCGCACTGCCGAAACACCCAGGCAGCACCCCCCCCAAAGCCTCCACTCCTTATCGCCTCCTCCCCACATTTTTTCCCCCGACCCCTCACTTCCAGCCGCGTACCCGCAATAGCACCATAACCTTGTGTCCCGCTTCCCCCAACCCTAGGTAATTTGTACGCCCATGCCCGCTAGACTGCCTCGCCGCCACAGCTATTTATCAAATCATCCCGTACCGCTGTGTCGGGTTCCCCTGCAGAAATACTGCCCTCCTCGCTCTCTCTGCTTGGTCGACTACACTCATTGAGAGAATGACCGCCACGCACCGGCTGTTGCTCACGCTGTGCCTGTGACATGCTGCTACTGCCGTAGAACTTAAGACTTCCCCGTACAATATGGGTCTCATCGTGCGTGACACGCCGCGCTGTTTATGCTATAATAAGGTCGCCGTAAACAGCTTGCGAAGGCACACTGTGGCTCGTTCACGCCTTACTGCTGCCCGCGGGCGCACCGAGCGTGATCGTCATCGTGGCGCTCCCGGCGTACGAGCTAGTTCACCTATCACCCGGAGTGAGCAATGAACATCGTGATCAGCGGACATCACATGGACGTGACACAGGATATGCGTGACGAAATCATGAAACGGTTTCGTGCAGTGTTCCGCATTTTTCCCGGCGTGATTACGCACGTCCGTGTGCTTGTTGAAGCTGATTCGTTTCTGTGCCGCCTGGAAGCCATTATGGAACTGCGCACGCACACCGTCATCACCGCAGAAGTGCGCAACAAAGACTTTCACGTCGCCTTGCGTGAACTGGAGGATAAACTCTGCGCCCAGTTGCGGCGCCTGAAGGAACGCGTGGAGGAAAAACACAAACGCGTCCGCCCTCCGCGCCGGCGTAAGGCAGCAGCCTCACTCTAAAAAGCTATGCGCGCTGTGCACGAAAAAATTGTGACCGTCCAGGACATGATGGACGCCCTCGGCGCGCAGATGAACTTGCGCGTCGTCAGTGGCGAAAAAGGCATGGGCCGCGAAATCACCGCCGCGGAGGTCAACCGCCCCGGCCTCGCCCTCGCCGGATGGTACGACTACTTCGCCAAACATCGCCTTCAGGTCCTCGGTAAAGTGGAAATTTATTACCTCCGCCGCCTTTCCTCCGCCGAGCGGCGCGAGCGCATTCGCATCTTGATGGAAATGCGTATCCCCGCCTTCATTGTCACGCGTAATTACCTCCCACCAGAAGAGCTCGTTGAACTCGGCGCGAAGTACAACATTCCTATCATTCGCTCGCCTGGCATCACCATGCGCGTGATCAACAAAATCTCCTCCTGGCTCGAGGAACAATTCGCGCCCACCACCCACGTCCATGGTACACTCGTGGAAGTCCACGGTGTCGGCGTGCTCATCATGGGCAAAGCCGGTGTGGGCAAAAGTGAATGCGCCTTAAGCCTGGTCGAACGTGGCCACATCCTGGTGGCCGACGACGTCATTACATTGCGTGTCACCGAAGGTAACTTAATTACCGGCTTTGCCAACCCGCGCATCGGCCATCACATGGAAATCCGCGGCGTAGGAATCATCAACATTCAGTCCCTCTACGGCGTCAAAAGTGTGCGCATGTACAAACACGTGGATTTTGTTGTCACCTTGGAACCCTGGCAGGAAGGCAAAAATTACGAGCGCCTGGGGATTGATTCGACTCACATCGAACTGCTCGGCGTCAAATTGCCCAATTTGGTCATCCCCGTCAAACCAGGGCGCGATGTCGCTCTACTAATCGAGGCTGCAGCCCAAAACGAAAAGCTAAAAGCTCTCGGTTTTAACGTCGCGCGTCACTTCAATGAGCAGTTGCTGGCAAGTATGAAATATTCAACCCAGCGCACCAAGTAACGCATGGAACACGCGCCGGAACTCATCCGCGATATTACCGTGGTAAATCGCCTCGGCTTACACGCCCGGCCCTCGGCTATGCTCGTCCAACTAGCCAATCAATTTAAGTCCGATTTGTACGTCTCGCGCGACGGCGAAGACGAAGTCAATGCCAAATCCATCATGGGTGTGATGATGTTGGCCGCGGCGCGTGGAACGGTCCTTCGCTTCCGTGCCGTCGGCGATGATGCTAAGCCTTTGCTCGACGCTCTCGAACAGCTTTTCCTGTCAAAATTCAACGAGGATTGACCGCCCGCCTACTCGCGGTAACCACCACGGCAAGAAGGCCCACTCCCACCAGCGCAAGTATCCCGCCATGCACAAGGTACCTGGGCCGGAAGCGCACCTCCACACTGTGCCGCCCCGGAGGCACACGCACACCGCCTAGCAAGCCATTGACCCGCTGATAGGCAACGCGTCGCCCGTCTACGTATGCTTCCCACCCAGGATACCATACTTCGCTCACCACCAAAAACGCGTCGCGCGGACCGGCAATCTCTACCTCCCACCGCCGCCTGTTCGCGTGAACGGCTGTACAGCTCACATTCCCAGACGACATCTGCTCTGCCTCTCTAATCCCTTCCACCATGGCTTCCTTGTGAGGATCGAACATAACCGGTGACGCGGCTACCCAATCAAGTGCTGCCCACCGACTCGCACTCGGAATAATCCGTGACACACACCATGCGCGCGGGCACGCGCGGGCATTCCGCCATAACCCATCTCCCCAACTCTGATAGTATTCCTCAGGTCGTACAAATCGCAGCTCGCCCGCAAGCTGCTCAAACTGCACATTCGTCACCAGCACCGCCCTCTCCCCAAAAGTGAACACCCGCAGCAACGCCCTGCTAGGCGCCCTCGCGCCAGTTTCAATCACGTGCTGATAGCGCTGTACGCACGGCTCTAACATGAACGGCGCAATTATCAGTTCTTGCCCCGCATCGTCATACCCTGGCGCAAAAAGATCCACATGAAGTGGCTGCGAACCACCCGCTCCCGCCGCGTCCACGCTGAAGCGATACACACTGTTACTGCGAAGAGGAACGTGCGTGTAAATCAGACCTGGCACACCCGTAAGGCGCAACCCATCCCTATCACTCACGTACCTCTGCGCGCCCTCCCATGCCGACAGCGCAGGCAAGACGATCGGAAGTGCGTTGGTTATCTCCCATATCTGCCTTGTCATCCCGTGCGCGGCACCGTCATACTCCGCCACGGCTACCGCATTCAGCATGCTTAACGTGTCATTGTCACGCAACAACTCGTCCACCGTCGTGTAGAATCCGGAGGGGTCATGGCCCAACCAGCCAAACACCTTGAAATACAGGGGACCATACGCATCCAGCGTGGGCACCCCCATGAGGATGTTGCGATTGGGACCAATCCCGCGATCCTTTGCCATGTAGTTACGGAAGCAATTGAATACTCGCGGAAGCGGCGCGGTGGCGCCAAAGCGCGCGTGGTACGCGCGTACTGACACAAGACACTGATCGCGATCCAACAGGCGCGGCACGTCCGAAGTAATACCGTTGTACCCGTAATACACAAGCTCACACCCAACCAGCACCGGCACAAGCCAGGCGATCACCCGCCCCCACAGTCCAGGCACTAAACATATCCACACCGTCGCCCATACCCCTGCAGCACTCAATAACGGTACCCGCACCCACGGATCCTGCAGACGTGCGCGTGGTACGTACCCCGCGTGCACGAGCCACGTAATGCCAATCAGTAGAAGTCCCATCCACACTAGCGCACTAACGCGCTCTCGCCGCCGTCGTGCATCCCCCACAACGAAATCCAGCCCAACCGCTCCCAAAATTGCCAGCGCAAGCTGAAAAAGCAGTGCGTAGCGCGCCGGAATGCGAAACTTGTTCAGCAGTGGCAGCTGATAGAATACACGCCACAGCGGCGTCTGTGGCCCTGCCATCAAAACTATTGCTCCACACGCAAGTAGCCCCGCATAAATTAGGAGTCGCCGTCTGCGCCAGTGCTGTCTCTTATACACATCT
>JAOACZ010000091.1 GCA_026417575.1 bacterium | reverse complement strand
GTGTGATCTACCTTTTCCCCTGCAACCATTCTCGGTGACCCACTCTACCGCGCTCTAGCTACATTATCGCGTCCTCCTTCCTACCGCCCCGGACGCTTCCACACAATCAGCGCGACTCATTATGCTGTCCATTACAACTCGGCTCGTCCTGCACTCGTGAACGGGAAAGCAATCCGCGCCATCGTTGCTCCAGTACACTCGACCATCACACGTACCTCTCAGCAAGCAACAAGAATCGTTCCCAACCATGCGTGCGCAACCATTCCCGCCAAAGCTCGGCGCTCTCTGCGTTTTTTTCAACACGCGCGCGTTATCCGGCAAGCTCCTCAGCGCATTACTCCCGCTCGTCGTGTCCATGACGATTCTCAGATAATTGGGCCAAAGTACACCAGGCACACTGCATGCGACGTGTATTCTAACAATAGCCTCGTCAATGTCACTCACAAGATCAGCCCAATAACACAGCCAATCTGCAATACCTGCCAACCGTGTATCCCTGCGGGGACGCTCAGCACACCGATAAGTCGGTACCCCAGTATTTCTGTCCCACGTTCATCCACGCGCAAGAAGCCCACAGTGCTCGCCCGTCCCTCTGCAGCCATAGCAGACACATCACCGCATAGCTGGCTCTCCCGCACCCGCCCACTAACACCCGCGGGCGCCTCCTCAGCGCCAATTCATGCGTGCTTCAGCCGCGCCAGCAACTGTTCCGTGTGCCCAAACAAGTGTGTTTGTTCCTCTTGAATCTCGCGCCGGTACAACGTCCTAGAAAGCACTTCTTTGTGTAGATCTTTCAAGCGCTCCAGTTCCTCTCGCAGCAAATTCACTTGCTGCCTGCGCGGCCCATGGCTGAAGGCCTGGCGGACATGCACAGCATGCAATACCAATCGCGCGTAGAGCTGATACAGGCTTAGTTCTTCCACATGCCGCGCCGGCTTAAGCTCTCCCGCAAGTTTTATCGCTCGCTTACACCGCCGCACCACTTCAGCCGTGTGCACACTTGCAAATGGGTCCACCTGATACGCAGCAGCGAGATCATGGTAATGAGGATCATCCACACCCCACCAAAACAACGGCCATGCAGCTTGGACACGCTGCACCTCAGGGCACTCACTCCACAAAAACTCCGCCGCCGCACCCAATCCTGCCATACTCATGCTAACATGCATCATCCGCGCCCCACACAAGGCGCTCGGCGCAGGCCGCGCCGGCATCATACACCCGCAGCCGGATGGGAGCGCAACTACCGCTCGCGTCACCCCCGCGGCCGCCAGGGCTGATACCTCAGACTGCAATAACTCAATCGCCGCCCCCAGATCAGTGTGCCATTCTGTGTCACGTGCGCCACGCCCGCTCAACACCCCCACTACACGCAACTCCTGTTTCCCACACGCCTCCGCCACACGCTGCAACCCAGCCCCATCGGCGGCCGCATACCCAATCAGTGTATTTTTCGGTAGGCGTGCCAACCATTCCACCTGGTTCACTTCTCCACCGGCACACACCAGCGCGCTCTTTCCTCGCCGCACCACATGGCCCACAAGCTCCCCCAAGTACTCCAGCGTCGCCTCATCTACCTTTAGCCCCCTCTCAAGTGGCATCGGCACACCCAGCCCAATCATGCTGCTTCCATGCGCAGCAATAATGTCATCCACCACATTGCACATTACCTTGATACTGCGCGGGTTCCGCACATCTAAGCACCCATCACTGTTACGTAGCCCACGGTAGCGCTCTAACTCCACCACGTGATCCAACCGACCCAGTACGCCCACGTAGGGAATCACCTCGATCCCCGCCTCCTGCGCCGCTTTCTGGAGCTCTCCCACCTGTTCCATCGTCAAATGCAACTCCCCACGCAGGTATGCTTCTTTCTTAAATGAAAACGTGTCGTGATAGTTTAGAACAAGCGCGTTGTACTTCATCCGCCCCAATTCCGTGCACAAGGTTTTCATGTATGCTACTCGGTACTTGTGCACGTGCAAATCCAGCCACACCGCGCGCCACACGTGCTTCGGCCCATCTTCAATCACCCCACACGGCACCGCACCCCCACATTGGCTCAACACCTGCCGCAACGTCTCCGCTCCATAGGCCAGTCCCCGCACCCCGCGCCCATACACTATCACACCTCCCCGCCCTATTTCAACTTTATAGGCTTGTTCCTCGTACTGATCCAGTTCAAAAAATTTAACTCTCACCCCCACTCTCGCCAGCGCCGTTTCTAACCGCGTGGGGAATTCACTGCCCCGCCACGGAAACTCGTCTATGCTACGCACGCTTATCGCCCGCTTCAAGGGCAACACATCAGTGCCTGTCTCTTATACACATCT
>JAOACZ010000075.1 GCA_026417575.1 bacterium | reverse complement strand
GCCGGCACGTGCTTGAGTAACCGCGCCGCCACCGTATTAGTATGCGCCACGCCTCCCACCACACTCACTAACTGCGCCGTCCCGTCCCCGTACGCTCCCGCAGGTAACAGCAACCGCCCACGACCTCCCACCTCCACAATCACACTCTCCGCCACATTCGTCCGTCGCACCACCACCCGCATGCGCTCCCCCTCAACCTCCGCATAACTCGCCCGCGGAACCCATACCGGTGGCATGCTCATCGCCTGGTCTACCGGCTTCAGCGCCGTGCTCAACATCCATACCAGCGGAAACAAGAACATCAGCGCTAACGGTGCCAACACAAAATGCCACAGCCATGCTCGCCGCTTCATCACAAACCCCCATAGTGTACATGCCCTCGCGACACCCGCGTCGCCAGCCACGTTAACCCGACAATAATCAAAAACAAAATCACCGCCATTGCACTCGCGTAGCCCATCCGCAAATCCTCAAACGCAAATTGAAAAATCGCCATCGTATAAAATAACGTCGCCCGCCCAGGCCCCCCGCCCGTCATTATGTACGGCACCGCGAATACTTGAAAAGTCCCTATGATCCCCATGATCAAGTTAAAGTAAATTACCGGCGACAACATTGGTAACGTTACGTGCCACGTCTTCTGCCACCGATTCGCCCCGTCAATTTCCGCTGCCTCGTATAATGTCTCCGGAATATCCTGCAACCCAGCCAAAAAAATCACCACCGCATGTCCGCAGCCCCACAACCCCATCAAAATCAGCGCCGGCTTCGCCCAGTGCGGGTCTAATAGCCATCCCGGCGCCTCCCAAGGCAAATGAAGCCACCGCATTACCCCGTTCAGCACATAGTTCAGAATCCCATACCTTCCGTTGAAAATCCACATCCAGAGCATCGCCAGCGTCACCATCGGTACCAGCGATGGAATGAAGAAAATCGTGCGATACACTACCACCCCGCGCACCTTCGTATTCAACAGTAACGCCAGCCCAATCGCTGTCACGATCCCCAACGGAAGCGCTACCACGGCAAATACCACCGTATTCCACAGCGCTATCCAAAACACTTCGTCCTGCAACAAATCAACATAGTTCCCAAGCCCAATCCACACCGCGGGCCGCAATACCGAATAATCACAAAAACTGTGATACACCGAGGCCACCACAGGATACACGATAAACCCCAGTAAACCAACCGTCCACGGTAACGTAAACAAAAGCCCATTCCGCACCTTTCTCCACGTCCTGCCTGTCATCGCTGCCCCACCTCGCTGCTCTCACAACTTAGCCTGCCCACGCCTTCCCTGCGCCGCGCCCGCTGCCGCAATAGCCGATCCAACGCTCGCTGCGCCCGCCTCTGCACCTGCTGCACCGCCGCCTCGGGGCTCACCTGCCCCAGCCGCACTAAATCCACCGCAATGTTCACTTCCCGCACCACTTCGTCATGAATCGGTAACGCCGGCGTGCTAAACGCCCGCCGGCTCCACATCGTCTGGTAAAATACCCCCAAATATGGATGCGGATGCCGCGCAAAAAAACCTGCACTCACCCGCCTCAACGGCGACGCCTTCAGCTGCCCTAAACACAACTCCTCCATCACCTCCGGCCGCTGCACAAATCGAATAAATTCAAACGCGGCATCCGCATGTTTTGCTCCCCGCGGAATCACCAACACATCCGCCTCTGTATACACAACGGGCGGATCCACACCGTCCACCGCAGGAAATGGCGCTGCTCCCCATTCCAACCCTGGCGCGTACTTCTCAATGAAATTGTGCATCCACACCCCCTGCAACACCATCGCCACTTTCCCCGCTAAAAACGCATTCTGCGGCGACGCAAAGTTCCCAAAACCCGCACTAAATTGTTGCAGCGCGTTCAACCCATACCTCTCCGTATAGCTCGCTATCCAGCGAAACATCGCGAGCCCCGCCGGTGTATCGTATAAAATGCGATTTGTCCCATCCCACACCTGCCCCCCAAAGTAGTAAATCCATGCAAAATTCCACCACCCCGGTTCCGTCGGCAAAAACCCTAAATGCACTAAGTTGCTCCGCTCATCGTAGCGCGTCAGCCGCGCCGCGTACTCATCCAATTCCTCAATCGTTCGCGGTGGCCGTTCCGGATCCAACCCCGCGCGCCGAAACATCTCCTTGTTCCAAATCAGCGCCGTCGAACCTGGCGTGCTCGGCAAACCCCACGTCCGCCCCTCATACTGACAAATCCTCCACACAATCGGCACATAATCCTCCGCCCCAATCCCCGCGCGCCGACAATACTCATCTAACCCCACGAGTGCCCCGTGTTCTGCATACGTCGGCAGCGACGATGACCAAATGCCAGCTACATCTGGCGGATTGCCCCCCGCGGTCGCCATCAGCAGCTTCCGTCCAATCCCGCTGATCGACATGAAGTGCACCGTAATCCCCGTCTGCGACGCGTTAAAACGATCCACTACTCTCTGCATCGCATCCGCTTCAAACCCAGTCCATTTCTCCCAGTAAGTAATGTGTACACGCCCATCTCGTGTGCCGCGCCCACAACCCACCAGCCCCATCACCATCGCTAAGCACACGCTCCTTACCCTCATGTCTCCCCCTGCTCCACCCGCCGCACCGAGCCCCGCTCAATCAACTCCACCGGCAATAACACCCGCAGCACTTCTTGTCGCCCCCGCAACTGCCCCACCAGCAGCTCTACCGCCGTCGTCACAATCCGGTCAATCGGTTGCGCAATCGTCGTCAGCGGCGGCTCCGCGTGCTCGCTCGCCGCAAAATTGTCAAATCCTATCAGTGACACGTCCTCCGGACACCGCACTTTCGCTTCCCGCAACGCCCGCAACGCCCCCAGCGCTAACTCGTCATTCGCGCAAAATACAGCCGTTGGCCACTCCCCCTGCCGCAAAATCCGCCGCATCGCCTCCGCGCCCTCCTCCTCGCCAAACATGCTGTGCACGCACCACTTGTTCGGTAACTTCACCCGTGCCTCCCGCAGCCGCCGGGCAAATCCGAGTAGCCGATGCAACGCATCATACGAATCCTCCGGCCCCGCCAGCATTCCCAACCGCCGATGCCCCCGCCCTAACAAGTACTCCGCTGCTAACGCCCCTCCCGCAACATTGTCTGCATCCACCGTCGTCACCCGCGCATCCTCGTAACTGTTTATCATCACAACTGGTATCCTAGGTGCCTCGCGCTCCTCCCCAAACCGATCCCGCATCGCTACCCCCGCAATCAACAAACCATCCACTCCTAATCGCCGCGCAATCCGGACAAACCCTTCGCGCGCCTCCCCCCGCCGCAGCAGATGTAGCTTCACATCCAAACCATGCTCCGCGAACGCCGACGCCGCTCCCAAAATCACGCGCGCATAATACTCACTCACCGCAAAATGCGCACTCACCGGAACCACCACCGCGATCGTGTCCGATCCCCCACGACTCAGCGCCCGCGCACTCCGGTTCGGCTGGTACCCCAACCGCTCCGCCCACCGCTCCACCCGCTCCCGCGTTGCCGCACTTATCCGCCCCTGCGTCCGCGGATTCAACGCACGCGACACCGTCGACACCGCCACCCGCGCCCGCCGCGCTATGTCGTCCAGCGTCGCCGTCTGCGCTACTCCTCGTTTCCTCATTACGCACCCCTCGTACCCTATGCTTGTGCAATCGTTTGCCTAGTATACCAAAAGCCGTCTCCCATGTAAAGCACATGCTCACCCTTTCCTCCTTTGCTGCGTTGCCGTGCGTAACCCAGCGCGTGTCCTGCCAGTCGGATCTCGCACAAAACATGATGCCCCTCTACACGGTGGATTGCTCGCCACCATTTCACCCCCACTCTTCGCGCCTCCCCTGAGTGCTTGACACGCGCCCTTAAAAGTGCTATAATAGTGCAAGCGCTTGCACACGCTGTCGAGCGCCTGCACCAGTAACCAATGCTCAGAGGATGGCTACCATGAAAAACGTCTGTCTCCTCTCCTTCCTCCTCCTCGTCGCTAGTCTCACCCTCGCCAGTGAAGAACCCGTCGCCGGTACCTGGTCTATGGCGCAAAACGGCAAACAACGCCAAGGTTGGTACACCGGTGGCCGTGCCCTAACGGGAGCCAAGATCCTGTGGTCCAACATGGCCTACACCGCAGCTGGCCGCCTCTGGGGCGGTGCACCCAAAATCGGTAGCCCTGTCACCGATGAACAGCATGTGTACATCCCGGGAGGCGCCGCCGTTGGCAATGCTAACCATAACGTGATGGCACTCGATATCAACACCGGCGCTAAAGTCTGGGGACAAGCGCTCGATGCCATCCACGCGTTCGGCACCCCTGTCGTCTCCTCTTCCCGCGTCTACGTGGCCACTGTCAACGATGCTGCGCCCTCTACCATCGCCTGCCTTAACAAGGCCGATGGAACCATCATCTGGACCTCCAAGGTTGACAATCTGCTCGCTGGCGGCCTGCTCCTCGTCAACGGCAAGCTCATCTTTGGCTCCAAATGGAACAACTCCGGCCTGCATTGCCTCGACGCGGACACCGGCACGCAGATCTGGAAAGCCGCTCTCGGCACCGTTAGCTTCTGGCCCGATTCAGGCCCCGCCCTCAGCCCCGATGGCCAGGTCGTCTACGTCCGCCATAATGGCGCCGATGACCCCAGTGATTTCATCGCCGCCCTAGACCTTAATACCGGCACTACCATCTGGCAGATACTCTACCCGAAAGCCGGTGCCGGCACAGAGGCCCTCCAGCCCCTGGTCGACAACACAGGCAACATTTACTGTGGCTTCCAAGGCATTTCCGCTGCTGCTGAACCCGACGTCGTCATCAAATTCGGCCCCAGCGGCACTACTCTTTGGACCTACACCTTTGCAGGTGATGTCTGGGAGCAACGCGGCGGGCTTGCTCTCAGCCCGGATCAATCAACCCTCTACGTCGCTCACAATGGTTCAAGCCCCGGCATCACCGCCCTGAATACCGCCAACGGCTCTCTCAAATGGTTTGCTTCCACCGGCAAAATCCACGGCAATATCTCCGTTGGCAAAGATAATATCATCATGGGCCTCTTTAATTCAGCCATGGGCGCCGTCGCGAGAGCGATCAAAGACACCGGCGCCAGTGGTGTTACCCTTTGGGAAGTTGTCGTCAGTCCCATGGGCGACGGCTGGCTCGCTGCGAGCGGCGGCAACCCCTGCATCCTCACCAACGGCGATCTCGTCGTCGCCACCGACTACGGCGTCATCGCCCGCCTCACTTATGAGCCCGCCGTCTCCCCTACCAGCAAACTCCTCCTCTCCAGTGCCCAATGGTGGGGTGGCACCGCCAGCGTCTCTCCCCCTGGCGCCTGGTTCCTCACCGGCTCCGTTCTCACACTCACCGCAACCCCAACCCCGGGTAACCGCTTCACTGGCTGGTCTGGCTCCATCGCCTCCTCCCAGAATCCTCTCGTCCTCACTGTCGGCGTGGGCACCATAACCATCACCGCAAATTTCGCCCCTCTGCCCAAGCCGTTCGTCGACGGCCAAGTCTGGGAAAACTTCAACACCCTCTGGTATAGCGATGGCACCTGGTGGGGCCCCGCCCCCAACTCCGAAATCCGTCAGCTATTCTTCACCAACATAGACGGCCGTTCCTGCCTCGCCTACCACCTCATTGATAGCGGCAGTAACGCCCAGCTTCACACCGAATTCGGTATGTATCCTCACGAATTCAGTAACAATACTGATTTCGTCGTCGAGCTCTGGGCTCCCGCACTGCCCGCTGAATACACAATCCGCTCTCTCTGCAAGCACGATGGCGACGCCGACCACGCGATGGGACTGATTAACATCACCGCCGACGGTTGGAAAACAATTGCCGGCACCATGACCGTCCCAGAAATGCCCGCCTCCCTCCTCTGGTGGCTCATTGGTGGCTTCCCACCCCAGGATTGGCACTCCGACAAAGCACTCCCCGCTGGCCAAACCTGCACCTTCTTCTTCGACCGCGCCTACTTCGCCGGCGGCACCGCCCCCGCCTGGATCGTTGACGAATTCGAAATCAACCCCTCCTGCGTCGGCCACGAAAACTGGCAACAACGCCCGCGTAATTGGCGCTACGACACGGGCTCCGATTACAGCACCACCTATCAAAATCGTAACTACAGTGCCTTCGGCGTTGACCCCACCGGCGTCAACCGCACTGGCCTCTGCTTGGTCCTGCCCTTTGAGGCCTTTATCACCGCCGAGCCCTATGCGCGTGCCTGGACCAGTGTAAATCAGCCTATCTACGCTGATCTCTCCAATGCTGGCGCCCTCGAAGCCGATCTCCTCCTCCTCTGCACTAACGCTGCCAGCGCCCCAGTGCGCTTCTGGTTCAGCGACGGAGCCGCCGAAGCGACCACCGCGCCTGTTAATGTACCCACCGGTGGTTGGACACGTCTCTCCTGGACTATGCCTACCTCCCCCATCGGGTGGACCAACATCAGCCGCATTGGCGTGATGATCACTACTACCGATGCCGGGCAGGGGATTCTCTGTGTGGATAACATCACGTTCTTCGTCCCCGAGCCAAGCACTTTGGCATTGCTCCTGGGCCTGACGCTGTGGGTGTTCCGCAAGCGCTAAAACCGTGCGCTCCCACCCCTCTACGCACCCTGGGGGCCTCACCGGCCCCCAGGGTGCACTACACCAGCCGCAAAGTACCACCTCAGCCGGAGCTCTGTGTCACCCCTAGCGCCTTGCGACGAACTTCACTGAAAGTGATGCGCCTGCTTCCTCTCTATCTTGCTCTTCTTGCGTGCCCTGGCCTCGTACCACCACCAGCACACGCCTCTGTCCTCTTACATGATGACTTCTCTGGCCCCGTGTTGTCCACCATCTGGCTCCAAGGCACCTGGATCCTTGGGCGCACACAACTCGGCGCACCCCTGGCCTTCTCGAACGATGCCGGCGCCTCATTCGTCTCCCTCCCCTTGCACACCTTCAACCCTTATTACCCCGGAACCCGTCTCTGGGGCGCCGAAATTTACTCCATAGAAAACTTCGCCCGCGACGAAGGCCTCCTCGCTGAAGCACGCGTTCGCCTCCGTACCGAAACCCCTGGCATCGTCGCCTCCTTCTTCGCCTACCGCTTCCTCTCCAACCTCGCCGATGAGCTCGACTTCGAATTCCTCTCGAACTACCCCTCCAACTCGCTCCTCCTCACCCAGTGGAATGATTGGGATTACTCCGGTCAAAACGGCTCAACCTACTTCAACAATACCAATCATCACTCCATCATGATCACCAATCCACTCATCAACCGCGCCCAGTGGACAACTTTGCGCTTCTACTGGCTTCCCGACGGTACCATCTGGGAAGCCAACGGAGTCGAACTCTACCGCTCCGCTCTCGCTCAGCCTGACGCACCCATGCCAATTCGCGCTAACTTCTGGGCCCCTGATAGCGCGTGGCAAGACGCCTTTTCACCCGCACTCCAGCCAGTCACCTCGCTTGTGCAGAACACTATCTTTTGGTATGATATCGATAGAATCACAGTCATGCAAATTCCGGAGCCGGCACGCCTCTTAGCGACTCTGGCGGCGTGGCTAATGTGGAAAGGAGCACGACGATAAATGCACCGGACGATCCCACTTGGGCGCACATTCACCGTGCTGCTGATGATAACGTTGTCATCATCCGCCGCCCCAGGCCCCGCCTCCCTCGAACTCATCGCCTCCCGCGCCTCCGGCTCCGTCCTCCGCCTCGCCTACACCTGTATCGGCGCCGCCGCCATCCGCTTCTCCGAGCAACCCAACCTCGTCCACCGCGATTGGATCCCCTACTCCGGTTCCGCCATCATTGACTACCCCTGGCTCGGTCCCGCTGGCACGGGCACCCTCTACTTGTTCGCCCGTGATACCGCCGGAGCTATCTTCCGCACTAACATCTCCGTCTTCGTCCCCTTTTCCGTCGTCGATCATATCTGGCTCGCCCTCTACTCTTATTTCACTAATCCCGCCACCCACCGCGGCTACCTCCCCCTCGGCGCCTACCCAGGCAACGTCCTTTGCAATACCACCGAAATCGGTCTCTCCGCCCTTAGCTTCCTCCTCGCCTACGACCAGCGCCGCCCCTGGTCCCCCACTTGGGACTACGTCTACGACCGCCTCCTCGGCGTCCTTTCCCTCACCTACCAGTGGCTCCAGACCAACAAAACCTACCAAAACCATGCCTACTACCAGTTCTACGACGCCAACAACCAAAGTGTCGTGAACTATAACATCCCCAGCGTTGACAACGCCTTGTGGGACGCTTGCCTCATGACCATCGCAGGCTACTGCCGCCAGCGCCCCTGGCTCCATGGCGCCGCCACCATTACCAATCTCTGCGCCCTCATCATGAAGCCCCGCAATTACTCAATCTGGTACAACACCACCTACCACCGCTTCGGCTGGCTTACCACGTCCCCAGGCTCCTGCGACTACTACTCCGGCGAAAATCGTATCATTAACTTCGTCGCCCGCGCCTTCGCTCTCCACTTCGGCACCTGGAACCTCTCAAGTAACGAGTTCGCACTCAGTCTCAAACATCCTTACCTGCAAAAACCTCTCCGTTCCTACGACGGCATCTCTGTCGCTTGGTGTAACTGGGACGGCTCGCTCTTCACTTACCTCCTCCCCGCCCAATTTGTTGACGAAATCCGTACCGTCTATGGCACGAATACCATCGGCCCCGCCGTGGCCGCGCAAATCCGCTACATGCAGAACATGGGCCGCCACGCCTTCGGCATCTCCGACGGACCACCACCCCCAGGCATCCAATACCAAATGGGCTGCCCACCCCGCGCTTCCAATAGCCCTAGCACTGATCCCGATACCGGCTGCGTCAACCCCGGCTCGCTCGCCATGTGCCTCATCACCCCTTATCGCCCGCAAACAATTGACGCCTTCTTTTACCTCCTCACCAACAAGTCTCACGGGTTCTCCCCCATTGGTTTCCGCGGCACCATTAGTGTCACAAGTGACGCCATCGCCACCGTCTGGAGTGAGCTTGACAATGGTCACGCCATGCTCGGCCTCGCCAACGCCGCTCGCGCCACCGCCTGGAATGCTTTCTATGCCTTTCCCTCCACCTATCAAATGCACCTCGAAGCCTACGGCCCACTCCCCGACGCCGCCCCGCCTGTCGTCGGCCTCCTCCCCACCGGGGGATTCTACGACACCTCTATCGCCGTCACCGTCGTCGCCTCCGATGCTATGGGATCCGGCATCAGCAACATCTTCTTCACCCTCGACGGCTCCGACCCTTGGACAAGCACCACTCGCCTCGTCTACTCCACCCCCTTCTGGCTCTCCACCGACACCATAGTACGCGTCGTTGCTCTCGACAACGCGGGCAACGAGTCTGAAGAATTCTCCGCCTCCTACGTAGTCGTGCCCGAGCCGCTGCTCGCCGGCGGCGTCTTCCTCGCGCTCATCGCCGCGCACCGCCGCCGCCTATGCTCCGCCTAGCTCCACTTCTTTTCCTCCCACTCATCCTCGCCGCTTGCTCGCAGCGCTCGCCTGCACCGTCACCCCCTCCTCCTGTCGTCGCCATCAACCTCGGCGGCCCTGCTTGCTCCTTGCCCGATGGTACTCTCTTCCTCGCCGATAAGCCCTTCGACCCACTCACCGGCTTCGGCCACGTCGGCGGCAAATTATCTACTTCCGCACTCAGCGCCCCCGCTTCCTTGCCCCCTATCTTCACTAACGCCCGCTGGGGCGACTTCTCCCTCATCATTGACCTCTCTAACGGCCTCTACGACGTCTCTCTCTTCGCCCTCGAATCTCACTGGACTCAAGCCCTCCAACGCCTCTTCCACATCCGCATCAACGGCTCCATCGTGGATCGCAATGTCGATCTGTTCGCCCGCGCCACTACCAATCCCATCGTGCTCACTTATCCCGTCCACGTCACCAAAGAGCGCCTCCACCTCGATTTCGTCCGCTTGATTGACGAACCCCTCCTTAATGCGATACTTGTCCGCCCACGCTACGCGCCCCTCCCGCTCCCCCCCACCCAGCCTCTTGCTCTCTTCCCAGCCCCATGGCACTGGGACGCGCGGACCAACTCCCCCCATGTTCTCGGCGGCATCCCCACTCGCCGCGGTCGCAAAGGCTCCCTCCTCCTCTCCCTCCCCCTTAGCAACGGCTTGTATCGCGTCACGCTCACTTGCACACCTCCAACCCAACCTCGGTGGCTCTCGCTGTTCCTCCAAGACACCCCTCTCCCCTTCAGCGCCTGGTCCTCCAACTCCTTGATCTGCTCCTGCGCCGTCATCGATAACCGCCTCGAGCTAGTTTGGAACGATCACCTCCGCCGCGCTCTCCTCTCCCACGTCAGTATCGAACCCCTCGCTCATGTCCTCCCGGCCACCTCTCCCTCACCCCCACCACTCCCTCCCATGCACGCCCTCGATGACGCCGCGTTCCTTGACCAAGTTGCGCGCGATGCCTTCCAGTTCTTCCTCGAAGAAACCGACCCGCGCTCCGGCTTAACCCGTGACTCATCCCGCGCCTCTGTCGCCTCCCTCGCTGCCTCCGGCTTCTACCTCAGCGCACTCGCCTATGCCGCTGAGCGTGACTGGTTGCCCCGCGCTCATGCCAAACGCCGTGCCCTCCGCACTCTCACTACCCTCATCACTCACACCAACCTCCAGCGCCATGGCCTCTTCGTTCATTATGCCACGCTCGACGCCCGCCCGGTCTCCGTCGGCGAAACCGGCGTCTCCACCATTGACTCTGCTCTCCTCTTCATGGGCGCTCTCACCGCCGCCGAGTACTTCGGTGGCTCAGTCGCGGCCCTCGCCTTCTCGCTGCTCAGCAACGCCAACTGGCGCGCTTTTCAGCTCCCCGACCCTCCCCACTTCGTTTCCATGCTATGGGAGCCAGCCACCCCAGGCGATCTCAACGGACCCGGCCGCCTCATCCAGGCCGCCTGGGATCACTACACCGATGAAGCCATCCTCATCTCCCTCCTCGCTGTTGCTGCCCCCCTCCCTGAACACCGCCTCCCGCCCGAAACGTTCTACACCTGGCATCGCCCCCGCGCTGACTACCCCGGTGTTGGCTCCTTCATTCGCTCAGGCCCCAATACCCTCTTCACCTACACCTTCGCCCACCTCTGGCTCGATTTCCGCTCATTCGGCCGCGACCGCCAAGGCATTGATTGGTTCGAAAACGCCCGCCTCGCGTGCCTCGCTAATCGCCAGTTCTGCCTTGATCATGCCCACCAGTTCCTCACCTTCTCCTCCAACCGCTGGGGGCTAAGTGCCTGTGCCGATGGCGAACACTACATCGTCCCCTCTCCAACTCCCAACGCCTTCGGTACCCCCGTCGACGTCAACGGCACTGTAGCCCCTTACGCCGCCGGCATGGCCTTGATGTTCATCCCTCACCTCGCTCTTCCTGCCCTGCGTGAAATGGCTTCCCTCGTTCTCAATCAGGTTCCCCTCTACTCCCCGCGCTCTGCCGGCGGCTACGGCTTCTGGGACTCTTTCAACATGGACGCCTCGCCCCCACGTGTCACCCAGACCGCGCTCGCCATTGACCAAGGCCCTCTGCTTATGGCAATTGCCAACTACCGTCACGCGTTTTTCTGGCGCCTCCTGCGCCGTAACCGCCTCATTCAGCAAGGTTTCTCCCTATGCGGATTTTCTCGCTAACATTGCTCTGCATTTACCTCTCCTGGTCTGCCTACGCCGCTTTTTCCGGCTCCGCCTCAGCTTCCTCCGGCACCTGCGACGTCGGCCCAGCATACGCCATTGACGGCAACCTCGCCACGCGCTGGTCCTCCGACTGGCGTGATAACGAGTGGTGGCAGTTCTCTTTCGACCACCCTCAACCTCTCGCAGGCCTTCACATTATCTGGGAAAATGCTTTCGCAGAAATTTACCACATCCGCTGCTCTGATGACGCCTCCAACTGGTTCACCGTCGCCTCCGTGCGTGACGGTGACGGTGGCACTGACGTCCTCTTCTTCACGCCGATCACTACCCGCCACGTACGTATCCTCTGCGAACAACGCGGCACCGGCTGGGGTAACTCAATCTGGGAAGTTTCCTTTATCGCGCCTGAGAGCGCACCGCGCCTCACCGCTTCCTCGACTCACCCTCCCACTATCCCCACCGCCGCTCTTGATGGCTCCCCCCACACCCTTTGGCGCGCTGCCGCCACCCAAGCCTGGCTCTCCATCAGCTTCCCCCAGCCCCAGCCCCTCTCCGGCATCGCCATCCACTGGGCCTGCTCAAACGTCACATTTTGTTGTCTGCAATTAACAAATTCTGTCGCTTGGTCGCCACTCCTCCCCTGGCAGACAACCCCTGGCGCGCTCTCCTACCTAACCTGGCCCCCAATGACCGCCTCTGCTCTCCGCATCCTCTGCGCCACCCGCCGCACGCCACCCGCCATCGCAGAAATCGAGCTGCTCACAGACGCCACCCCACTCAGCCCACTCCGCCGCTTCACCCTCTTCGCCCGCGCCGCCCGGCCCGGCTTCTTCCCGCTCTGGCTCTCCCGTCAGCAAGAATTTTGGACCATCACCGGCTCCCCCGCTCACCCTGAAGAAGCTCTCCTCGGCGAAACCGGAGCCGTCGAACCGCGCAAAAATCGCCCCGCCCTCCTTCCCATCCTCGCCGAAAACTCACGCATCCTCACCTTCGCCGATCTTCCCCGCGCTCACCACCTCCTCCCTCCCGGCCTCCCCCTCCCCTCCGTCTCTTGGGGCTCCCCTCGCCCACTTCTCTCCGTTTCCCTTGCCGCCTCCGGAAACGCTACAGCAAGCTGGGCCCGCGCCTCTTATCGCCTCGCCAATCACCGTAATTCCCCAGCCTCCCTCCAGCTCGCTCTCTTCGTCCGCCCCCTCCAGCTTAACCCCGTCTGGCAAAAAGGCGGCTTTGCACCCATCTACACCGCCGCCTGGCACCTGCTCGGCCCCCATGTCGCCCTTTCTCTCAATGACGAAGTCTACCTTATCTGCCGCCGCACCGACCTCGCTGGCGTTCACACCTACCTCGCTGCAGATGACGATGTCCCCCGCGTCCTCACCAGCCCTCACCACCTCACAGAACAACAAATCATCTCTCCCGAGGGCCTCGCCTGTGCTGCCCTCGTCTTTTCTGCCAAGCTGCCCCCACTTTCCTCCCGCACCTACCACGTCTGGTTCCCACTCCAAACCGAAACGAACATGCTTCTCCCCCCACCCCCCCCGCCAGGCCGCACTCTCGCCGCGCACTGGCAGACCTTAACCCACCCACGCGCCCTCTCCTTCCCTGACAAAACCCTCAATGCCTTCATCCGCGCCAACCTCGCCTACATTCACCTCACACACGATCGCGCCCTCTTCAAACCCGGCCCTCGCAACTACAACCACGCCTGGATGCGCGACGGCGCCCTCACAAGCCTCGCCTTGCTCCGCTACGGTCAGCCCGAGCCCGTCCGCGCATTTCTCCTCGCCTACACCAACTTCATCGCCCCCAACGGCTGGGTCCCCTTCCTCATCCTCGAAAACAACACCCCCGCCGGCCTCTCCACTAACCTCCACGGCGGCGAAGGCCAAGAGTACGACAGCCAGGGCCAATTTATCGCCACTGTCTATAACTATTTCGCTTACACCCGCGACCAAGCCCTCGCTCGCGCTCTCTACCCCACTGTCCGCGCCGCCGCTGACTTCATTCGCGCACTCCGCCGCGCTCGCATGACCGATCCCTATCGCACTAATGCCACCCTCCGCCCCTACTACGGCATCCTCCCCCACTCCAACAGCCACGAAGGCTACTTCCCCGCACGCCACAGCTACTGGGACGACTTCTGGGCTATCCGCGGCCTCCATGATGCCGCCACCCTCGCCTCCCTCCTCGGATACACCAACGACGCCGCCTGGCTCCGCGCCGAAGCTGCTGACCTCCGTCACTGCGTCCTTGCTTCCCTTACCTCCGTTATGACGCGCGCCGGCCTCACCACCATCCCCGGCTGCGTTGAGCTCGCCGATTTCGACCCCACTTCCACCTCTATTGCCCTCACCGCCTGCGATTTAGCTGATTTCCTGCCCCTCCCCGCTCTCACCAATACTTTCGCCCGCTATCGCCAGATCATCACCCCGCGCATCGAGCACGCCACCCCTGATGGCTTCACTCCCTACGAAGCGCGCAATGCTGAAGTCTTCGTCCGCCTCGGCCAGCGTGAACATGCCCTCGCACTCTTGCGCCACCTCATCACACACTCCACCCGCCCGCCGCACTGGCTTCACCTCGCCGAAGTCGTCCACGCCGACCCTCGCAAGCCCGCCTACATCGGCGATATGCCTCACACCTGGGTCGCCGCCGACGTCCTCAACGCCTTGCGCTCCCTCGTCGCTTACGAACAACGACACCAGCTCGTCCTCGGCGCAGGCCTCGATCCCCTCTGGCTTCAGCACGGCCTCGCCTTCACGAACGTGCCTACCCCCTTTGGCCATGTCTCGTACCTTGCCCGCCTCCACAACCGTAAGCTTAGTCTCCGCGTCTGGGGCACCGCCGCACCCCCAGCCGGCTTCGTCTTCGTCCCGCCCTCCACAAGCCTTCTCCTGCGCTTCTCCACCATTCCCACTAATATCGTGTCTAACCTTTAACCCTTCATTTCCGCCAAGGTCTCCTATGTTCTCCACTCGTTACGGTCACTTCTCTGCCGATGGCACCGAATATGTCATCGTCAACCCCGATACCCCACGCCCCTGGGTCAACATCGTCGCTAACCCCGACTACGGCTTCGCCCTCTCCCACACCGGCGGTGGCTTCTCCTGGATCTTTAGCTCGAAAATTTCCGCTCTCACCCGCTGGAATCAAGACCTCGCCGGCGACACTGATGGCAAGCTCCTCTACCTCTGCGAACCTCACAAGCACCGCACCTGGTCTCTCAACTGGAATCCCTTCGGCCACCTCGGGGGTGAATTCCGCTGCACCCACGGCATCGGCTACTCCATCCTCGAACGCTCCCTCTACGACCTCCACGCCCGCATGACCTGTTTCGTCCCCCCCCACGATACCCTCGAACTCTGGATCGTCGAGCTCACCAACCTCAGCCGCGCCACCCGCCTCCTCTTCCTCCAATCTTATTTCCAATGGCTCTGTGACCAATGGCCTGATGCCCACCGCGAATTCCACCGCACCTTCCTCGAAACAGCTTTCGTCGCGCCCCTCAACGCGATCATCGCCCGCAAACGCAAATGTGACGTCCCCCACGAAGCCCAAACCCGCCCCGAGTGGCCCTACGTCGCTTTCCATGCCGTCTCCCACCCACCCACCGCCGCTAGCGGCGATACCTTCGAGTTCCTCGGCCGCAACCGCACCCTCCTCAACCCGCGTGGCCTCGAACTCCCCGACCGCATCGGCTCCTTCGGCCGCTACGGCGATGCCTGTGCCAGCCTGCGTGTCTCCCTCTTCCTCCCTCCGCGCGAATCCTCCTCCCTCGTCTTCCTCCTTGGCGCTGCCCCCTCCTGGCAACGTGCCCGCACCCTCATCAGCCGCTACGGCGATACCTCCCGCGCCTCCCGCGCCCTCGCTGCCTCCCGCGCCCACTGGCAACACCTCCTCACCGGCTTCGCCTGCAAAACACCCGATACACGCCTCAACCTCCTCGCCAACACCTGGCTCAAATACCAAGCCATCTCCGGCCGCATCTTCGGCAAAACCGGCTACTACCAAAATAGCGGAGCCTTCGGCTTCCGCGACCAACTCCAAGACTCACAAATCTGGTTCCCCCTCAATCCCTCGCGCGCCCGCGCTCACCTCTCCCTCTGCTGCTCAGTTCAACACCGCGATGGCTCCGTCGCCCATTGGTGGTTCCCAGGTACACGCATCAAACACCGCACCAACTGCTCCGACGACTTCCTCTGGCTTCCCTTCATCCTCATCCAGTACCTCAAAGAAACCGCTGACTTCGCCTTCCTCGACGAAACTGTCCCCTACGACGACCAGGGCAGTGGGTCTGTCCTCGACCACGCCCTCGCCTCCGTCGACCGCGCCCTCCAACGCCTCAGCCCGCGCGGCCTCCCCCTCATCGGCGACTGCGATTGGAATGATGGCCTAAGTTCCACTGGCGACCAAATGCGCGGCGAGTCCATCTGGCTCGCGCATTTCCTCTACCTCATCCTCAACGAGATCTCTGCTCTCCTCGACCGCCTCGGCCGCCAGCCCGAGCGCGTCGCCCACTACCGCGCCGCCGCCGCGCGCCTCTCCGACGCACTCAACACCCACGGCTGGGACGGCCAATGGTTCTGGCGCGCAACTACCGATGAAGGCGCCGTCCTCGGCTCGCGCCGCTGTCGCAAAGGCCGCATCTTCCTCAACGCCCAAACTTGGGCCGTCATCGCCAATAGCGCGCCCGCCGAGCGCCAACAAATCGCGATCCACGCCGCTCGCCGCTTCCTTTACAAACCCTACGGCACCCTCCTCCTCTATCCTGGCTACACCGTCCCCGATCCCTCCATCGGCTACCTCACCCAGTACGCCTCCGGCCTGCGCGAAAACGGCGGCGTCTACACCCACGCCGCTGTCTGGGCCATCCTCGCTGAGCTCTTGCTCGGCAACGCCGACCGCGCCTACGAGCGCTTCCTCGCGATCTGTCCCATAAAGCCCCCCTCCCAAGTAGACAATTACGCCTGCGAACCATACGTCCTCCCCGGCAACATTGATGGCCCAGCCTCGCCCACCCCGGGCCGCGCCGGCTGGACCTGGTACACCGGCTCCGCTGCCTGGCTCTTCCACGTCATCTCCTCTTACATCCTCGGCATCCGCCCCACCTATGATGGCTTACTCATTGACCCCTGCATCCCCAAACACTGGCCTGGCTTCACTGTCACACGTTTGTTTCGTGGCGCCACCTTCCACATCTCCGTTAAAAACCCACGCCGCGTCTCGCGCGGCGTGTCCGCCGTCCTAGCCGACGGTCAGCCAGTCCAAATGCCGCTTGTCGTCCCTCCCGGTCGCACCGTACGCATCTCGGCCATCATGTAATCTCCGGCCTATCCGGATCGCACGCACCGGCCGATCACATCCCTTCGGGAGGAGCAGGGGCCTCCGTGCCCGCAAGGCTGCAGGAAATCTGATCCGCGCACAATTCGCGTGAATTTGATTATGGAGGGGCACCGGCCCGGTGCCCGCAAATATGACGCATGTTCGCCTAGCGGGCCAAGCGCGGGTTCAATCAACAATTTTTGTTAATTGCAAACGGCGGTTTGTGTCGATTGGATTCGCGTGCGGTATGTTCGCGTAAAAGGGGCAGTCGCCGAGGCCGGCGCCCCTCCACAAAGGTGAGATTCGCGCGAATTGCGTGCGTGGCGGGCGCGCGATAAAGAAGCAGTCGCCGCGGCCGGCGCCCCTGCGTCATAAAGGTGCGCACGAATCGTGTGGCAGACGCGTGTGTGGGAAGCCTTCTCCGTTCAGTTAGGTTTTTAGCGACCTATCGCGGTTTATTGATTTTTCCGCTCTCAATCGGTATAATCTGGCGCAGTTGATAACCCGCAGATGAGGTGACAATATGGGAACTCCCCTTGTTGGCATTGTGTTTGGCAGCACGTCTGATGAACCGGTGATGAAGGAGTGTGCCGGGGTGTTGGAGGAGTTTGGCGTGGCATATGAGATGCAGGTTATGTCCGCCCATCGCACGCCGGCGAAGGTGGCGGAGTATGCGCGTGGGGCAGCGGGGCGGGGCCTGAAGGTGCTCATTGCCGGCGCTGGTTTAGCAGCGCACTTGGCCGGGGCGGTGGCGGCGAACTCGCTTTTGCCAGTGATAGGCGTGCCGCTCGATGCGGGGACATTAGGGGGTTTAGATGCGCTTCTTTCGACAGTGCAGATGCCGCCGGGGGTGCCCGTGGCAACCGTAGCGATTGGGAAGCCTGGGGCAAAGAACGCGGCGTGGTTGGCCTTGCGGATTCTCGCGTTGCAAGATGCGGACTTAGCCGCGCGCCTTGCCGCGGCGCGGCGCGAGCAGTGAAGCTGTGAGCACGTGGATCCACGTAGATCCGTCGGCTGATGCGGCGAGTGCGCTGGCAGCTGCTGCAGAGGCGGTGCGGCGTGGCGCCCTGGTGATTTTTCCGACGGAAACAGTGTATGGAATTGCGGCGCGTGCGGATGATCCAGCGGCGCTGCAGGCCCTTTACGCGGCAAAGGGGCGCCCACCAGAAAAACCGTGCGCGTACCATATTGGCGACTGGGAGATTTTTGCGCAGTTAGCCGGGCCGCAACCGCCAGACATTCTGGCGTTACTGCGGCGGAGCTGGCCGGGGCCGGTGACGTTTTTACTGCGGGTGAAAGATGAAACGCGAGGTTTTCGCTTTCCCAGCCACGCGATTGGGCAGCAGTTTTTGCATTTATGCGGGGTGCCAGTGTTTGGGACGAGTGCGAATCGCAGCGGGGCGCCCAGCCCGTGCGACGCAGAAGCAACCCGCGAGGTAGCACCCTACGCGGCTTACGTAATTGATGCGGGGCCGACACCGCTGCGTGGCGACTCCACAGTGGTAGACTTGACGCAAGATCCTCCCGTGTGCGTGCGGCGCGGGGTGGCGCCCTGGCCACCCGCGGATTGTTCTTCACCATCATCTGCGGCAGTCAAATGAGCGAACTTCTCTCAGTTCTGGCGGAGCTTTCGCGTCGGTACGGGGCCGATCCGGCATATGTATTGGCGGGGGGCGGGAATACGTCGGCGAAAGACGCGGCGACGTTGTGGGTGAAGCCTAGCGGAGTGGCGTTAGCCACGATTCAGCCGCACGATTTTCTCCCCATGGATCGCTGTCAATTGGAGGCGAGCCTACGCGCACACTATCCGGAGGACCCTACGGCGCGCGAGGCGGAAGTAAAGCGTGCGATGTTAGCGGCGGTGCGGCCGGGCGTGACAGGGCGGCCATCGGTGGAAGCAATTCTGCATAATTTGTTTGACGCAACCTTTGTGGTGCACACGCATCCTGCGCTTGTGAATGGGATGACGTGCGCGCAGCGCGGAGCAGAAGTGTGTGCCGAGCTTTTTCCCGAGGCGCTGTGGGTGCCGTACACGGATCCGGGGTATGTTTTAGCGCGGGCGGTGCAGCGGGAGATTGCGCGCTACACGGCTGCGCGCGGCAAGCCGCCAGCGGTTGTTTTCTTGCAAAATCACGGAGTGTTTGTAGCCGCGGACAGCGCGGAGGAAATTGACCGCCACTACGCGCACATCATGGACACGCTCCGCAGCGCTTACGAAGCCGCCGGGGTGGCCACGACGCTGCTGATGGGTCAACGTGATGACGCGTGTGTACAACGGTACGCGCCGCCGTTGCGTATCTTAACCAGTGACGCGGATAGGCAGTTTATCGTGTCTTCGCCGCCGTTTGCGGTGGCGCAAGGTCCGCTCTCGCCGGATCATATTGTCTACGCGAAGTCGTTTGCCTATACAGGCGAGATTACGGTGGAGGGCATTGATACGTTTGCGCGCGCGCGAGGCTACCGGCCAGTGATTGTGGCGCAGCCAGGCGCGGTGTTTGCAGCGGGGACGACGCTGAAAAACGCGCTGACAGCGCTGGAGGTGGCGAAAGATGCGGCCTTGGTTGCCCAGCTGAGCGCAGCGTTTGGCGGGCCACAGTTCATGGATGATCGTGCGCGCTCGTTCATTGAGCAATGGGAGGTAGAAAATTATCGCAAAACAGTTTCTCTGGCGAGCAGGCGGGGACGCCTCGATGGCAAGATTATAGCGATCACGGGTGGTGCGCAGGGGTTTGGGAAAGGGATAGCGGAGTGTTTAGCGAAAGAGGGTGCGTTCGTGCTGATCATAGACAAAAACGAGCAAGGAGCGCAGGCAGTGGCAGAGGAGTTGTGCAGGCAGTATGGTGGCGACGCGGCGCGGGCGATAGCGGCGGACGTGACGGAGGAGGCCTCGGTGCATGCGATGACGGAAGCGATGGTGCGGTTGTGTGGTGGGGTAGATGTATTTATCGCCAATGCGGGCGTGTTGCGCGCGGGAGCGACTCCGCAGTTTTCATTGGCTGATTGGGAGCTGGTAACGAAGGTGAACTACACGGGGTATTTTTTGTGTGTGAAGTACGTGAGTCAGGTGATGATGGCGCAAAACGTGGCGGGGCGTGGCAGTTGGATGGACATTATTCAAATCAATTCCAAATCGGGGCTGCAAGGGAGTAACCGGAATGCGGCGTATGCGGCGAGCAAGTTTGGGACGATTGGGATGACGCAAAGTTTTGCGAAGGAGTTTGTGACGGAGCGGATCAAAGTCAACTCGATATGCCCGGGGAACTACTTTGAAGGGCCGTTATGGAGCGATCCGGAGACGGGGTTGTTCCGGCAGTATTTCGATGCGGGAAAGGTGCCTGGAGCGAAGAGTTTGGCGGACGTGCGGGCGTATTATGAAGCGCAGGTGCCGATGGGGCGTGGATGTTTGCCGGAGGACGTGGCGCGTGCGGTGTGCTACTGCATCGAGCAGCAGTACGAGACGGGGCAGGCACTGCCGGTCACGGGTGGGCAAGTGATGCTAAAGTAAGTGAGGGTGGCCGGTGGGTGTGGTGGGGGCACGTGGCGAGGTGTGGGGGGGTAAATTTGAAGCGGAGACGGGGCGGTGGAGGCCGTGGGGAGGTGACGCGTGCAGTTGCGCCGGGCAGCGGGTGTTGATATAATGACGGCATGACGGGAAGCACGCAAGCGGGGATCTCGCTGGAGGAGCAGATGGCGGCATTGCAGCGCCGCACTCAGTGTCCGTTGGCGGAGGGGAAGTTGTTTATTTTTGTCCAGGCGATGGACCCGTACCAGCGGCGGCAGATTGTATTAGAGTGTCCGGCGAAGCGGCTGTTGCTGAAAGATGCGCAGCAGTGGAAAGTGTACCAGGAGGAGATTGAACGGGTGTGCTGCAGTCCACGGTATGCCGAGGAGTGCACGTGGTACGTTGCTGCGCACGCAGGGCGGTAGGGTGGAGAAAGTGGGTATGGGGGCTGACAGCGACCGCGGTGGTGCTGGCGTTGCCGGGATGGGGGAAGGTACTGCGTGGGCCGGCGGGGGATATTTCGTTAGAGAGTCGGCGGTTTGGGGGGATCGAGTATGTGCCGCTGTACGACGTAGCGGAGGCGCTGGGGCTGCGGCTGACGTGGTGGTACGAGGCGCGGATCATCGAATTGGAGGGGCGGGAGCTGCGGCTAAGTTTGATGCCCGGCTCGCGGGTGGTGGGGGGAGACAGGCGCACGCCAGTACAGATGGAAGCAGGGGTGGTGTTCAGCCGCGGGGTGCCGTATGTGCCGGCGAGTTTTGTGACGACGACGTTGGCACCGTATTTCGAGCGGTTACGGGCGACGGCGCGTGCGGGGGGAGGGGCGCGTTTGGTGGTGTTGGATCCGGGGCACGGTGGGCGCGACCAAGGGGCGGCGGGGCACGGGGTTGTCGAGAAAGAGCTGACGTTGGATATAGCGCGGCGGGTCCGCGCAGCGTTAGTGGCCAAGGGAGTGAAGGTGCGGCTAACGCGTGATGGCGATGTGTACGTGCCCTTGGCGCGGCGGGCCGAGATAGCCAATGAGCTTGGGGCGGCAGTATTTGTGAGCATTCATGCAAACGCTGTGAATGAACAGGCGCGGACGATAAGCGGGAGTGAAACGTTCTACTTGTCTCGAGCGCAGACAGCAAGCGATGCGGCGACGGAGCGCTTAGAGAATTCGCCGTTGAAAGACGAGGTTCACAGCGGGTGGAGTGCGTTGACGGCGCGGCTAAAGCGGTTTTTTTTGGGCAATCATTTCAAGCAGACGCGCGCGCAATCCATTGCGCTGGCGCAACGGATCCAGCGGCGGGTAGGGAATGTGGCCGTGGGCGACAATCGCGGGATTAAGCCGGCCAATCTGCAAGTTTTGCGGGAAACGCTGTGTCCGGCGTGCTTGGTGGAGGTGGGTTTTTTGAGCCACGCGACGGATGCGAGCTATTTGCGCAAGGAGTGGTATCGGCAGAAAGTGGCTGAGGCGATCGCGGAAGGGATTTGGGAGTATTTGCGGACGTTATGAGTGATCCACGACCAATTGGGATTTTCGATTCGGGGCTGGGCGGACTGACCGTGACGCGCGCGATTCGTGAGCGGCTGGCGCAAGAAGAGATCATTTACTATGGGGACACCGCGCGCGTGCCGTATGGTTCAAAGAGCCGGGATACGATCATACGTTTTACGCGGGAGGCGCTGCGGTTTTTGCGCGAACACGAGGTAAAGTGCGTGGTGATTGCGTGCAACACGGCTAGTGCGTTGGCGTTAGATGCCGTCCGGGAGGAGGTGGGTGTTCCGTTGCTGGGGGTGATCGAGCCGGGGGCGCGCGCGGCGGTGGCGACGACGCGCGCGCGCAAAATTGGTGTGATTGGCACGACAGCAACGATTGCCAGTGACGTGTATGCACAGGCAATTCACCGCCTTGACCCGCACATCACGGTCTATTCCCAGCCGTGTCCCCTCTTGGTGCCGCTGGTGGAGGAGGGGTGGACGGATCGGGAGGCGACGCGGCTTATTGTAGCTGAGTATTTGCAGCCATTGCGCACAGCGCGGATAGACACGTTGGTGTTGGGGTGCACGCATTATCCCTTGTTAGCAGGTGTTTTGCAGGAGTACATGGGACCAGAGGTGGCGTTAGTTGATTCTGCGCAGACGTGTGCGGCAGAGTTAGAAGAGCTTCTAACCGCCCGGGGGCTGCGTGCGCCGGGTGGTCCAGGGGAGGAAACGTTTTTTGTCACTGACATGGCGGCGCGCTTTGCGGAGTTAGGCGCGCGTTTTCTTGGGCGCCGCCTGCAAGCCATTAAAGTAGTAGGGCACGAATGACGACAATTAGCATCAACACAGGACGGCGAGAGGAATTCGTGGATATCACAGCGCGGGTGCAGGAAGCGGTGCAGGCGAGCGGATGCCGGCACGGCGTGTGTCATGTGATCTGCCCGCATACGACCGCGGGGGTAACGGTGAATGAGAATGCTGATCCGGACGTCGTGCATGATATTTTGTTGTCGCTGGGCGAGATCGTGAAAGAGTTGCGTGGGTTTCGGCACAGTGAGGGGAACTCGACGGCGCATGTGAAGAGCACGCTGGTTGGGACACATGTATGCCTTCCGATCGTAGAGGGGCGTGTAGCGTTAGGGACCTGGCAAGGAATCTATTTGTGCGAGTTTGACGGGCCGCGGCGGCGGCAGGTACGTATTGTCTGTGTTTCGGCAGGGAAGGAGGCGTGATGAAGTGGTTTGACAAGTTACGAGGCCTGGTGCGGAGAGGTGGAGGGGCGGCTCCGGCTGGGGCGGGCGCGGCGGGGCAAAGGCAGTTGAGCGATGCTGAACGTGCGTATTTCGAGCGGGCTGATCGGGAAGTAGAGTTCGAGAAGCGCTACATGGGGGAACTGTGCGAGTTGGAAGCGGCGATTATGACGGTCTTTCGAGCGGAGCACGAGCTGACGGATCGGCAGGTGGACAATGCGTTAGAGGCGGTTCTGGATGGATTGAAAGCGAAGGAGCTGGGCCGGGCGCCGCGAGTGTTTAACTTAACGCCGCGCGAGCAGAAGGTGTACGAGCACGTCTGGGAGGCCTGTGAAGTGCTGCAAGGAGGGGAGCCGCGCGGGGGCGAGCGGTTACCGAATCCGTTTCCGATTCGGGTATGCGAGGTGCCGTTGGTGGTGGAGTGTGTGAAGCGGGTGCGGAAGTCGATTGCGCACTGGCAGAAGCGCGGTGGTGCGCAGGCGTACTTGGAGGTTGCCGCGGAGCACTTAGGTCGCGTGTACCGGATGCTTGCCCGGGAGCGGCAGGGATGATTATCGCGGTTGACGGCACAGTGGCCTCGGGGAAGAGTAGCGCGGCGCGGTTGCTGGCACAGGAGCTCGGGTTTGCGTACATCAACACGGGGTTGATGTATCGAAGCGTGGCGGCGTGGGCGCGGCGGCAAGGTATCGCGACAGGAGACCAGGCAACACTGGCGGCGCGGGTAGGGGAATTGCGGATTGACTTGCGCGATCTGCCAGACGGGCAGCACGTTTTGGTGAACGGGGAGGATGTGACGGACGAGGCGCTGGCGCCGGACATTGGGGCGGATGTATCGAATGTGGCTGACAATCCGGCGGTGCGCGACGTGCTGGTGCGCGAACAGCGCCGGCTGGGACGGGCGGCGGGTAATGCAGTGTTGGACGGGCGTGACATTGGCTCGGTGGTGTTTCCGGATGCAGAGGTAAAATTTTTTGTGACGGCGTCGGAAGAGGAACGGGCGCGACGGCGCCTGGCGGATGACCGCGCGCGCAAGCCAGATGTAACGTTTGAAGAGGTATTAGCGGCGGTGCGGGCGCGGGACGCACGTGATCGGCAGCGGCCGGTGGGAGCACTTATGCGCATGCCGGACGCGATTGAGATTGACACGACGCACAACAGAGGCCCGCAGGAGACCGTGGCGCAGATGCGTGCGGTGTTGGAGCAAAAATTTGGCGCGCTGGATCGGCTGAGGCAGCTCGCACGAGCCCATTCACCCTCGCTAAAACCACAGGAGTGTGGTTGACCTGTCAGTAAAAATTGGGACACTGGTGCTGCCCAACCCGGTGTTAGTGGCCTCAGGGACGTTTGGCAACGGGGAGGAGATGAGCGAGCTAATAGACGTGCGCCAGTTGGGGGGCATCGTGCTGAAAGGGACGACGCTGCGCCCGCGCTTAGGTAATGCGCCGGCGCGGGTGGTGGAGACCCCGGCGGGGCTACTGAATGCGATTGGGCTGCAGAATCCTGGGATTGAAGAGACGCTGCGGGACAAGGCGCCGTTTGTGAAGCGTTTGGGCGTGCCGTGCATAATCAATGTGTCGGGTGAGAGCGTGGATGAGTACGCGGAGTTGGCGGCACTGAGCGACGCATGCGAGGCGGTGGATGCGATTGAGCTGAACGTATCGTGTCCGAACGTGCAATGTGGTGGGATTGCGTTTGGGACGAATGAGGAACTGTTGCGCGATGCGGTACGAGCGGCGCGCCGAGCGACGCGGAAACCTTTGATAGTGAAACTATCGCCGAATGTGACAGACATTGCGCGGATGGCGCGGATTGCGGAGGCGGCGGGTGCGGACGCGGTGTCACTGATCAATACGCTGCTGGGCATGGTGATAGATGTGAAGAAGCGGCGGCCAGTGTTGGCAAACAAGGTTGGAGGCTTGTCGGGGCCGGCGATTCGGCCAATTGCGGTGTACATGACGTGGAAGGTAGCGCAGGCGGTGGGGATTCCGGTGATTGGGATGGGCGGGATCGAGACGCTGGAGGACGCGCTGCAATTTTTCATTGTGGGGGCGAGTGCGGTGCAAGTTGGCACAGCGACATTTTATAATCCTCGCGCGGCGGTGGAGCTAGTCGCCGCGTTGCGCGCGTACGCGGAAGAACAGCAGTTGCGCTCGTTAAAGGAGTTGCGCGGTACTTTTTGAGGAGGCGGTTATGTGTGACGTGTGTGGGTGTGGACAAGCGGCGGCGACCCGCTTGGTGAAAATTGAAGAAGAGGTGCTGCAGAAGAACAATGCGATAGCAGCCGCGGTGCGAGCCCGGTTGGCGGAGCGCCGGGCACTGATGATCAATTTGCTGAGTGCACCAGGGTCGGGGAAGACATTGTTGCTGGAGGTCAGCCTGCCCCGCTTGATGGCGGAGGTGCAGGTTGGGGTGATTGAAGGCGACGTGCAGACTCGGTATGATGCGGAGCGATTGCGGCGGGTGGGTATTCCTGCGGTTCAGATCAACACGGGTGGGGCCTGTCATCTTGATGCCGTGGGGGTACAGCGAGTGCTGGGAGAGCCTCCACTCACCAGCGCCGACGTGATTGTGATCGAGAATGTGGGGAACTTGGTGTGTCCGGCGGCATTTGATTTAGGCGAGCAGGCGAAAGTGGTGGCGGTGAGTGTGACGGAAGGTGATGACAAGCCGGAGAAGTATCCGGCGGCATTTGCGGTGGCGTCCCTGATGTTGATTACGAAAGTGGACTTATTGCCATACGTGAATTTTGACGTGGCGCGGTGCAAGGAGGGAGCGCGGCAGGTGCATCCGGGGCTGCCGGTGATTGAGCTGTCGGCGCGCACGGGTGAGGGGGTGGATGCGTGGGTGGAGTGGCTGCGGCATCAGCTTGCTCACGTGCGGGATGTGCCGCACACGCATAACGAGCATCACAGCCACGCTCACCGGCACTGAGCCGGCAGATGCAGGGACGACGTACCACTCACCGCATTTACCTGGGCGACGCGCGCGCGATGCATGACGTGGCGGATGAAAGTGTGCATTTGGTTGTGACGTCGCCGCCCTACTGGCAGCTCAAAGATTACGGCTGCGAAGGGCAAATAGGCTTTCATCAATCTTACGAAGAGTACATCAACCATCTGAGCCTGGTCTGGCAAGAATGCGCACGGGTTTTACATCCTGGGTGCCGTTTGTGCATCAACGTTGGCGATCAATTTGCCCGTGCGGCGCATTATGGGCGTTACAAAGTGCTGCCGATTCGGGCGCCGATTATATTAGCGTGTGAGGCGCTGGGGTTTGATTACCTTGGTGCGATCATTTGGCAGAAGCCGACGACGGTACATACAACGGGCGGAGCAGTGATTATGGGATCGTTTCCCTATCCGCGCAACGGGGTTGTGAAGCTGGATTACGAATTTATTTTGTTGTTCAGGAAGTTGGGGAGCGGGCCAAAAGTGGGGCGGGCCGCGCGCGCGCGGGCGAAGTTGACACGTGCGGAGTGGAATGCGTATTTTTATGGGCACTGGCGGTTTCCGGGCGTGCGGCAGAAGGAGCATTTGGCCATGTTTCCCGCGGAGTTGCCGCGGCGGCTGATTAAAATGTTCACGTTCGAGGGGGAAACGGTTTTAGACCCGTTTGCGGGAAGTGGGACGACAAGCATAGTAGCAAGCTTGTTGGGGCGGAATTCAATCGGCTATGAAATCAATCCGCGTTATGTCGAGGTGATGCAAAAGCGCTTTCAGGCCGAGGGGCAAGGCGATGCTGAGGTGCAGTTTTTGACGGCCAGGGCGACGGAAGTGGAGTACGCTGCAGCAGTCGCGCGATTACCTTTCATTTACCGGGACCCGCAACCCATCATGGCGCGGGAAGGAGCACGGCGCCGGCGCTATGGGTCGCGCATCAGTCATGATGATTGAACTAGGGCGGGGGCTGCCGCGGGCGGTCGTGGCGTTAGGGGCGGACACAAAAAACACGGTGTGTTGGGCGGCGGGGGCGCGTGCGTTAGTGAGTGCACCACGTGCGGACTTGGGTCGTGGCGAGGATTTTGCAGATTTCATGCAGCAGGTGCATTCATGGCCAGCGGAGCTTGGTGCGGGGCCGGAGGTGCTTGCGTATGACTTGCACCCGGAGTACATTTCGCGCAAGGTGGCGCTGCAGAGCGAGTTGTGGCCGCGCGCACGGCGAGTTGGGGTGCAGCATCATGCAGCGCACCTCGCGGCGACTGCGGCGGCAGCAGGGGTGTGGGAAATGTGTTGGGGGCTGGCGTGCGATGGCACCGGTTTTGGCCCGGACGGGACGTTGTGGGGCGGGGAGATTTTGCGCGGCAGCGCGGAGACGGGGTTCGTGCGTGTGGCGCGCTTGCGCTGGATTCAGTTGCTGGGTGGCACAGCGGCAATTCGCGAGCCGTGGCGGCTTGGGCTGGCCTTGGCGCGGGCTGCGGGGATTGCCTGGCCGCGCCCCACGTGCGTCCCTGAGGAAGCGTGGCGCGTGGCAGAGGCGTTATGGGGCAACGCGGTGCTGCGGCCGGTGCTTTCGTCGAGCGTAGGGCGACTGTTTGACGGTGTATCCGCTCTGCTCGGGCTGTGTTGGTATGCGGAACGCGAAGCGCAGGCGGCTGTGGCGTTGGAGTCTTGCGCAGGCGACACAGGCGGCGGTGCAGTGTATTCGCTGCCAGCTGAACTGACTGACGATGGCCTAATAGAGTTTGATTGGCGGCCGATGGTGCGGCGCATGTGGGAGGAGCGGTGTGCGGGGCGGGATGCTGCAGAGCTTGCGGCGCGATTCCACGACAGCTTGGCAGCGCGGCTAGCTGAGTTTTGTGTTACGGCTGGTGGTCCACGGATACTGGTTTGCGGCGGCGGAGTATTTTTCAACCGGCGTTTTGCGCGGGTGGTGCGAGATTATGCGGAGCAGGGCGGTATGCGGTGCCTGTTTCCCGGGGCACTCGGGCCGTCAGACGCATCGTTATCGCTGGGCCAGGCCGTGCTCGCCGCGTTCACAGCGGAAGAAGAGGGGCGTGGTGAGCGTGGGTAGGCCACGCGACCGGAGAGGATCGTATCGACACCGCAGGAGGTGATTGTTACGTCGGTCAAGCGCCAGGCGGCCTCCACGGTGGGCACACCTGGCCCGCCGATCGGGCTTAGCGCGGACTGCCCACCCAGCAGCATCGGTGCGATTATGATGGTAGCCCGTTGCACCAGTTGTGCGGCAAAGAGCGAGCCGAAGAGCGCTGCGCCGCCTTCTACAAACACGCTGGTGATCCCTTCTGAGCCGAGGAGCTCGAGGAGGGCGGGCAAATCGACGCGGTCATCTGGGCCTGGTAACGCGATAATGCGGGCTCCCGCGGCGCGGAGGGCATCTGCATGTGAGGGGTCGGCGGCGCGTGCGCAAGCGATAACAGTTGGCGCCCCTTGCAGTAACGCGGCATTAGCTGGGGTGCGGAGGTGGCTGTCAATAATAATTTTGGTGGGTTGGCGCCACGTTCCTTCCAGGCGCACGTTGAGCTGTGGGTTGTCTGCGAGGACCGTGCCGATACCGACCATGACGGCGTCGTACTCAGCGCGGAGCTTGTGGACGTAGGTGCGGCTTTCTGGGCAGGAGATCCAACGTGCACTACCCGTTGCAGGAGCAATTTTGCCATCGGCGCTCATGGCCCATTTTGCGTGAACAAAAGGTCGGCGGGTGGTGATGAAATGGTTGAAGCGTTCGTTGAGCTCGGCACACGTGCGATCGTTGAGGCAGAGTGTTTCAATGCCGGCCTGGCGGAGGAGGGCGAGGCCGCGGCCGGCGTGAGCGGGATTAGGGTCAATTGTGCCGACGACCACGCGGGCGATTCCGGCAGCAATAATCGCATCAGTACAGGGTGGTGTGCGACCGTGTGTGCAGCAAGGTTCTAAAGTGACGTAAAGGCACGCGCCGCGAGCGCGGGGGCCGGCCGCGCGGAGGGCATGAATTTCGGCATGGGGCTCGCCGGCGCGCGCGTGAAAGCCTTCTCCCATGATACGGCCATCGCGGACGATGACGGCACCGACCATTGGGTTAGGCGAGCAGGTGTAGCGGCCGAGTTCCGCGAGTGCGCGTGCACGCGCGAGCCAGTGTTGATCGGCAGTCATAGGTACATTATAGCGAAACGCGGCGCACCGCATGAGCGCGTTGGGGGCTGCATGGGAGGAAGGAAGAAGAACAGATCTGCAACTGCTGGATCGTTGTAATTGGTGGCAGCTCACGCGCGGTGCGGTGGCAGGCGTTAGGTCAATCAACATTTGTTGAGGTGTGCAGACGAGATTTTGTGACGTTTGAAAAAGAGTTGTCCGTGGGGGGCTGGTGTAGGGCGGTCGTATGAAGGACGCGGGATTGGGTCGCGAAGTTCGCACGAGCTGAGCGGACGCGGAGGCCCAGGTGCGTCCATGAAATGGCGTTCGCGCGAAGTGCGCGCGGGCAGAGTTGATGTGAAAGTGCGGGCACCGGGGCCGGTGCCCCTCCGATTGGATTTGCACGACGCGGTGGGGCGTTTGCATTCGACAAAAAATGTTGATTGAGACGGTTGCCGGCCTCGGCGAGCGAATTTCGAGCGAGCTGAGCGGACGCGGAGGCCCACGTGCGTCCATGAAATAGCGTTCGCGCGAAGTGCGCGCGGGCAAAGTTGATGTGAAAGTGCGGGCACCGGGGCCGGTGCCCCTCCAGGGAACAGGGAAAGGGAAATGATGAGGGTGTGCGGGGGTTGGACGGTGTGAGCGCGCGGAGAAGCGGCCGCCGAGGCCGGCGGCCCTCCGTAAATTGGGCAGGGCGAAATTGCGCGTGGGGCTGGTGCTGGTGGAAATGCGGGCATTTCAGCGAGCGCGGCGTCCTGTCTCAAGTGTTGAGCTTAGGGGGCAGGGTGGGTTGCGTTTTTGGGCAGAGTTTGTTATAATTGGTGAAAGGAATCGCGGGGTGGAGCAGCCCGGTAGCTCGTCAGGCTCATAACCTGAAGGTCGCAGGTTCAAATCCTGCCCCCGCAACCAAGAGCGTTCCGGCGCCGTGGGCGCCGGTTTTTTCGCCGGGATAGCTCAGCTGGTCAGAGCGAGGGAATCATAATCCCTGCGTCGGGGGTTCGAATCCCTCTCCCGGTACCACGCTTGCCCCGCGCGCGCGGGGCTTTTCTGTTCAGGCGGGAAGGCGTGCGCTTTGGAGCACATATTTACCTTTTTACGCCGCGGTGGAGCGACGCGAGCGTGGGGTTGCTGGATCGCTTCAGCGAGCTGGGCTTAGGGTGTGTGGAGCTGGCGGTGGGAGATGATGTGCAGTTTACGGGGCGGCGTTTGTGCGGCGCGCGCTGGAGTTCATGCGCACGGTGTTAACGGAGGCGCGATCACCTTCACGCGGAGGAGCAGATGGTGCTGCAGAGCGTTGACTGGGCGATTATTGCGAGCTTTTTTATCATTTCGCTGGGGGTGGGGCTGGCGGTGACACGGCGAGCGAGCGCGAGTATGGCGGAGTATTTTGTCTCGGGGCGGCATATGCCGTGGTGGCTGCTGGGTGTGTCCATGGTGGCGACGACGTTTTCTACGGATACACCGAATTTGGTGACGGATATAGTGCGGACGAGCGGGGTAGCTGGGAATTGGGTATGGTGGGCGTTCTTGCTGACGGGGATGCTGACGGTGTTTGTGTACGCGCGCTTATGGCGGCGCTCGGGGGTGCTGACGGATATAGAGTTTTATGAGTTGCGCTATTCGGGGAGAGCGGCGGCGTTTTTGCGCGGGTTTCGAGCCGTGTACTTGGGGGTGTTTTTGAACGTGCTGATTATGGCGCTGGTCACACTGGCAGCGATTAAGATCGGCGGGGTACTTTTGGGGTTGAGGCCGATTCACGCGGTAGTGTGGGCGGGCGGTGTGACAGTTCTGTACAGCATGCTGGGAGGGCTGACAGGTGTGTTGCTGACGGATTTGTTTCAGTTTACGATGGCGATGATCGGGGCCGTAGCGGCGGCGTATTATGCGTTGAAGCATCCGAGCGTAGGCGGGTTAGCAGGCTTATTAACACACCCGCAGGTGCAGGGGAAGTTGTCGCTCTTGCCGGATTTTGGCGATTTGACGACGGCGGTGAGTGTGTTCATTATTCCGTTAACAATCCAATGGTGGAGCGTGTGGTATCCGGGGGCCGAACCAGGTGGGGGCGGCTACATTGCCCAGCGGATGCTGGCGGCGAAGAATGAGCAACATGCCTTGGGCGCGACGTTGCTTTTTAATGTGGCGCATTATGCATTGCGGCCGTGGCCGTGGATCATTGTTGCGTTGTGCTCGCTTGTGGTTTTTCCTGACCTGGCGGCGCTGCGGAAAGCATTTCCCTCTGTAGAGGAGCAAGTGCTCAAGCACGACTTGGGGTACCCAGCGATGTTAACGTTTTTGCCGCGCGGATGGTTGGGGTTGGTGGTGGCATCGCTGATAGCGGCCTACATGTCGACGATCTCGACGCATCTGAATTGGGGCTCGTCGTACGTAGTTAATGACGTGTATAAGCGCTTTGTGCGGCCAGGGGCGTCGGAGAGGGAGCTGGTGTGGTGTGGGCGGATTACCACGCTCGTGTTGATGGTGTTGGCATGTTGGAGTTCACTGTATATGGAGCATGCGAAGCAGATGTTTGATGTGATGGTTCTGGTGGGGGCGGGGACAGGGCTGCTTTTTTTACTGCGCTGGTTCTGGTGGCGGATTAACGCGTGGAGCGAGCTGGCGGCGATGATCATTTCGTTTGTTGTCGCGCTGATGATGCAATTTGTGGTGAAGGAGGGGTTACAGGAATGGCAGAAGCTGGTGATTGGGGTTGGGATCACGACAGCGGGCTGGGTATTGGTGACATTGGTGACGCCGCCGACGGCGGAGGAGGTGTTGCGCCGATTTGTTGGGTTAGTTGAGCCGGGTGGGCCGGGCTGGCGGGCGGTGCGGGTGCGTGCGGCAGCGGATGGGCAGGTCTTGCCGGAAGGGCGCGGCAGGCTCCCGGTCACGCTGGTGTGTATCACGTGCGGGTGCGCGGCAGTGTACGGCGCCTTAGCGGCCACAGGATATTTTCTCTACGGGCAGGTCATCACCGCGAGCGTGCTTAGCGTGGTGGCCGTGGGCGCGGCTATAGCGCTCATGGTGATGTGGAAGCGCGTGTAAGCGGGGTGCTGCACCGGAAATCGGAGCGCCTATGGTTGATCACGCCTTTGTGCAGCACAGCGGCGCAAGTTGGTCGTCAAGATTACGAGTTGACGATGGGGCGCGTAGTTAGCACGATGAAGGGCATACGGTGCGCGACCGGTGAAACGTTCCTTGGCTAGCTTGGGCTTGCACGAATACTACGCGCTTGAGGGTGCGCATTCGCTTGCATGCACGTTGTTTACGACGTGCGTAATGTTTTGGACTGAGCGGCGATACGGCTATTCGTCAGCGTGGAATTTGTGGCTGAACGCGGTGCAAGGGCTGGCATACGTCGTGTCATCGTGGGTGGGGGGTATGTTAGCGGATCGGCTGGGCTACGACCGCCAGCTGCGCGTAGCGATTGTCGCGGCGGGGGTGCTGCTGCTGTGTGGGTGGTTGCCCGCATGGCGCGGCACGCCGTTTGTTGTGACGACGCTTTATGCACTTACAATGGGGGCGACGTGGCCGGCGCTGGAAGCGGTTATTTTGCATGCTCCGGGGCGGCTGACCATGCCGCAACGGATGGGGATTTACAATGTGATGTGGGCGGTGGTGGGAGCGGTTGGTGTGTTTGGGAGCGCGCCGCTTTTTGCGTTGCGGCCGTCGGTAGTGTTCTGGCTCCCGGGCGTGCTTCATGCGGGGGAAGCTTTGTACATGTGGGTGCGGCGCGGGCGCGGGGGCGAGGGGGTGGGGTTGACTGCGATGGAGTTGCCCCATCGCGGTAATCATGTGGCGTTTTTATTGAAGCGACGGCTTCTCTACACTGCGTGGGTGGCTAACGCGGTTGGTTATATGCTCTGTGCAGCATTTGTGGCCGTGGCACCGTTCGTTGGGCAGCGGCTGGGTCTTTCGGTAAGGGACGCCATTTGGCTGGTGAGTGTGTATCTGATTGCACGTGGGGTAGGTTTTGTTCTTTTCTGGCGCTGGGAGGGCTGGCATTATCACGTGGTGTGGAACGTGGCAGCTGCGATCGTAGGACCGGCGAGCATGGCGGTGGTGCTGTTGATTTCTCACGCAGGTGCGGCGGTGGTGGCGTTGGCCATGTTTGGATTGGCGCACAGTATGTCGTATGCGGGCTCGCTGTACTATTCGGTGGACAGGGGCGAAGAGAAGGGGGCGCACAGCGGATTGCACGAAGCGATTCTCGGGCTTGGGATATTTGCGGGCCCGCTGGCGGGGGCGGCAGGGGCGGCGTTGTGGCGTGCGCCCTTTGCGGCGGAAGTCACGGTGTTGACGATGGCATTTTGCGCCACGATTGCTGGCTTAGGATGGATTTACACAGCGCGTCGCGAGTAGAGCCGGCCAGGGCATGTGTGGCTGGCTGCCGGGATGTGGGTCGTGCCGGCTATTCCGCGGGGCGCACACACCGAAAGCCGAGCGTGGCCATCCACTGCTGGGGGCTAATGCCACCGCGTGCCGAGACACGCAGCCGTTCCGCCTCACTCATCCACGATCCGCCGCGCCACACTTTGCGGAGGCCATTGGTCGGTCCCTGAGGATTGTCAATCACCCCTGCATGTGCGCGGGCGGCGTAGGTGTTTTCCGCATACCAATCCATGCACCACTCCCACACGTTCCCGGCCATGTCGTACAGCCCGAAGCCGTTTGGGAGGAAGGAGCCGACTGGGAGCGGATGCGCGAGGAGGTCATTGGTTGCACCGCGTCGCTTGTGAGCGGCAAGCAGGATGTCATCGGCGTCGGGCTGGGCTGTGCCCCACGGGTATGGTTGCTGTGCGAGGCCCCCGCGCGCGGCGTATTCCCATTCGGCTTCGGTGGGGAGTCGGTAGGTCCCTTCTGGGACGCCTTCGCGGCGGGAGCGCCAAGCGCAGTAGGCCAGTGCATCGTGCCAACTGACGTTGACGACGGGGTGATGATCGCCTGCAGCTTGGGCGGTGCGGCGCGTGCGATGCTCGGGGTCGAATTGCTCGTATTCGGCATTCGTAACTTCGTAGCGGTCCATCCAGAACGCGTTCACACGCACGCGGTGGACTGGTTGTTCCTCGGGGGCACCGTTGGTGCTACCCATGAGAAACTCACCCGCGGGAATGAAGACCATTGCGCGGAGGGGCTGAAATGGGAGCTGCGCGTGCGGCGGTGCAGCAGTGCGCTGGCGCTGGAGCCAAATGCTAATCAAGATCGCCACTACAGTGGCGAGGATGAGCAGGCTCACGGCGATCCCTGCGATTTGAGAGCTCGTACCCTCCCGCATGGGAGGAGTATAACAAAACACTTTGTCAGAAACAATCAGGGCGGGAGGCTGTAGGGGAGGGAGCGTGGGTCTGTGGGAAGGCTTTTTGGGTGGGAGGCATGGGAAGAGTGTGTGTTGGGCGGGCTGGCCGGGTTGGACGAGTGGCGCGGAGGAGGAATTTTCGCTTCATGGGCTTCACGAGGAGCGTGAGGGGGAGTGCAAGCGCGATGTGGCAATGCGTGGTATTCGGATTGTTGGGGATGCCGGCAGCCGTCCAAGCAAGATTTTTTGTCCGACAGACGCGACGTTTCACGTAGTGCGAAGTTTTCGGGATGGGCAGCGGCCTCGGTGCGTGAGGATTTTGCGTGCGTTCGTTCGACAGGCCAGAGGTGGTTCAACCGACATTTTTTGTTGATTGCAAATGGGTGGTTTCTGTCGGTTGAATTCGAGAGTGGTGGGGTCGCGTGGGGA
>JAOACZ010000039.1 GCA_026417575.1 bacterium | reverse complement strand
AGATGTGTATAAGAGACAGCAAGCAGACAGGGTGGGTGGAGATACTCGGTTCTGGGATGGTACATCCAAATGTGTTTCGAGCGGTGGGGTATGATGCGGAGGAGGTGAGCGGGTTTGCGTTTGGGATGGGGGTTGAGCGGATAGCGATGCTGAAGTATGGGATTGATGACATACGCCTGTTTTACGAGAACGACGTACGGTTTTTGGAGCAATTTGCGTAAAGAAGAAAGGGCACGGAAGAAGATAGTCAAATAGTTGGATAAGGATGCGCGTGGGTCATGGGATAGATGTGCACGCTTTCACGGACGATCCGGAGCGTGTGTGTGTGCTTGGGGGAGTGGTGATACCGGGCTCACGTGGATTGGCAGGGCACTCGGACGGGGACGTGGTGGTGCACGCAATTTGCGATGCGGTCTTGGGAGCGGCAGCGTTAGGGGACATTGGGCACTACTTTCCGGATACGGACCCCGCATATCGGAATATTCGAAGTACGCGTTTGTTGGAGCGAGTAGTGGCGGAAGCCGAGGCGGCCGGGTACAAGATTGGGAACGTGGACGTGACGGTGTTAGCGCAGGAGCCGCGCCTTGCGCCGCATATTTCGGCGATGCGAGCGGTGTTAGCGGAGGTGATGGGCATTTCGGCGGGGCAGATTTCGATCAAGGCGACGACGACGGAGGGGCTTGGATTTGTGGGGCGTCGGGAGGGTGTTGAGGTGCATGCGGTGTGCTTCCTTAGGGGGCGAGAAGAGTGAGAGCGTGGGTCCTGGTAAAAGATATGAGAGGTGGATAAGTGCAAGAGGTAAGGGGTATGGAGAGCTTTTCACGACGTGGGGCGGATACGAAAAGCGATGCGTGAGCGTGGTACGCAGGTACGACGGAGGGTAACGCAACAGGACGTAGCGGAGCGAGCGGGAGTGACCCGTGCGACGGTGAGCTACGTGTTAAGTGGGGGAGCGGCGGCGGCGCGGATCACGCCGGAGGTGGCGGAGCGTGTGCGAGCGGCGGCGGCGGAGCTAGGGTACGTGCCTAACATTGCGGCGCGGGTGCTGGCGTCGGGCCGCACGCGGACGCTGGGGCTGGTGATAGGTGGCGTGCCGCAGGGAATAAACCCGTTTTGGGGGCGGATAGCGGAAGGGGCGGAGGCGGAAGCGTTGGTGGCAGATTACAGCGTGTTACTCATTAGTGAAGCAGGGATTCAGACGCCGGCTGATCTGTTGCGGATGTGTCATGGGCGGATTGACGGCCTGCTGGTGTTAGGGGAGACGTTACGCGAGCATGAAAGAGCGTTGTTAGAGATGCCCTGGCCGGTGGTAGCGGTACAGCCGGGGTGCGCGCGCAAAGTAGCAACGGTTGCGCTTGATGCGGCGCCAGGGATCCGGGCAGCGGTGGAGCATTTGGCGAAGCTGGGGCACCGACGGATTGGGTGGGTGGGGCCGCCGATAGGCATGGCACGTGTGCGAGCGCATGTGACGCGCGAGGCGGCGAACGCGTGTGGGCTTTCGTGCCGGTACTGGATGACGCGCGCTGGGGAGTTGCCTTTGTCGCATCCTCTCGATCGGATTATTGCGCATTGGGAAGGACAGATCAAGGAGGTTCTGCCGCAGAGGTTACCGGTCACGGCGGTGGTGTGTTGGAACGACCGTGTGGCACTTGGATTGTATCGGGTTTTGGCCAAGCGTGGGCTGTATGTCCCGAGAGACATCTCGGTGATAGGTTTTGATGATTTGGAAGGACCGTTAGCGGACCCGCCGTTAAGTTCCGTGAGTCATGAATTTAAGGCTTTAGGACGTGCTGCGACGCGTCTTGTGCTGCGGCTTTTGCGTGGGTGGGAAGGGGGAGGCAAGGGTGTAGAAACACATGTGGAGGTGGCAGCTCATTTTGTACGGCGGGAGAGCACGGGGCGAGCGAGCGCCGATGTGCATTAAGCAGAACCTGATGAAGTGGGAAAGAGGCCCTGGTAGGCGGCGTCTTCGATAAGCTTGCGTGCGAAGTCCCAGAGGAGGGGGCAGGTGTCAGCGATCGGGGCGGAGCGTTCGATAACACGAGCGAGGGTGATGCCGTGACGTTTCCATGAGCCGCCGCGGGAGGCATAGTTTTGGAGGAGGGGCTGAAGGCGGTCAAGCGCAGTAATGTAACGAGCCTCATTGGTATTGCAGGCTTCAAATTCTTGCCAAAGTTGGTGGAGATATGATGCTTGTTCAGGGGGGAGGAGGGTGAAGAGGCGAGCGGCGGCGAGTGCTTCTCGGGCCTCTTTGGTGCGCATGGCGTTGGGGTCGTAGCAAAAGGAGTCACCGGCGTGGATTTCAACGAGATCGTGGACGAGTGCGATAGCGAGGGCGCGTTGAAGGTCGAGAGGCTGGGGGGCGTATTCCGCGAGGACGAGGGCCATGGTGGCGAGATGCCAGGAATGCTCGGCAGTATTTTCCTGACGCGAGCCATCGGCGATGAGGGTTTGTCGGAGGACAGTTTTGAGCTTGTCAAGCTCGATCAGGAAGCGCATCTGACGTGAGATGCGGTCGGGTACGGTGCTAGCATTAGTTGACATTGTTGGCGGGTAACGATGCGCGACCTAGAGCGGCTTCGATGGCTTGGTCAAGTCCGGACATCGGATGGCCACGCCAGACGAGCTGGCCGTCCTTGCCGATGACGACGGTGTGTGGGATTCCACGCACGCCATAATCGCGGGCGGAGGAACTGCCTGTGCCGACGATGTAGGACATATTCATGGTTTTGATGAATTCACCGATGTTAGCACGGTCGTAATCTTCGTCAGTGAGGGCGATGATGACCACGCCCTCGTGTTTATATTTCTCATGCAGCTCGACCAGGTGAGGGATGGAAGCGCGGCATGGTGGGCACCAAGTGGCCCAGAATTCGAGGACTACCACTTTTCCTTTCAGGCTGGCGAGGCTGACGGGGTGTACATCGGTGTTGAGCCAACGGGCGGCGTTAATTTCGGGGAGGGGCAGAGGGGGAGGGGGTGCCTTACGCGGTTTGCAGCCGGGGAGGGCGACGAGGGCAATTATGGTAGCGAGGAGGCATTGGGTAACGCGCATGGTCGGCTCCTGGTGTGGTTAAGGAAGAAGGAATTTGCGAGCGTGATCAACATCTTTGTCACCACGGCCGGAGAGGTTAATAATGACAATTTTATCACGTCCCCAGGCTGGACCGTGTTTGAGCACTTCGGCGATGGCGTGAGCGCTTTCGAGAGCGGGGATAATACCTTCGAGACGACTGAGTAATTGAAAGGCTGCGAGGGCCTCGGCATCGCTGGCATGGGTATATTCGACGATGTGGGTGTCATGGAACCAAGCGTGTTCGGGCCCGACGCTAGCGTAATCAAGGCCTGCGGAGATGGAATGGGTGGGCATAATCTGACCAGCGGCGTCTTGGAGGACGTAACTTTGCGCGCCCTGGAAGACGCCACGTTGGCCGTCGGCGAAGCGGGCGGCGTGTTTACCGGGCTCGATAGCGAGGCCGCCGGCTTCGACACCGATTTTACGGATGTGGGGTTGGTCGAGGAAATCGTAGAAGAGGCCCATAGAGTTTGAGCCGCCGCCGACGCAGGCGACGAGGATATCGGGGAGACGGCCAGCTTGAGCGAGAATTTGCTGGCGCGTTTCGCGCCCGATGACACGCTGGAATTCACGCACCATAATAGGGTAGGGATGCGGGCCGCCCACGGTGCCTAGGATGTAGTGAGTGGTGCGGACGTTTGTGACCCAGTCGCGGAGGGCTTCGTTCATGGCGTCTTTGAGAGTTCTGGATCCACTTGAGACGGGGCGGACTTCCGCGCCAAGCAGGCGCATGCGGAACACATTGATTGCTTGGCGGGCCATGTCTTCCTCGCCCATATAGATGACGCATTCCAAGCCCATCAACGCGGCGACGGTAGCGGTAGCGACACCATGCTGGCCGGCGCCGGTTTCGGCGATGATGCGTTTCTTACCCATGCGGATGGCGAGCAAGATTTGGCCGATGCAGTTATTAATTTTGTGTGCGCCAGTATGGGCCAGGTCTTCGCGTTTGAGGTAGATCTGCGGGCCGCCGACATGAGCCGAGAGGCGCTGGGCGTGGTACAGGGGCGTGGGGCGGCCGACGTAGTCATGCAAGTAGCGGTTCAATTCAGCCTGGAAAGAGGGGTCCTGATAATAGGTGAGGAAGGCTTCTTCCACCTCGCGTAAGGGGCTCATGAGAGTTTCTGGGACATACTGGCCGCCGTAAGGGCCGAAATGCCCGTCACCGTAAGGGTTGGTTGGAGGGTTTGTCATACGTTGTAAGGGAGTTCAGAGATAATGACGAAGGGAGAGCCAGGCAATGATGCACCATAAAAAGGGGGACAACAAGGCGAGAAGAAGTTTCTTCCGGTTGCCGGGGTAGAAGAAGAGTGTGTAGACAAGGACGGCGGGTGGCACGAGCAGCAGAGCCAGTCCGGCGATGAGGTGGTGACGGAAAGCAGCGAGAAGGACTTTGATGAAGCAGGCAAGGGAGAGAAGGGTGAAGAAGGCAAGTCCGATGAGTGCAACGATCAAAGTGTATTTGATGTGGATGGGCTTGGTAGGAGAACCGAGCAAACGTCGCCAGATCTGGGCAGCGGAGTGGAACAGTTGTTCACCGGGGAGAGCGGGAGTAGGTTCGGCAACGGACGGGACGTGCATGGCGCGCTGGACCTGAGTGCGTGCGTCGGGATCCAAGTCTTCGAGCCACACACCCTGATCGACGCGGACGACGAGAGCGGTAGAGAGTTCATATTCGCCTTTACCATCACGTTCCAGCACGCGGATTTTGCCATCCACGGGCTCAGCGATGCCTTCGAGCGCCTTACCGGTGGTCAACCACACGATATCAGCGCGGGCAAGGGTGGAGAAGAGGAGGAGGAGGGGGAGGGAGGAGCGTATCATGGGCGGACTTTTGTTTGAGTAGCAAAGGGGCAGTCGGGGCGGAGGGGGCAGGCGTTGCAGCGCGGCTTACGGGCGAGGCAAATGGTGCGGCCGTGAGCGGAGAGTTGGTGGCCGAAACGGACCCAGCGTTCACGTGGGACGAGCGCCATGAGGTCGCGTTCGATTTTGACTGGATCTTTGTGAGGGGAGAGGGCGAGGCGACCACTGAGGCGAATGACGTGGGTATCAACGACGATACCTTCAGCTTTACCCATAGCGGTACCGAGGACAACATTAGCGGTTTTGCGGGCGACGCCAGGCAGGGCAACAAGTTCTTGCATGGTATCGGGGACACGGCCGCCATGGCGCTGGACGAGTTGAGTAGCCATGGCGATAATGTGGCGTGCTTTGTTGCGGTAGAAGCCCGTGGAACGGATTTCGTTCATGAGGGTTTCTGGGTCAGCATTGGCGTAGTCCCGAGCGGTGCGATACTTTTTGAACAGGAGTGGGGTGATCTGATTAACGCGTTCGTCGGTACACTGAGCGGAGAGGATGGTGGCGACGAGCAATTCGAGGGGATTGGAGAAATGAAGGGCGCAGGTAGCATTGGGATAGGTGGCATCCAGGGCAGCGAGAATGCGTTTGACGCGCGCAATGCGGGCTTCAGGTGTTTCACGGGAGCTAGTCATAGATAAGCCTCCGGGAGGAGATAATTGCGGACGTAATCAGCGACGCTGGCTTCGAGAGACATAAACTCATGGGTGCACCCGACGCGGCGTAACTTGGTCAAGTCGGCTTGAGTAAAGTACTGATATTTTCCGCGTAGTGCTTCGGGCATGTCGATATATTCTATTTGGCCATTAATGCCGAGTGCGGCGAAAAGGGCTAGGGCGAGATCATTCCAGGAACGCGCGTTACCAGTGCCGAGGTTGAAGATGCCGCTGATGCCGGGGCGAGTAAAGAAGAACGCCATGACCTCGACGGCATCTTTGATGTAGACGAAATCACGCTTTTGGCCGCCATGAGGGAAGTCTGGGCGATAGGACTTGAAAAGGCGGATGCGGGCCTCGGCTCGCGCGAGAGGGAAGGCTTTATGAATGACGCTGCGCATGTCACCCTTGTGGTATTCGTTGGGGCCGAATACGTTAAAGAATTTGAAGCCAGTAAAGCGGTGCTGGAGTTGGTTACGTAAGATCCACAGATCGAAGAGATGCTTTGAGTAGCCGTACATATTAAGTGGACAGAGGTGGACAGTAATGGCGTCGTCATCGTCGTATCCCAGCCTTCCATCGCCATAGGTAGCAGCGCTACTTGCATACCAGAGTTTGACTTGGTGAGCGAGGCACCAGCGTGCGATAGTCTGGCTGTAGTGGTAATTATTCGCGACGAGGTAATCGGCATCGGATTCGGTAGTTGTGCTACACGCGCCGAGGTGCACGATACCTTTGATTGCAGCGTCGAAAGCACCGGCTTCGAGACGCTCGATGAACTCGTCTTTATCAAGGTAGTCGGCGAAACGCTTGCCGAGGAGATTTTTCCATTTCTCATCGTGGCCGAGGTGATCCACGATAAGGATGTCATCAAATCCGAGCTGGTTGAGTTTCCAAACGAAGCAGCTACCGATGAAACCTGCACCGCCTGTAACGACGATCATAGAGCTACCTCACGGTGACGTGCGCGGGCGAGCGAGGCTCAGGCGCGCGTAATGGTGAAGAGACGTGAGCATATAAGCAACGACCAAACCGAAAAAGAGGACGCGGCGAGAGATCAAGGTGGCACCTTCGTTCATAGCCGCGTAACGCAGGCACGTGAGCCAGGTGAGTGCGAGAAGAACAAGTGTGGTGAGGAGATTGAGCAAGGGTACGCGTTCCGGGGGAACCGGGCAGGGGAAGCGGTAGAGGCCCGCGGCTCCTGAGAGTAGGACATAACTGCCGGCAGCAAGGAGCGCGGCGACGATGTAGCGGTCACTGGCCCAATGGGGCTTGTTGGGGGAACAGATAGGGCTGTGACGGAGGACACCCCACGCGAGGACAATCATAGCAGCGACGAGTGTAAGGTCTGCAACTGGTGAGCAATGACGCCACAGTTTAAGGGGCAGAGGCTCCTTCATAGACGCTCCAGCATTTTCATGAAAAAGTACATTGCGGGGGCGGCAAAGAGGAAGCTGTCGAGGACATCGAGAGCGCCACCCATACCGGGGATGACGCCGCCGGAGTCTTTTACTTGTGCGTCGCGTTTCCAGAGGGACTCGGCTAAGTCGCCGAGCTGGCCGAGGATGCTGAGGAGAATGCCGGTAAGGCAGCCGAGGGAGACCACACTCCAGGTGGGAGGCCCGGGGAGGAGAGTGGCAGCGAGCTTTGCGTACAAGGGGGCGACGGAGGGCATGAGGGGGGTAAGGAAGGCGCCGAGGAGTGCAGAAGTGAGGAGGCCGGCGATGCTGCCTTCGATAGTTTTCTTCGGGCTAATTTTCGGGGCGAGTTTGTGGCGTCCGAAGTGGGTGCCATAGAAGTACGCAGCGATATCGGTACTTTTGAGGAGGATGATGAAGTAGAGGAAGAAGTAACGGCCGTCGACGAGTGAGACTTGGCCGTCGGGCAGGGGCCTGGCGCGCCAGAGGATGATACGCAAGTTAAACGTTAACAGCCATGTGATGTAGAGGAACCCGGCGAGGGAGGAGGCCAGGCTGGCGAGGGCGGTGGAGATTTCCTGGCGGAAGGTGATAGTAAGGGCAGCACTGAAGACGGCGACGTAGACGGGGAGCAGTGCGAGGTCTTCCACTTTGGGGAGCATGTTGAGGGAGACAAGGTAAATGACAAAGACGTAGGCGATAGAGAAAGCCACTCCCCAGGTGCGGAGGGGGCGATAGCCTTTTTGCTCCATGAAGTGGTAGAACTCGAGGAGGGCGGTTAAACAGAGGACGGAAAAAGCGGTGGGGAGAAAGATGTTGGTCCAGCCATGGGAGTACATGACGATGACGATTAAACTGATCGTCAAGACAAAGGAACTGATGAGGCGGTAGCGAAGCATGTGTGTTACAAGAAAAGATTGACGTTGCTCGCCTCAGCTCGGTCGAGGTAGGTTGCGACGCCGCCGAACTCGACGCCATCAATTAGCTCTTCAGGTTTGATGCCCATGAGGTCCATGCTCATTGTGCAAGCGACGAGGCGGACGCCGGCGCGCTTTGCTTGTTCGATCAGTTCAGGGAGGTAGGGGACATTTTTTTTTTGCATGATGGCCTTGATTATGGCGGTACCGATGCCAGCCATATGCATTTTAGAGAGTTTCAAACGGTGTGCGCCGCGAGGCATCATCCAGGCGAACATTTTTTCTAGGAAAGACTTTTGTACTGGGGGAGGAGAACTACGGCGAAGGACGTTGATACCCCAGAAGGTGAAGAACATGGTTACGGAGCTGCCCATAGCTGCGGCACCGTTGGCGATAATGAACGCGGCGAGAGCCCTATCGAGGTCGCCACTGAAGAGGATGAGGGTTTTGGCACGGCTGGGCGGCGGTGGCATGTGGGTGGCACCTTGTTCACGTTCGACACGTTCGACGACGGCTTCGACGACGCCTTGTTTACGTTCGAGGCTGACGAGGGTATGACCGGTGCTGTGACACCAGGCTTCGAGGTCGGAGGTGAATGAAGGATCGGTAGCACGGATACGGAGACGCTGACCGGGGGAAATCTGTTCGATTGCTGTGCGGAGCTTCATGATCGGGCCTGGGCACTGCGAGCCGCAGGCGTCGACCTCAAGAAGGAAGGAGGAACTGGGCATAGGTGAAGGGGAATGAGAGGAAGTTGGCTTTGCGGATTCCGAGGAGGAGCATGGGGTGGTGGGAGCGGTTGCGCTGGTGGAAGCGCGATAAGTTTTGAAGCCACCAGTCAAGTTGAGGCAACGGAAACCATGCTGAGAGAGGATGCGGCAGGCGAGGTAGCCACGCAAGCCCACCTGACAGTAGGCGATGATTTCCTTGTCGCGAGGTAGTTCTGCGAGGCGCGCGCGCAACTCGTCCAGGGGAATGTTGATGGCGCCGGGAATCATGCCGAGCGCACATTCCGCGGGTGTGCGGACGTCAAGGAGTAGTTGGTCAGGACGGGGGCTCTGCAGACCTTGGAGATGGCAGACGCGCACGTCTCCGCGGAGGACATTGGCTGCCACGAAGCCGGCCATATTGACAGGATCTTTGGCGGACCCGTAGGGCGGAGCGTAGCAAAGTTCGAGGTCTTCTAGATCGAAGACTGAGAGACCAGCGCGCAGGGCAGTGGCGAGGACATCAATGCGTTTATCGACGCCGTCGGAGCCAACAGCCTGCGCACCCCACAGTTTCCCATCTTGTGGATTGAACAAGAGTTTAATGGTGAGTGGGCGGGCGCCAGGGTAATAGCCAGCGTGTTGGTTTGGGTGGACGATAATAGCTTCGAACGGCCGACCGAGGCGACGCAATTGTTTTTCGTTGAGGCCGGTGACGGCGACGGTGGTATCGAAGACTTTGCAAATAGCGGTGCCTTGGCTCCCTTTGTACGTACTTGGGCGACCAAAGATGTTATCAGCAGCGATACGGCCTTGGCGGTTCGCGGGGCCGGCGAGGGGAATGATAGCGGGTTCACGAGTGAGCAGGTCGGGGCATTCGACGGCGTCGCCGACGGCGTAGATATCTGGGTCGCTGGTGCGCATGTGGGGATCGACGAGGATGCCACCGTGGGGGCCGATCTGCAAGCCAGCGGCGCGAGCGAGTGTGGTATCGGGGCGAACACCGGTGGCGAGGACAACCAAGCCAGCGTGCAATTTTGTGCCATCGCTGAGGGAGACGTGGACGCGGTCAGGGGCTGGAGAGAAAGCGGACACGGCGGTCTGCAAACGCAAGTCGACGCCGTGGCGGAGAAGAGTATCGTGGAGAACTACAGCGATCTCGGGGTCGACAGTGCTCATGACGTGAGGGAGAAGCTCGACCAGAGTGACATCGAGTGCACGCTCACGCAGGGCCTCGGCCATTTCCAAGCCGATGTAGCCGCCGCCAACGATCACGGCGTGTCGATCACCGCGTTGAGATAATTCGTCTACGCGGTGGCGAATAGCGTCCATGTCGGCCAGAGTGCGGAGAGTGAAGATGAAGGGTGAGTCCGTGCCAGGGATAGGAGGCCGCACAGGCTCGGCTCCTGGGCTGAGGATGAGCTTATCATAACGTTCCTGATAGACCTCGCCGGTGCGGAGATTGCGTGCGGTGACCGTGCGAGTAGAGCGATCGATGGCGATCACCTCGGTATTAACGCGGACGTCGATGTTAAAACGTGTAGACAAGCTTTGCGGCGTTTGTACCAACAAGTTGTCACGATTAGTGATGGTGCCAGCGATGTAATAGGGGAGGCCACAGTTAGCGAACGAGACATCAGGACCGCGTTCGAAGAGGATAATTGTTGCGGCTTCACTGAGGCGCCGCGCGCGCGCGGCAGCGGAGGCACCGCCAGCGACACCGCCGATAATAATGAGGCGTAGTGCTGTATCAGGATTTGTCATGTGACGAATTTGCGTACGAGGTGCGAGTAGATTAGGGAATTATACCAAGTAGCTCGATATCGAAGACTAGGACGGCGTAAGGGTAGATTGGTGTCCCCGGCTGACCGTGTGGACCGTAGGCAAGTTCGCTGGGGATAAAGAAGCGATATTTGCTGCCGACGGGCATGAGCATGAGACCTTCTTTCCAGCCGTCGAGGGCGCGGGAGAGGGGCAGCTCAACTGGCTTAGCAAGTTTTTCAGTGTTGGCGAATTCGGTACCATCGAGCAAGCGGCCGCTGTAGACGACTTTGACGGTATCGCGCAGGCGTGGTTTTGGCCCGTCACCTTGACGGAGGACAACGTATTGCAAGCCGCTGCGTGTGGTTATCACGCCAGGTTTTCTCTTGTTTTCTTTGAGGAAGGCCTCACCCTCTTTTTTGTTTTGCTCGCCGCGTTGCTTACTCTCGGCGAGCCATTTTTCTTCACGTTCCTTTTGTTTCTGTGCGACGTACTTGTTCAATTCTTCGAGGGTAGCCCGGATAGTGTCGGCGGAGAGAGCGGCGTTAGTAGGGTCTGCTAACCCGTCGCGAAAGCCGCGCAGGTACATCGCTTCATCAACTTCAAAGCCGAGTTCTTTCAAATTAGCGCCTGCGTTGAAGCCGTAGATATAGCTGAAACGTTGGGGTTGACTAAGGGTGCTGGGCAGCGGGGTGTGACTCTGATCGCGCTGGGGTGCGTAGGACTCGTTGCGAACTATGGTCATGTCAGCAACAGTATTGGCGAAGGTGCTGGCGTTCTCCGCGGCGTGGGCTAGACAGGTGGTGAGCGTGGTGCACGCCACAATGAGGATGGTAGGGAGCCGTGTGTTCATACGAAATCCTCGAATAGTGAAAAGAGATGAGTGTTCATCAGTGTGCTTATTATCGCAGAATCAGTACCCGAACGCAAGAGCACGAGTAGGTCTGGGTAAGATGACAGCAGAGGTCATCGCAGGAAAGCACAAGGGAGCCAACGCCGAGGGAAAGGCCGTATGGGCACAAGTGAACGGATATTCGAAGAAGCAAGGTCGTGTTACCTGTTCGTGACATGATGTCGCTGGTTAGTCCGCCTTGACGGCGGTGGGTGAAATGTCTATAATTCTGGCATTGTATAATTGCGGAGCTGAGAGCCGCTATTAGCCGATCAAGATGCACCCATATCGCACTCACACTTGCGGAGAACTGCGGCTGGCACATGCTGGCCAAACGGCACGACTTGCCGGCTGGGTTCACCACCGACGTGACCACGGCGGTGTTGTGTTTATTGACCTGCGCGACCACTATGGAATCACTCAGCTTGTGTTTCATCCGGACCGCCCGGAGCTGCTGGAAAGTGCGGCGCATCTCAGTTACGAAAGCGTCATCTCAGTAACCGGGCAAGTTGTCGCTCGAACGCCCGATACGATAAATCCTAGGCTCGCCACGGGCGAAGTGGAGCTGCGTGTTGAGGAGATGGTGGTACTCTCGCGAGCAAAGCCTTTGCCATTTCCGGTGACGGATGCTGCGGTGCACAACGAAGAGCTACGCCTCCGCTACCGTTTTCTCGACTTACGGCGGGAGAAGATGCAGCGGAATATCATTTTGCGTTCACAAATTATAGCGACGATGCGTGCACATTTGGAGGCTGAGGGGTTTCATGAATTTCAAACTCCGATTCTTGCCAACAGTTCTCCGGAAGGGGCGCGAGACTACTTGGTTCCGAGCAGATTGCATCCGGGATGCTTTTATGCCCTTCCGCAAGCGCCGCAACAGTACAAGCAACTCCTGATGATTTCTGGTTTTGATCGCTACTATCAAATTGCGCCATGTTTCCGCGACGAGGATGCGCGTGCGGACCGCAGTCCGGGGGAGTTTTATCAACTTGATCTGGAGATGTCCTTTGTCACGCAAGAAGACATTTTCGGGGTTGTTGAGCGGCTTCTGATAGCTGTGGTGGAAAAGCATGGCACGCAACGGCTCGCCTCGCGCTCATTTCCACGGTTCACTTATTTTGAGGCGATGAATACGTTTGGGACCGACAAGCCAGATATTCGGTTTGATCTGCGACTATGCGATCTCAAAGACGCTCTGGCGAATTCCACATGTCGCATTTTTACACAAGGCTTAGCATCTGGCATGGCGATCAAAGCCATACGGTACCCAGGTGGCGCTGCCGAACCGCGCTCATTCTTCGATAACTTACAGGAATGGGCACAAAGCCAGGGATTGAAGGGACTGGCGTACATCGTGTTTGAGGCGGATGGCCCGAAAGGTCCGCTGGTGAAGTTCTTGACGGCAGACGAACTGGATACCATTCGCAGAATTGCAGGAGCGACAGAGGGCGACGTTGTCTTTTTTGCGGTTGGGCCATGGAAGACCGCGTGCAACGCGTTAGGGGCTCTCAGACTGATCCTGGCAGAGCGGATGAACCTGCGCGATCCAGGAGTACTAGCTTTCTGCTGGGTAACGGATTTTCCGATGTACGAGCGGGACGAGCGGACCGGCAAGATCGTATTTTCACACAATCCGTTTTCGATGCCACAAGGAGGCTTAGAGGCGCTCAATAGCAAAGACCCACTGGAGATTCTTGCCTGGCAATATGACATAGTGTGTAATGGCATTGAGCTCTCAAGCGGAGCCATTCGTAATCACGATCCTGAAACCATGTACCGTGCGTTCGAGATAGGCGGGTACACCCGCGCGGAAGTAGACGCGCACTTTGGTCACATGATTCGTGCATTTGAATATGGAGCACCGCCGCATGGTGGTATAGCACCGGGAGTGGATCGGATTGTGATGTTACTAGCGGGTGAACCGAATATTCGTGAGGTTATTGCTTTTCCGAAGAACCAAAGAGCGCAAGATCTGCTTGTTGGCGCGCCTTCACCAGTCTATCCGGAACAGCTTGCAGAATTGCATATCCGGATAGTTGACGGGCCGGAGGGTTCCCAGCATGTCTAAACACATTTTCATCACGGGCGGGGTAGTATCCTCGTTAGGCAAGGGCATTACTGCGGCGGCGATAGGGATGTTGCTGAAGAGTCGGGGGCTCCGCATTCGTCTGCAGAAGCTCGATCCGTACATCAACGTGGATCCTGGGACGATGTCGCCTTATCAGCATGGCGAGGTTTATGTAACGCACGACGGGGCGGAAACGGACCTTGATCTTGGCCACTACGAGCGTTTTACTGGCATTGCTTGCACGCGGCATTGCAATTATACAACAGGCCAAATTTATCATTCGGTGATTAGCAAAGAGCGACGGGGTGACTATCTGGGTGCGACGGTACAGGTGATTCCCCACATCACGAATGAAATCAAGCAGGCGATTTTATCGGTGGGCGGAGATGATGTAGATATCGCGATTACTGAGATTGGCGGTACAGCGGGAGACATTGAATCGTTACCATTCCTTGAGGCGATTCGTCAGCTTTACCACGAGCTTGGGCGGGGGAACGCGCTGTTCATCCATCTGACGCTAGTTCCGTACATTCGCGCGGCTGGGGAGATGAAGACGAAGCCGGCGCAGCAATCGACAGGGATTTTGCGCAGCATTGGCATTCAGCCAGACATTTTGATTTGCCGTTGCGAGCGGCACATGAGTGAGGATCACTTCAAAAAATTGGCGTTGTTTTGCAATGTGGAGCGCCGTGCGGTCATTGAGGAAAAAGACGTCAGTTTGTCCATTTACGAAGTGCCATTGGAGCTGCATGAGCAGGGGCTTGATGAATTAGTCTTAGAGTTTTTGAACCTGCGTGCGAAGCCTCCTGCGCTGACCGCGTGGAAGAGGATGATTAGTGCGTTGCGACATCCTGTGCATGAGGTGGAAGTGGCGATTGTGGGCAAGTACATCCAACTGCGCGACGCGTACAAATCGATTTACGAGGCACTTGACCACGCCGGTTTTGCACTTCAGACACGCGTGAAGACGAGATGTATTCAGGCTGAGGATCTCGAGAAGACAGACGCTAGTGCTTTGCTTGAGGGCGTGCACGGGGTGTTAGTGCCGGGTGGGTTTGGGTATCGCGGCATCGAGGGCAAGATAGCTGCGATTCAGTATGCCCGTACCCGACGCATCCCATTTTTGGGACTCTGTCTTGGTA
>JAOACZ010000030.1 GCA_026417575.1 bacterium | reverse complement strand
CGGAGATGTGTATAAGAGACAGCACCGAGCGCATGTACCGCGCGCGCAAAGCCCGCCGCGCCGCGCAGGAGGAATAGGTCCGATGGGTCCTATAGGTCCGATTTCTTTTTCAGAAGATGCGCTGCTGCCGCTTTCGGCGTTGCAGCACCTCGTCTTCTGTCCCCGCCAGTGCGCGCTGATCTATTTGGAAGGCGTGTGGGACGATAACCAGTGCACTGTCGAAGGCAACATCCTCCACGCGCACGTCCACGAGCTCGGCAGCGAAACCCGCGGCTCCACACGTATCGCGCGCCAAGTCCCGCTCCGCTCCTTCGCACTCGGTCTCGCCGGCGTAGCCGACTGCGTTGCCTTCACGCGCAGCGGCGGCCGCATCGTGGCTGCGTTCCCCGTTGAATACAAACGTGGCAAACCGAAGCTGCACCGCGCCGACGAAGTCCAGCTCTGCGCCCAAGCGCTGTGCCTCGAAGAAATGCTCGCTATCCCCGTGCCCAACGGCGCGCTGTTTTACGGCCAAATTCGCCGCCGGCATCCAGTGGAATTCAACGAAACGCTGCGCGCGCTCACCCGCCATGCCGCGCTCCGTCTTCATGAACTGTTCGACGCCCGTGTCACCCCGCCCGCCACCTACGATAAAAAATGCCGCTTCTGCTCCTTGCGTAGCCGCTGCATGCCGCGCGTCACCTCCGGCTGTTCCGCACTCTCCTACCTCTCACATGCACGCCGCTCATGAAAGCTTTCCTTAACACCCTCTACGTCACCACCCAAGGCGCGTATCTCTGCAAAGATGGCTTGAACATCGTCGTGCAAGTCGACCACCAAGAACGCTTGCGCCTGCCCCTCCACACCATCGCCGGTATCGTCTGCCTTGGCCAGGTAACATGCACCCCAGACGTCATGCACTTCTGTGCCGAAAACAACGTCGCAATTAGTTTCCTCACTGAACATGGTCGCTTCCTCGCTAGCGTCCGCGGCCCCATCAGCGGCAACGTGCTCCTCCGCCGCGCGCAATATCGCCGCGCCGACGACGACCTTTGCTCCGCCCAGATTGCCTCCGCCATCCTTACCGCCAAATTCTCCAACTGCCGCACCGTCCTTCAACGCGCACTCCGCGATCACCCTCAACTCTCTTCCCTTCAACCCCTCTCCACCGCCATCCTTACTCTCGAACATCTCCTCCGTTCCCTCGATCCCCGCCTCTCCCTCGACGAACTACGCGGCATCGAAGGCCAGGCCGCCGCCGCCTACTTCGGCGTCCTTGATCACCTCATCCTCACTAACAAAGATCACTTCTTCTTTCGCGCCCGCTCCCGCCGCCCGCCCCTCGATAACCTCAACTGCATGCTCTCTTTCCTCTACACCTTACTTATGCACGATCTCCGCAGTGCCCTCGAAGTGGTCGGCCTCGATCCCCAAGTCGGCTACCTCCACCGCGATCGCCCCGGCCGCTATGGCCTCGCCCTCGACCTCATGGAGGAACTCCGCCCCATCCTCGCCGACCGCCTCGCCCTCTCCCTCATTAACCTCCACCAAGTTCACCCCGATGGCTTCCTCACCCACGAAACTGGTGCTGTCTCCATGAATGACCAAACTCGTAAACAACTCATCGTCGCCTACCAAAACCGTAAACGCGAAACCCTCCGCCACCCCTTCCTCAACGAGGAAGTTGAACTAGGCCTCGTCCCCCTCATCCAAGCCCAATTGCTCGCCCGGCATCTCCGCGGCGACCTCGACGCATACCCCGCTTTCATCTGGAAATAACCAGGAGCCCCCATGTACGTCATCATCAGCTACGATGTTGCTACCACTACCCCAGAAGGCCGCCGCCGCCTCAGACGCGTCGCCAAAGCTTGCCTCGATTATGGCCAACGCGTCCAAAATTCTGTCTTCGAATGCCTCGTCGACAACACCCAGTGGTCACTCCTCCGCCACCGCCTCCTCGAAGAGTTCGATCCACAACATGACAGCCTTCGCTTCTACTTCCTCGGCAATGAATGGCGCCACCGCGTCGAACATCATGGCACCAAACAAATACTGGACTTGGAAGAACCCTTGCTCGTTTAACACCTCACTCATTCCGCGAACCACAAGCTCACATAATCGAATGCTTTCACCTACTACATCCTAACCAACTCGCCAGCAATGTCTTAGATCACACCACACTCCCCCACCTGATCTTTGACATACCTTTACCCGAGCGATTCGCGCAACGCGCCGCCTATCCGTAACAGTACAAACATGTTATAATAGCCACCGTCGCGCTCCGCGCGGAGCGCGTGGATTGAAACGCGTTGTCCCAGTACCTGTCTCTTATACACATCT
>JAOACZ010000143.1 GCA_026417575.1 bacterium | reverse complement strand
AGATGTGTATAAGAGACAGCCATGACTCGCCACACGGCACCACTACATATTGCTCCCGCGGTATACCGTACGCAGAGAGATCCACCTGCGTCAGCCACACTTCACTGGTAACAGCAACCTCGCGCCGGAGTAGCTCCTCGCAAAACGTCGCCGGCTTCCCAGCATAACTGCGCGTTGTGTAGATCCCCGTCAGCCGCCATGTCTGCGAGGCAGCATACTCGCGTAGTACCCAGTCCCGCACATCCGTGTCAATACTGATAACCCTCGCCCCCGGCCCCGCACACATATCTAAAACATGCGCCATCGTCCGGTAAACATGCCGGTCCGTAAAGTAATATTGACTCAATTGATATGCGTGGTCACACACCAGCGGCAAGGCCACACACACACTCACAGCGACCCACCCCACCACAGGCATAAACAACCGAATACGCTCGTGCACGCCTGGCGACCTCGTCACGCGCCGCATCCCTGCCTGGCACGCCTCCGTAAATAGTGCGACCGTCATCGCCATCCCCCCGCCAAGCATGACCATGGTCAATGGACACAGATACACATACCGCCGCGGCACTGTGCCGCCACGCGCTTCGTTCATCATGTGAAATGAGACAATTGTCACCAGGAGCCCAAACGCCACAATGCCCCAGGCCGTCCCCCGCCGATACCGTAGACTCCCCACCAAAGCCACGATAAACAGTACCAACGCAATCTGCCACGGCAGCCCGTCCACAAACGCCCTGTGACAATACTCGAATATCGCCTGAGGCAGGAGCCGCGCCGGTCCTTCCCAAAATACGTCCAACGCAGAAACGCCCCGGGTCAGACTCGCCGCAATGCCGCGTTCATACGCTTCAGTGAGAAACCAAAGAGGATAAGGTAGCCACAGTGCTATCACTACCACCATCCCTGCAAAGCACTCAAGCATAGTACGGCCTTCCACCGGGTGCTCACCGCCACGCTGCTGCACATAGATCGCAGCCCATAACACGCCCAGAATCACCATCGGTAACACTCCATACCCGCAGCGCACTAACACAGCCGTGCCCACCACGTAGCCCACCAGCCACCCTAGCTGGCGTGTGTAAAGATACCGCACGCTGCTGTAGTACGACGCCAGCATGCCCGCACTGATCATCTGTTGCATGCGATTCTCCTGCGCATACCGCACAAAGAAAGGATGCGTAATGAGCAGAAGCACCGCCATCACACCGGCCCCTGGCGAAAAACATAATCGCCCCAACAAGTATACAAACAACAGCGACACCCATGCCGCCACTGCTTGGGGCAGGCGATTGCCCAGCGCAATGTCCCGCACCAAACTTTCACAGGCGCGATTGATCAAATGATACAAGTGCGAGCTTGCCACGTGAGGATCCCCACTCCGCAGCACTCCCCTCACCGACCCTAGCCCTTGGAAACGGGCGTATGCCTCGTCTACCCAGAACGTAGGCGCGGTTAAACGGTAACCCACCGCTAACGCCCCGGCGATGAGCACCACTCCTACGAGCACCGCCTGAAACCACACCCCTTTCCTCGCCATCTCACCCACGCGAAATCGTTCTGATGACCGCACCTTCGAAGGTAAACGCTGCCCGCATTGACACATCATCCAGGCTCAACCAGCGCGTGCTACTCTTACTTGCCACCTCGTAGAAAGCCGCGCCCGCACAACACATACGGCCCCGGTAAGCTCAACGACCACATCACCGCACCAGCATGATAATGCCACCGCGGTAGCCCCGACAACCGATGCGCCAACAAACGCCACGTAAACCATATTTGCGCGGCAAGCGTTACGATAAAAAACATCACCGCCGCAAGATGTTTCGGGATGTACGCCTCCAGCATGAACCGCTGCGGCAAAAAGAGCGTCACTACAGGTACTACACCGTGGTACAGATAGTATCGTCCCTTGTAGTAGGCAACATTGTACGGATGACAGGGCCACTCCACCCCTCCGTGGTGCGCATTCTCAATCGCACGCAGTGCTGGGCCAGGTGTAAAGGACGGTGCAAGAGACCCGCGCAACAAACCCTCCGTCTGACCCGCGTACACATTGTGGCAAATCGTCATGCGCGCACGCAGAGGGTCAGGCGAGCAGGGAAACCACCAGTTGCCGCAATTCTCGTACCACGCCAGCACAAACGCCATGACCACTAGCCAAACAATATACACATTCCAAATTGGCCGACGCCAGGATGGTAGCGTACCGCTGCTCTCTCGCTCCTTCGTTGTGTAGTACAGTCCCAGCTCGGTCTGAGAATTCTTCGTCAAACATAGAGCACCATCAACGAGGCACCCTCCCTAAAAGTACCATTTTCATCAACCAGAATCAAATGACCATGGTCTCCAAGTCACATAACCCCCGATAACCAAACTGGCGCCACTTCAGTCGTGCTCGACATGGGCACAACGAGACAGATAAAGCAACGTCGCATTCACCTTAAGCTAAACACAATGGGAAAAATCCCATCGCGGCATGGAGACCACCGCACCGCGTTGATCGTACTCAATTCCTGTTCACCACACCCGCACAGCAAGCAACATCACAGCATCCTTGGCCTGTGCGAGCTAAATGTGCCTCCGCCTCTGTCTGCGCACCACCGAATTACTCACTCCTGCTATCTTTATCGTACAACCCAATGGCTCGCCGCCCGGAGGGCCCTGTTCAAAAACCTGACCGACCACCTACTCGGCCATAATCTCAAGATTTGCGCGTGGAACACGCACTTCTGTACCGTCGACTAACCGTACCAGAGCCACACGTACATGGGAACCGGTCTCTATCTGCACTGGCTGCTCTGGTAACCCTACTACCACCCCCACGGCGCCAAACCGCGGGCGCCGAATTAAGCGCACCTGCGTGCCTATCCGCAGCTCATGCCTCGGCCGCGCCATTGCCGCCCCCTCACCGCCTCGCCGCGGCACGATCAACTCCGGCCGAATCACGCCCGCCCGAATTTGCGTCGCTCCGTTCAACGATGCCTCCGCTCCCGCAAGCCGTGCCAGCAGCCCTCGTGTCTTCGCCGGCATCTCCAGTTGGCCAAAGCCCTCAGTCACTATGACCGTAAACGGTATTGCTTCCTCGCCTGTAATCGCCACGCCAATGTCATACCCCAAAAAGCTCATTAGGTCCTCATCAATTATGCTTGCCCCCACAATCCCCACAACCCCATGGCGCACACTAGCCGCCAAAGCATCCCGCGCAATCCGCCCTGAATGCATCACCACACATCCGCGGTGATCTTCCCCAATATCCTCCCCGCCTAGCACCATTCCCCCATTGTCACACCACACAAGCCGCCCGTGACGCTCGCCCCCCACCCCAAAAATTCCTTGAACGAACGCACCCTGTGTCTCAATCACCACACCCTCTTCTGGTAGCACTTCCACCACCACACCAGCCACGTACGCACGACACGTTACCAAGGTGGGCGCCCCTCGCACCGCGATGTTTCCCGACAGCTGCGAGACATACTCTACCGTGCCATCAATCGGACTGCGCACTCCCGTGGTCGAAAGCCCAAACAACACGCTGCGTGACGCCACCACTTCCCCCTTTTTCACCCGCACTCCTGCAGCTACACGAGTGTAGAGATTCAGCCGCTCCGGCGAACAGCCGAGTATCCCCGCCGCCTTTATCACCGCCAGCGGCCCGGGCAGCTCCGCCTGTGCGACAATCGTACCCGCCTCAACCTGCGTCCCCTCTCCCACCAGCACCTTGCCCCGGATCGGCAGCCGGCGCGTCTTGCGAATGGTCACGCATTCACTCACTGTTAAGCCAGGTGTAAATGCCATACCCATGCCTTACCTTCCCTCCTCCGCCTTAGCAACCGCTGGAACCGGCAGACCTACCGCCTGCGCGTCACGTGCGCGCGCGGCCGCATTCGTCGCTCCATCGCTCGAAAATGGCAGCGGTCGCCCACGCGCATCTAAAATGAGCCCCGTCACACCCCCCTCGACTTCCCGCATCACCGGCACCCCGCGCCCGCCCCCCACATCAAACCCTGTCTCTTATACACATCTGAC
>JAOACZ010000123.1 GCA_026417575.1 bacterium | reverse complement strand
AGATGTGTATAAGAGACAGCTCCTCAACGCCGGCGCGGCCCTCTACGTCGCCGGACGCGCCCCATCCTGGCACGATGGTATCCGCCTCGCTCGCCTTGCCCTCGCCTCCGGCGCCGCGCGCAGCGCACTCGAGCGCCTCATCACCGCAAGCAATACTGCCCATGGCTGACGACCTCCTAACTCGTATCGCCCGCACCAAACACGATGAAATTGCTGCCCTGCGCCGCCACGGCCTTCACGGCGAACGTACCGACTCTCCACGTCCCTTCGCCCCCGCCTTGCGTGGCCACTCCCCAGTCGCCCTCATCGCTGAAATCAAAAAAGCTTCCCCCTCACGCGGCGTCATCCGCGCTAACGTCGACCCCGCAGCCCTCGCCTCCGCCTACACCCGCGCCGGCGCCCACGCCCTCTCTGTCCTCACGGACCAACACTATTTCCAAGGCTCCTGGCAAACCCTCCTCACCGCTCGCCAGCATACCCACCTCCCCGTCCTCCGCAAAGACTTCATCCTCGATCCCCTCCAAATCGAAGAAACCTGGCGCAACGGCGCCGATGCTCTCCTCTTGATCGTTGCCCTCCTGCAACAGCCCCAGCTCGCTGACCTCCACGCTCACGCACTCGCTCGCGGCCTCGGCGTCCTCCTCGAAGTCCACGACGAATACGAAATGGAGCGCGCCCTCGCTCTTAATCCCACCGTCATCGGCATCAATAACCGCAACTTGCGTGACTTCTCCGTCACCCTCGAAACCACGGAGCGCCTCGCTCGCCTCGCACCACCCCACATCACCCTCGTCAGCGAAAGCGGCATCTTCACTCACGCCGACGTCCTTCGCGTCCAGCGCGCTGGTGCCCACGCCATCTTGGTCGGCGAAGCCCTCATGCGCCACGACGATGTCGTCGCCGCTATCCACGATCTCCTCCGCACCTCATCCCCACCCCCTTCCTCCGCATAAACACACCCTCGGTTGCTATGCGGCTGTTCATCAAAATCTGTGGCATTACCTCGTTGGATGATGCGCTCACCGCCGCCGAGCTCGGCGCCGACGCCATCGGATTGAACTTCTTCCCTAACTCGCCCCGTTACCTCAGCCTCGAATCCGCCACAGCCATTTGTCGTGCCTTGCCACCTCACATCCTCACTGTCGGTCTATTCGTCAACGCACCACCTGACGTCGTCCATCTCTACGATCAGGCTTGCCACTTCAGCCTCATTCAGTTCCACGGCGACGAAACTCCTGACCTGTGCCGCCCCTGGTTCCCTCGTGCCATCCGCGCCGTCCGCCTCCGCAGTGAAGCTGAGATCCCTCAACTAGATCAATGGCGGAATGTTCATATGCTCCTCTGCGATGCCGCGGTGCCAGGCACGTTCGGCGGCACCGGCCAACGCGCTGATTGGTCCCTTGCGCGTCGCCTCGTAGAAACTGGCTTCACCGTCCTCCTCGCCGGCGGCCTCACCCCCACCAACGTGGCTGATGCTGTCCGCATCGTCCGCCCCTTCGGTGTCGATGTCGCTGGTGGCGTCGAATCTGCTCCCGGCAAAAAAGACCCCGTCAAGCTCGCTAACTTCATCCGCGCCGCCCGCGAAGCTGCTCATGCGCTTTGAGGTCCAAGATTGGGGCTTGTGTGACTACTCTGACGCGCTTGCTCGCCAGCACGCCATCCTCGACGCTCGTATCCACGGCACTTGCAATGATACCCTCATTCTCGTTGAGCACCCACCCGTCTTCACCATCGGCAGGCAAGGCTCCCTCGCTAACCTCCTCGTCCCCCCTCAGCAACTCCACATCCCCGTCGTGCGTGTCGAACGCGGCGGCGATATCACTTTCCATGGCCCAGGTCAGCTCGTTGCCTACCCCATCTTCGCTCTCCCCACTCGCCGCCGTAACGTCCGCTCCTTCCTGCGCATGCTCGAAAACACCGTCGCTATCGCCTGCGCCAGCTTCGGCGCTAATCCTGTTCTCATCAACGGCCTCACCGGCGTCTGGATCGCCACGGACCAAGGCCCCTACCAACGCCACTCCTGGCTCGGCGAACGTAAAATCGCTTCCCTGGGCTGCGCCTTCAAACATTGGGTCTGTTACCATGGCGTCTCTGTCAACGTCGAAAATGACCTGACCCCCTTCTCCTTCATCCACTTGTGCGGCTTGCCTGGTAAACAGCCTATCGCACTCAAAGATTGTGCAACCCGCCCCGTCTCTCTCGCCTCGTTTAAATCTGTCTTCGTCCAAACCCTGGAGAAACAATGGCATGACTTCTGCACCTCCAACTGACGGCGAACGCTTCTCTCGCATCCTCGACATCATGCGCCAATTGCGCAGCCCCCACGGCTGCCCCTGGGACCGCGAGCAAACTCATGCCTCTCTCCTCCCCTCCTTCACTGAAGAACTCTACGAATTCATCGAAGCTGTTGACGACCAAAACGACTCCGCCATGCGCGACGAGCTGGGTGATCTCCTCCTCCATATCGTCTTTCAAGCCCAAATCGCTGCCGAACGCGGCGCCTTCTCCATCTCCGACGTCCTCGAATGCCTCGCAGCCAAGCTCATTCGCCGCCACCCTCATGTCTTCGGTAGTGCTAAATTTAGCTCCCCAGCCGAAGTCCTCCACAACTGGGAACAACTCAAAAAACAGGAACACGCCCACTCCACCCGCTCCTCCCTCGTCGACGGCATCCCACGTCACTTGCCCGCCCTCGCCAAAGCCCGTAAAGTCCAACACCGCGTCCAAAAAGTCGGCTTCGACTGGAACAACGTTGACGAGGCCCTCGCCAAAGTTGATGAGGAACTCCATGAACTACGCACCGCTATCGCCGCCGGAAATGCTCCTCATATCACCGAGGAACTCGGCGATCTCCTTTTCGCCATCGTCAACGTTGCTCGCTTCCTCAATGTCGAACCTGAGCGCGCCTTGCACCACACCGTCGAAAAATTCATCCGTCGCTTCCGCCAAATCGAAGCTGAACTCGCCGCCCACGGTAAATCACCCCAACAATCCTCACTCGCCGAAATGGATGCCATCTGGAACCGCATCAAGCACCATGAAAAATCCTCGCGCCACAGCCACTCGTCTTCCCCACGCAAAACTTCCTCTTCAGCCCCAGAGCAGTAACCCCACTGTTACTCGCCTCCACCCAGCATCGTACAATGTATGTATGAAGCCCTCTCTGCGCATATGCCGCTGCCTGGCCCCCCTTCTTGCCACCATGCTCCTTTCCCCCCTGCGCCTCGCTCACGCTGCCATAGCCCACGCAACCACAACCCCCGCTTGCGTCCTCCAGCTCTCCCTACATCGCGGCCTTCAATTCCTCCCCCCACCCTCGGCAAACATCCCCGCCCCAACTGTCACTGTCAGTTCCACCCCTCAACGCATTAACCTGACCTTTCGCAAATTCACCTTCTCTGTCCAATCCACCTCCACTCCCCACGGCCGTTTCACGAGCTTTCTCGCCCCCAACGTCGGCCACACCGAGCAAATCGGTGCCCCCATGCTCCCCGTCTGGCGTACCCTCGTCACTGTCCCCAACGACGCGACGTTCACCTGCTCGTTCTCAGCTCACACCTCTGATCGCGACGCGCTCTCCCTCCAACCTCCCGACGAACCATTACCCTTACAGCCCCCCGTGCCCAAGCTCCCCGGCGCCCTCGAAGCCGCCCCATTCGTCCGCGATCCTGCCGCCTACGCCTCCTCCAATTTCTTCCCTTCCCAACCTGTCCGCATCGTCGAAATCGGTAAAATCGCCAGCCAGCGCATCGTTCTCCTCGAATGCGCTCCTCTCCAGTACGCTCCCGCTTTGCGCCGCTACCGCATCCACTCCGGCCTCTCCGCTTCCATCACCTTCAGTCGGCCTCTCAGCCTACCTCCTACTTTGACCCCGGCCCAAGCAATTCTCCTCCGCAGCCTCACCTGCAACTCCCCGGCCCTCCCCGCTAACATCAAAGTTAAATCCCCACCCCGCCTACTCGTTATTGCTCACCCACTCTTCGCTACCAACCTCGCTTCTTTCCTCTCCCACAAACAGTCCCTCGGCTGGGTCGTGGATCTTACCAATTCCTCCATTGGCTCCACTCCTCACGCCATCACTAACTTCATCGCCTCGCGCTACAAACTACCCGCTACTCGCCCCGACGCCGTCCTCCTCATCGGCGACGTCGCCCACATCCCTCGCTTCCTCAGCACCCTCACTGACTACCCAGACACCGATCTCTACTTCGGCTGCGTAGATGGCTCCAATGACTGGCTCCCGGACCTCCCTGTCGGCCGCCTTAGTGTGATGAACAATTCCCAGCTAAACGCGCTCATCCAAAAAATCATCACCTACGAAACGACTCCGCCCGCGCCCTGGATGTCAAAAGCAGCCTTCATGGCAGGTAACGACAACTATAACATCACCGAAGCAACCCACAATTATGTCATCGCAACCTTCTTGAACCCACGCGCCATCGCCTCCGATAAGCTCTACACGCGCACCTACGCCGCTACCTCAGCCGACGTCAGCGCCGCCTTCAACCAAGGTCGCCTCCTCGGTATCTACTCCGGTCATGGCGACGTCGATCACTGGGCTGACGGTCCGCCCTTCTACCCAAGTGATGTGGCCGCCCTCACCAACGCTGGAACGTATCCTTTCGTCTGCAGTTTTGCCTGCCTTACCGGCAAGTACAGCGCTGACGAGTGCTTCGCAGAAACATGGTTGCGCGCCCCTTCCCGCGGCGCCATCAACGTCTGGGCCTCCAGTACCTACAGCTACTGGGACGAAGATGACATCCTCGAAAAATCCCTGTTCCAAGCTTGGTACGCAGAAGGCTCCCGTCTCCTCGGCCTCTCCACCCTCCGCGCAAAATATCTCTACCTCACCTACTACGGCGCAACTGCCACCACTCGCCGATACTTCGAAATGTATAACCTCTTCGGAGATCCCTCAATCTACCTCGCCAGCCATATCTTCGCTATCGACGCCCCGCCCGTCTTACCCTCTGCCTTCCTTCGTGAACCATATAACTTCACCCTGAATGCCTTGGGCGGCTGCCGCCCCTACCAAGCCTGGAAGCTCACCCAAGGTGTTCTCCCTCCCGGCCTCCACTTGGATTCAACCAATGGCCTCATTACTGGCACACCTCTCCTCGTTACCTCAGTCGTGTTCACCGTCCAACTCACCGACGCGCTCGGAAGTAACGCCCACGTCACCTCCCGTTTGGACGTAACCACCCGCCTCCAGCTGACCACCCCAACCAACCTCCCAGTTGCCACGCTAGACTCCTACTACGCCCTCCCCCTTCGCGCCTCCGGAGGTATACCCCCCTACACTTGGAACGTCTACCACGATAACTACCGAGAAACTCTCGCCCCAAGTAACTGGCTCGGCAGTGGAACCCCCCAAAATTGGCGCGGCGACGACCTCGCATGGCCTTTCACACTCCCCTTCCCCTTCCCTTTCTACGGCCTCCTCTATACGTCGCTTTGGGTCTCTAGCAACGGAATCATTGATTTTAATACCGCTGACACTGATTTCTCCAATAGCGACCAAGAGCTCCGCGACCACATCCGCATCGCCCCACTCTGGGACGACTTAATTACTAACACCCCCTCCGACGATATTTTCATCATCACGAATGCCTCCCTCGTCGCTATCCGCTGGAAGTACGCCACTTACTTCCCTCGCACACCTGTCAACGCCGAACTCGTTCTCTACCCCAACGGCTGCCTCCATTTCAATTACGGCCCCGCTCACACCTCCCTCTCCCCTACTATTGGCATCTCAGGCGGCCCCAACACCCAACCGCTCTTCTCGTACCTGCACAATACCAGCACCATCCCCCCGTGGGCCGGCTCCTTCATCGCCCCCCGCATCCCACCACCAGGCCTCCAACTCTCTTCTCAAGGCCTCCTCCATGGCACCCCTGCCATCACAGGTAACTTTGCCTTTACCCTCACCGTCGCAGATTCCGCTTCCCCTCCCCAGAAACTCAGTCACACCTTCGTCCTCGATGTCGTACCTGAACCCGCACACGTCGCCCTGCTAGCCTATGCCCTCGCTTTTGCTCCACGTCGCTCACGCGCCCGCAGTGCATAACCTGTGAAAAACCTGTAAGCCGCCGCAATTCAACCAGTTCATCATCAATGCCTTACGTTCTAACGCGGACCTGCGAATAACTTGTGTGAACTTGCCACTCTTACCACTACCCTTGCCTCCCCCCTAATCTAATCCTCCTACCCCACGCTCCTACTGCCACATGACCAGCCCTTTTATGTCCTCCCGCGCCACCGTCCCAAAAACCCGACTGTCCGTGCTTACTGCTCGATTGTCTCCCATTAAAAAGTACCGATGCGCAGGTACTTGCCACCGGCAATACCCCCCGGACACCTCTCCTTCCCTCGTCCCCGCACTCACATACGGTTCCTCAAGTAGTACCCCGTTCACGTAAAATCGACCCCCACGCTGCTCTACTACGTCCCCAGGCACCCCAATCACGCGCTTCACCGTTAAATCCTTAAACAGCGGGTGAACAAATACCACCAAATCTCCTCGCCGCGGCTCCCGTAAATGGTAAATGTAGTGATTGATGAAATAACGTCCCCCAGGTATCAGTGTCGGCACCATGCTGTCCCCTCGCACAATCCCCGCAGAAATAACGTGCCGACTAAACAGCACATACATCACCGCCGTTCCCACAACGATAAGAAGCCCCGGTAACGCAGGCCGGTAGTACAACACTCGCTGCAAAAGTCTCATCCCCTTTGATTGTATCTTCTCGCCCCCTTCACGTCAAGAACAAGAGATAGGTCATTCAAATCCAATCCAACAACGAGTACCTTCACCCGCATCCTCCACACCCACAAATTCCCGAATCCCCATCTATGAACGGGCACCGGCCCCGGTGCCCGCATCTTCACGCGAACCCTTCCACCCCACACTCAACCGACTTCAACCACCCTCTTCATTCAACAAAAATTGTTGCTTAAACCCGCTCGCCCGCAACCTGATGAAACCCCCTTTATGTAGGGGCACCGGCCCCGGTGCCCGCCTCTTCACGCGCACCCATCCAGCCCACACTCAACTGACTCGAACCACCATCGGCAACTAACAAAAATCCTTGACTAAAAATCACACCCCTGCCAGCAGCATCCTTCCTCCAAAATCCTCCGCTGACAAACACCCCCTCTCCCAACAACAAATTCGGTGAAATCCAATCAACATTTTATGCCATTTGCCCCCTTCGTTGCACCCGACTCCCACAACTTATATCTTGAGCCTGCCCGTGCGCAGCTGCCTTCCCAAGCGTATGCGCAATTCCAACACCCATCAACCACCTGCACCCGCGCACGCGTATCAACACATACCGCCCCCGAATCTTCCGTCCCTCATGAACCGGCTTTTCCGCGAACCACGTACTCTGCCTCCAGCTCGCGTCGCCACTGTCCTCCTACGTAACATCGCAGCCCCTGCCACCACGAGCTCATCGCAGGCATTTCGCTACCTTCTACCCCTTAAGCCACGTTTGAACACAGCCTTCACCTGCCCTCGTCTCCTCACTAAAAAACCATCTTCGCCTTCCACGTGTCCCTAATACTGACCAACTCTTGGCTGCCCGCCCCTACTCTGTCTCCTCCAGCTCCTCTTGCACTCCAAAGCGCACATCCCCGCCCATTTGACGCATAAGGGACGATTGGGTACAATACCTCGTCCTCTTCGCACTCAGATCATGACCGCACAAGTCTTCAAGGATTTCTTGCACAGCGCACGCACCACCGCCAAGTGGCATCGCATGCGCCATCTCCTCACCCCCCAAGATAAACTCCTCATCCTTCTCCACGGCGAGCCTGATCCCGACAGCATGGCCGCCGGCTGGGCCTTCCAGCACCTCGTGCGCCCACGCGTCCACTCCGTGCGCCTCGTCGCCACACAGCCCGTCAAACGTGAGCAAAATGTCCGCTTCCTGCGGACCCTCAAGGTCCCTATCGAGTTCGTTGATGCTGTCCCCTGGGATTCCTTCACGAAAATTGCCCTAGTTGACGCGCAGCCCCACTTCTTCCATTCGCCCCCCCCTGTCCCCTTCGATATCGTCATTGATCATCACCCACGTCGCCAAGCCTCCCCTCTCCGCTGCGCTGATATCCGCCCAAATTACGGCTCTACCGCCACAATCCTCCTCGAATACCTCCTCGTCGCTGGTGTCCCCCTGCCCCGCAAACTCGCCACCGCCCTCTGGTTCGCCTTGCGCACCGATACCGATAACCTTACCCGACTCGTCCATACCGCCGACCTCGCTGCCTACAGCTTCCTCTACCGCAAAAGCGACCGCTCCATGGTCCAGTGGCTCGAACAAAGCGATATCCCCGCCGCTTACCGCGAATTCTACATCCGCGGCCTCTACCTCCTCGACCCAGCTCGCGGCCGCGACGTCATCTATCTCGGCGACATCCCGCAGCCAGATGTCTGTGTCCACATCGCCGACTTCCTCGCCCGCTTCATGGGCGTCCGCTGGCTCGCCGTCGCCGGTATCGCCCGCGAAATGCTCTACGTCATCTTCCGCAGCGGCTCCTACTCCGTCAACGTCGGATCAATCGCTCGCCGAAAGTTAGAACCCTTCGGCTCCGCCGGCGGCCATCGTGACAAGGCCCGCGCGGAAATACCCGCCACCACCCTCGCTAAAATCCTTAACCTCCCCCTCACTGACGTGCGCGTCGAACAGTGGCTCCGTTCCGTCCTCCTCGGTACCCCTCGCACCCGTGCCCACGCCTGACTACGGTCCACTCCCCTCGCGCGGCAAACTTGCTTCCACTCGCGCTAACACATTGCTCAGTCCAGGACCTGTCTCTTATACACATCTCCGAGCCCACGA
>JAOACZ010000121.1 GCA_026417575.1 bacterium | reverse complement strand
CCGCCGTATCCGACCAGTGTGGGGCTGTTCGGTGTACCGACAGTGATCAATAATGTTGAGACGTTGGCGAACATTCCCACAATATTACGTCGGGGCGGTGCCTGGTTTGCGGGCATCGGCACCGAGAGCTCACGTGGAACGAAAGTGTTTGCGTTGACGGGGAAGGTAAAGAACTCAGGGTTGATCGAGGTGCCCATGGGCACGACTTTGCGCGAAATTGTCTACGACGTGGGAGGCGGGATACCAAACGGGAAAGCGTTGAAAGCTATTCAGACTGGCGGGCCGTCAGGGGGTGTGATACCTGCGGCGTACCTGGACACACCGGTGGACTACGAGACGCTCAAAGAACTGGGCTCGATGATGGGCTCAGGGGGGATGATCGTGATGGACGAGGATGACTGTATGGTCGACATTGCAAAATTTTACTTGGGATTCTGTGTGGATGAATCGTGTGGGAAGTGTGCGCCGTGTCGGATAGGAGGTGCGCAGATGCTGCGTTCATTGCAGAACATCAGCGAGGGGCGCGCGGAGGTAGACGAACTGGAGCGGGTGAAGCGGATAGGGCTGGCAATGAGCAGGGCGTCGCTCTGCGGGCTTGGACAGACAGCGGCGAATCCGGTGATGTCAACTCTGCGTTTCTTCGAGGACGAGTATCGTGAACATGTGGAGACAAAGCAGTGCCGAGCAAAGAAATGTCGCGCGTTGTTTGCCTATGAGATCGTGCAGGAGCGCTGCAAACGCTGTGGGTTGTGTGTGAAGAAGTGCCCAGTTGAGGCAATTGTTGGTGATCGCAAGAGTGGTTATCGGATCGAGCCGGCGAAGTGCGTCAAGTGTGGGCAATGCATGGAAGTCTGTCCTTTTAACGCGGTGAGCAGGTAAGGAGGCGAGGGTATGGTGTCAGTGAGCATAGATGGCTATCCGGTGAAGGTACCCGGCGGCACCAGTATTCTGGACGCGGCGCGGAAAGTGCAAATTAATATACCCACGTTGTGCAAGCATCCCGATTTACCACCCACAGCGGCGTGTGGGATTTGCGTAGTAAAAGTCCAGCCCGCAGGACGAATGCTACGGGCATGTTGCACGCCGGTGGAAGAAGGAATGGCAATCATCACGAATGACGGCGAGTTGAATGAGGTGCGCCGGGCAGTTCTCCATTTAATCTTATCCGCGCACCCGAACGATTGTTTGCGCTGCGGGCGGAATGGGACGTGCGAGCTACAGAAATTAGCGGAGGATTTTGCTGTTCGGCACGAGTATTTTCCGAATATTTCTGTACCACTACCCAAGGATGACTCCACGGGGGCGGTGGTGCTGGATCCGCAAAAGTGTGTGAAATGTGGGCGGTGTTTGGATGTCTGCCAGCGGCTGCAGAACGTGTGGGCGTTGTCATTTTTGGAGCGTGGAATTCACACGCGCATGGCGGCGGCTGGAGAGATTAGTCTTGCAGATTCACCATGCGTGCGTTGTGGGCAGTGCGCGGCGCATTGCCCGACGGGAGCGATTTTTGAGTATGATCACACTAGCGAAGTGTGGGAAGCGTTGCGCGACCCGCAGAAATATTGCGTGGTACAAATAGCGCCTGCGGTACGCACGTCGTTGGGCGAGGCATTTGGGTACAAGCCAGGTGAGCTGTTGACGGGCAAGATTTATGCAATCTTACGACGGCTGGGGTTCAAAGCGGTATTCGACACGAATTTCGGCGCGGATGTGACAATCATGGAAGAGGCAGCTGAATTGGTCGAACGGCTTACGCAAGGAAAGGGTGTGCTCCCGATGATTACCACGTGTTGTCCGTCGTGGGTGGATTATATGGAAAAGTTTCATCACGATATGATTCCGCATTTTTCGTCGTGCAAGTCACCACAGGCGATTGTGGGTGTTTTGGCGAAGACGTATTTCGCACAAGCGCAGCGAATAGAGCCTGACCGGATTTACATGGTCTCGGTAATGCCGTGCACCGCGAAAAAGTATGAAATCAGACGGAACGAGGACATGGCAGCATCAGGATACGCCGACGTTGACGTGGTGCTTACGACGCGTGAGCTGGCGCGCATGATCAAGCAAGCGGGGATTGATTTTCAGCGCATGGGTGAGGAGTTGCCAGACAGTTTACTGGGGAACTATACGGGTGCGGGAACGATTTTTGGCGTAACTGGTGGGGTAATGGAAGCAGCATTGCGTACGGCACATGCGTTTTTGACGGGTGGGAGTCCGCCGGTGGTAGAGTTCACGGGGGTGCGCGGATTGAAGG